>CAYQBA010000061.1:0-23327 GCA_964415605.1 uncultured Anaerolineales bacterium | reverse complement strand
TTAAGCACGCCGCCAGCGTTCATCCTGAGCCAGGATCAAACTCTTCGTTCGCTTGTCAGCGATTTGAGCATCCCACTTGGCCGCTCCGAGGAGCGGCCGTCATCACCAGGTGACCCGCTTTCACTCTCTCTGCTGTTGTCAAGGTGCGGCCAACTCGTCTCCGCCGATTCTTCCGACGGATAGAAACCGCGACCGGCCATGGCCGCGGCTTTGGCTTCCTTCTATTGTCATGCTGTTGTGCGCCCGTGAGCGCTGCTTGCCTACAGCACGGACCAGTCTAACCCAGAAAGCAGGCCTTGTCAAGCCCGAAAAGTCCAAATCCGGTCCAAGCCGCCCGGCGGCGCCCTCGCCGAAACGGCGGCATCAGAGGTCGGGGGCCTCGTCGGCCGCCCCGTCGGCGCGCACCACGGACCACAGCACGCCCAGAATCGGCGCCAGGATCAGCGCAAGCATGCCGGCGCCGCTCACCATGCCCAGGGGCGTCGCCAGGTAGTCGGGCGGCAGGTGAGGCCTGAAGGCGGCGTCGAAGCGGTAAGCGCCAGAGGCAAAGCCCGCCAGCAAGGTGACGGCGAAGCTCGTGCCCGCGATCGCCAGGATCCGCCGCTCGGCCCGCCGCACCCAGTCGCTTGCCTCGGAAGCCGGGAAGGCATGCGGCCGAGCATGCCGGACGTACTGCCCGACGAACCAGCGCACGACGAACGTCAGGCCGACCAGCGCCAGCGGTCCCCCGATCGCGACGAGCCAACGCGCCGGCCCCGGCTGACCGGTCATGCCGAACCCGTCGCCGACCCATCGAGCTCCCCACCAGCCTGGGGCGACGAGCGCGAGCGCCGCCGCGGTGCTCGCCACGAGCGCGAGCGCGTACAGGATGCCGAACGTCAGAACGACGACGGCGCCGGCAAGGGTCGACAGCGACCAGAACAGGGTCGATCGCAGCATGTGGGGCAACGACCAATCGCGATACCCGCGGTCGACCATCATGAACAAGACGAGGTCCCGTGCGTACTCCTCGGGCGCTCCGAGCCGTTCGAGCGCGTCGCGGAGATCCCCCATGGCCGGCGCTTCTCGAGCGGCGAGCGCATCCTCGATGTGGCCACGGATCTCGCGCTCGATCTCGGCGACCACGTCAGGCGAGGCGCCGCGCATCGCGCGCCGCAAGCGCGCGACGTAGTGGTCCACCGTTCGCTGCATGTCGGGGCTCATGACCCGTCCTCGATTCCCTCGAACAGGCGATCGACGTCGCGCGTGAAGCGCTGCCATTCGGCGCGCATGGCGCTGAGACGCGCTTCGCCGAGCTTCGTCAACGTGTAGTACTTGCGCTGGGGGCCCTGGGGCGACGGTTGCCACTCGGCGGCCACGTAGCCCTCGCTCATCATGCGGCTGAGCAGCGGGTAGATCGTGCCTTCCTTGATGACGAACCCCTCGGCACCCGACAGGGCGTGGGCGATGTCGTAGCCGTAACGCTTGCCGTGCGACAGGATGGCCAGGATGCACAGGTCCAGCGCGCCGCGCCGGATCTGGGCCATCCACTTGCGATCTTCCATGGGTATCGTCGCCGCCTGGCGTCTTGCGATGGCCGGCCGATCACGGTAATCTGAGCCCGGGCCGGCCACCCATGGCCCTGGCTGACCTCGGGCGGCCGGACCCTTCGGTGGCCCGCTCTGATCGGCACCCCGATCACCGCCCGCACACCAAAGGATACCGGCATGTCGCCTGGATCGCCCAGCACCCGATTCGATGGCCCCCCGGACTTCCCATCCCGGCGCAGCGCCGTCATGGGCCTGGGGCCGATGGTCGCGACCAGCCAGCCGCTGGCCGCGCAGGCGGGTCTGCAGACGATGCTGGCCGGTGGCAACGCCGTCGACGCCGCGGTGGCCGCTGCGGCCATGCTCGCCGTGGTGGAGCCCACCGGCACGGGCATGGGCGGCGACTGCTTTGCGCTGGTCTACTCCGCGGCGATGCGCGAGGTGCGGGCGCTGAACGGCAGCGGCCGCGCGCCGGCCGCGCTCGACCCCGCCCGCCTGCGCGCCGCCGGCTGGGCGTCCATGCCGCAGCGCGGGGCGCTGACGGTGACGGTGCCCGGGGCCGTGGAGGCGTGGGCGCGCCTGGCCGCTGAGCACGGCCGGATGCCGCTGGCGGCATTGCTGGCGCCGGCCATCGCCACCGCCGAGCGGGGCTACCCGGTCAGCGAGCTGATCGCGCGCGCCTGGCAGGCCAGCGCGCCGCTGCTGGCGCGGCACGACGCCGCGCGGGCGCATTTCCTGCCCGCGGGGGACGCGCCGCGGGCCGGGGCGCGGGTGCGCATGCCCGGTCAGGCCCGCGCGCTCCGGGAAGTGGCTGAAGGCGGCCCGGACGCGTTCTATCGTGGGCCCATCGCCGAGGCGATCGTGGGGGCGGTGGCGGCCGCCGGCGGGTGCCTCACCCGCGAGGATCTGGCCCGCCACGGGTCGACGTGGGATACGCCCATCGCCACGCACTTCCACGGGCTGGATGTCTGGCAGTGCCCGCCGAACGGTCAGGGGCTGGCGGCGCTCCTCGCCCTGGCGATCGCGCGGGAGTGGCACCTCTCGGCGTTGCCCTGGGACTCGGCGGATCGCCTGCACCTTTTGATCGAGGCCATGCGCCTCGGGTTCGCCGACGCCCACGCCTGGGTCGCGGACCCGGCGTTCACCACCCCACCGCTCTCGACGCTGCTCGCTCCGGGCTACGCCGATGCGCGACGGGCGCTGGTCAAGCTGGACCGCGCGATCGAGGCGCCGGCCACGGGCATCCCGCGCGGCTCGGACACGGTCTACCTGGCCGCCGTCGACGGCGACGGCAATGCCTGCTCGCTGATCAACAGCAACTACATGGGCTTCGGCAGCGGGATCGTCGCCGGCTGGACGGGCATCCCGCTGCAAAACCGCGGTGCCGGCTTCACGCTGGACGCCGCTCATCCCAACGGCCTGGCGCCCGGCAAGCGCCCCTTTCACACCATCATCCCCGGGATGGCCACCCACGCCGAGGACGGCACTTTGTACGCATGTTTCGGCGTCATGGGCGGCCATATGCAACCACAGGGACACCTCCAAGTCATGGCGGCCCTGCGCTGCGCGGGCATGGATCCCCAGCGTGCCCTGGACGCACCGCGCTTCCAGATCACGCCAGACGGGCGGATCGCCCTCGAGCCGTGGTACTCGGACACGGCGCGCCACGATCTGGCGTCACGCGGGCACGTGCTTGTCCCACGCGATGACACGCCAGGAGCCGGCACCTTTGGGGGCGGCCAGGTCATCGTCATCGCCGAAAACGGCGTGCGGATCGGAGGCAGTGACCCGCGCAAGGATGGGGCGGCGGTGACGTTCTGACCAAGACGACGGGCCTCGGATAGACGCCAATGCGAACAGAAAACCAAGCACGCGAACCGATAGATACGCACGTCATTTCGCATTTCGCCCCAACATCGTTAGAATGGTGCCGCGTCACTCCAGGTTCCACGCGGATTACGAGCGATCGGCACTGCCAGCATCCTCGCCTCACTGCCGCCCGCGTCAACCACGGACGCAAACGAACGACAACACAATCCAAGGGAGGTTCTACCTATGGCGCTAGCCAAGCTGACGCGGCAACAACTGACGGGCAATCATCGCCCGTCCACCGCCACCAACGAGTACGTCAAGTTCATCCGCAACCTGAAGCCAGGCGAGGGTGGTCGCACGACGGTCGAAGAGGAGAAAGTCAGCCGTCAGACCATCAAGGCCCGTCTCAAGAAGGCGGCGGACGCCGCGGGTGTCCCCATCAAGTTCCGGCGCGCCCCGGAGAACGAGGTCATCTTCGAGGTGCTCGGGCAGTAATGCGGCCCGCATCCCGCCGGGGATGCGCCCTCGCGCCGTCACCACGCCCAAGCGCATGCGACAGCATCCATTCGAGGGTGCCCGGTCTGGCATTCGGGTGTGGTGACGGCGCATCGGGGACGGGCCCGTTGCCTTCGTCCCCCTGACGGTCTGACGCATCGTTTCACCGCTTCGGCACCCCACGATGGCGGCGATGACGGCCTATCTGGCGTGGCCCAGGCAAGTCTCGGCCAGCCGCACCACCTCTCCCGCGCAGCCCCACGCCAGCGTCACCCCAGCCCCGCCATGCCCGTAGTCGTGGATCAACCACCCCCCAGCGCGCCGCTCGGCTTCGAGCCGCACGGACGGGCGGCCCGGGCGCAATCCCACGGCATGCGACAGCACTGCGGCGTCGGCCAGCGCCGGCACCAGCCGCACGCACCGCGCGCGGATCGCCTCCGCGGTGGCCGGGTCGACGTCGAGATCCCAGCGGCCGAGCTCGGTCGTGCCGCCCAGCACGGTGCAGTCGGGGCGCGGGATGACGTAGCTGACGGCGCCCTCTTCGTCAGCGGGCGCCTGCACGAAACGCCCGGCATGCCCGGGCGTCACCCGCACGATCTGGCCGCGGATGGGGACGAGATCGGCGTCGCCGACCAGATCCCGCGCGCCGAGGCCCGTGCAGTTGACCACGACGGCCGCCTCGCCCGCAAGGCGATCGAGGTCGTCGGGCGCGAGCTCGACCCCGGTCTCGATGACGCCTCCCAGGGCCCTGAACCGCGCCGCGAGCCAGGCGAGGTGCACGGGCATCTGGGCCACGGGAACGGTGAACACGAAGCCGTCGACGTATGGCGGTGGGATCTCGTCGCGCCGGGCGCGCCGGAAGCCGTCGACGGCCGCGTGCCAGGGGGGCGGTGCGCCGGCCGCGACGGGCAGGGCTTCGATCCCCTCGACGAGCGTGACGCCGGCGCCGGGATCATCGGCCAGTCCCCTCAGGAACGCCAGGCTCTCGACGGCCCACGCGAGGCTGCGATCGGACTGCTCGGTCCGGAACGGATACCAGACGGCTGCGGCGATGTCGGACGTGGTGTGCGGCGAGACCGCGCGGGCCACGATCCGTACCCGCAGGCCCGCCTCGGCGAGGCGGATGGCCGACGTCAGGCCAGCGACGCCGCATCCGATCACGATGCCGTCGAAGGCCGCGGTCCTTGTCGACACGGGCTCCTCCCATGCGGTGGCGCAGCTCACGGCCGGCGCCGTCCAAGGGCGCGCGACTTCACACAACGGCCAGCCGGGTCTGTCACGCCATGCCGTTCGTAGACCTCGGCGCGGGGCTTGCGGTTTTCCGATTCCAAGCGCTGTCGGATGACCCGCGCCTGGTACACTTCGTCTCCACCCGCGCCGGCGGCGCCAGCCGCGCCCCGTTCGCGAGCCTCAACCTCGGTTACGGCGTCGGTGACGATCCGCAGGCCGTCGCCGCAAATCGGTCCCGGCTGGCCGCCGCGCTCGGCGTGTCGCCGCCGGACCTCGTCACCGGCCGCCAGGTGCACGGCAGTCATGTGCACCGCGTGGGGGGGGCCGGTACGGGCCCGGCGTGCCGCGGCCGCGCCGACGTCGGCCCACCGGCATCCGGGACGGCGCCGGACCCTGTCCCCCCGGCGCCGGTCGCGGAGGCCGACGCCCTCATCACCGCCACGCCCGGCGCGTGCCTGACGGTCCTGGTGGCCGACTGCGTCCCGATCGTGCTCTTCGACCCGCGCACCCCGGCCATCGGCGTGGCGCACGCCGGCTGGCGGGGAACCGTGGCCGGTGTGGCGGCGCGCACGGTCGCGGCGATGACCGCCGCGTTCGGCACGCGGCCGGGCGACCTCGTCGTGGGCATTGGGCCGTCGATCGGGCCCGCCGACTTCGAGGTGGGGCCCGAGGTGGCCGCGGCCTTCGCACGCGCCTTCCCGGAGGACTGGCCGGGCCTGGTCCACGCGGCCAGCGGCGTCCGGAGCCGGGTCGATCTGTGGCAGGCCAACGCACGGCAGCTCGCGGCGGCCGGCGTCACCGCCGGCCGGATCGCCGTGGCCGGTATTTCCACCCCGGCGGCCACCGATCGCTTCTACTCGCACCGCGCCGAAGCGGGCCGCACGGGCCGCTTCGCGGCGGGAGCGGTACTGCGCTGACCGGGCGCGTCCACCACCCGCGCGGGTCGTGCGGCCCCGCAACGGCCGGCCATCTGGTTGACGCCCAGTGCCCATGAGCATAGGATTATTATATTGTCTTGTCCTGTATTGGCTCCTGTCGGCTCGCGTTGAGTCGGTGAGCGGTCCTTGTCCCTGCGACCGGAATCCCCAAACCGAAGAGTGAACCCCATGCTTCGATCGGCCATGCCCGTCCCGCGCCTCGCGCCGACCGTGCGGTCGACGCCGTCGACGGCCGCGCGCGACCTCATCGAGCTCGAACACCGCTACGGCGCGCACAACTACCACCCGCTCGACGTCGTGTTGACCCGCGGCCAGGGCTGCTGGGTGTGGGACGTCGACGGGAACAAGTACCTGGACTGCCTGGCCGCCTACAGCGCGGTCAACCAGGGCCACAACCACCCTCGCCTGGTGCGCGTGCTCACCGAGCAAGCCCACAAGCTCGCCCTGACGTCGCGCGCGTTCCACAACGACCAGCTCGGCCCCTTCCTCAAGGAAGTCGCCGACCTGACGGGCTTCAGCCGCGTGCTGCCGATGAACACCGGCGCCGAAGCTGTCGAGACAGCCCTCAAGGCCTGCCGCAAGTGGGGCTACAAGGTCAAGGGCGTCGCGGACGGGCAGGCCGAGATCATCGTGTTCGAGGGCAACTTCGCGGGCCGCACCATCAGCATCGTCTCGTTCTCCGACGAGCCGCAGTACCGCGACGGCTTCGGACCGTTCACGCCGGGCTTCAAGGTCATCCCTTACGGCGACGTCGACGCGCTGCAGGCCGCGATCACGCCGAACACCGTGGCCGTGCTCATGGAGCCGGTCCAGGGCGAAGGGGGCATCATCATCCCGCCGGCCGGCACCATGCGCCGCATCCGCGAGATCTGCGACGACCACGAGATCCTCTTGATCTTCGACGAGATCCAGTCCGGGCTCGGGCGCACCGGCTGCATGTTCGCCTTCCACCACGAGGACGCCCGGCCGGACGGGATGACGCTCGGCAAGGCGCTCTCCGGCGGGATGTACCCGGTGTCGG
Source organism: uncultured Anaerolineales bacterium (assembly GCA_964415605.1). Classification (GTDB taxonomy): domain Bacteria; phylum Chloroflexota; class Anaerolineae; order Epilineales; family Epilineaceae; genus UCB3. The sequence goes on along the minus strand of CAYQBA010000061.1, from coordinate 16,305 downwards.
CGTTCGTCGCGGACGACGAGCTGATGGAGGTGTTCCGGCCGGGCGACCACGGCTCGACCTTCGGGGGCAACCCGCTTGGGGCGGCCGTGGGGCGCGAGGCCATCCGGGTCTTGATCGAAGAGGACCTCGTCGAGAACGCGGCGCGCATGGGCGTGCGCTTCGGGCAGCACCTGCGCGGCCTCGCCGACCCCGCCGTCAAGGAGATCCGCCAGGTCGGCCTGTGGATCGGCATCGAGCTGCACGCCGAGGTCGGCGGGGCGCGGCGCTACTGCGAGGCCCTGATGGCCCGCGGCCTCCTCTGCAAGGAGACGCACACCCACACGATCCGGATCGCGCCGCCGCTGGTCATCACGGCCGACGAGGTGGACTGGGCGGTGGAGCAGCTCCACGCGGTCCTGGGCGAGCTGGGCTGAGGCCGGCGTGCGCTTCCTGGTGCTGCACGGGCCGAACCTCAACCTGCTGGGCCGGCGCGAGGCGGAGGTCTACGGGCGCATGACGCTCGAGGACATCAACGCCCGCCTCGAGCAGCTGGCGATCCACCACGGGGTGGCGCTCGACATCGTCCAGTCCAACCACGAGGGCGCGCTGATCGAAGCGCTGCACGCGGCCATCGGGACGGTCGACGGGATCATCGTCAACCCCGGGGCGCTGGCGCACACGTCGTACGCGCTGCGCGACGCGCTGGCGGCATCGCCGCCGGCGATCGAGGTGCACCTCTCCAACATCCATGCTCGCGAGGCGTTCCGCCATTCGTCGGTCCTGGCGCCGGTGTGCGTCGGGGGCATCTACGGGCTGGGTGCGGCGGGCTACGCGCTGGCGCTCGAGGCGCTGATCGACCGGCTGACGCCGCGCGAGCCCGCGCCCGCTGAAGGCCGCTGACCCCCGATGGGCGGCGACGCCTTCGAGATCCTCAGCCAGCGCGGCTTCGTGGCCCAGGCCACCGACGCCGAGGCGGTGCGCCGGATGCTGGCCGCCGGCCCGGTGGTCTTCTACAACGGCTTCGACTGCACGGCCGCCAGCCTGCACGTCGGGCACCTGGTGCCGGTGATGGCGATGCTGCACCTGCAGCGGGCCGGCCACCGCCCGATCGCGGTCGTCGGCGGCGGCACGACGATGGTCGGCGACCCCAGCGGCAAGACCGAGCTGCGCGGCATGCTGGACGAGGCGACGATCGACGGCTACTACCGCGCCATCCACGCCCAGCTCGACCGCTACCTCGGCTTCGGCGCCGGGCGCGCGACGGCCGTCAACAACGCCGACTGGTTGCTGGATCTCCGCTACATCCCGTTCCTGCGCGACATCGGGCGGCACTTCAGCGTCAACCGGATGCTGGCGGCCGAGGCGTACAAGCTGCGGCTGGAGCGCGGGCTGAGCTTCATCGAGTTCAACTACCAGATCCTCCAGGCCTATGACTTCCTGCACCTGCATCGAACCCACGGCTGCGTGCTGCAGACGGGGGGGGACGACCAGTGGGGCAACATCGTGGCCGGCGTGGATCTGGTCCGGCGTGTGGCAGGCGTGGAGGTCCAGGCGCTGACGTACCCGCTCCTGACCACGGCCAGCGGCGCCAAGATGGGCAAGACGGCGGCCGGCGCGGTTTGGCTGGCGGCGGACATGCTGAGCCCGTACGGGTTCTACCAGTACTGGGTCAACTGCGAGGACGCCGACGTCGCCCGCCTGCTCAAGATCTTCACGTTCCTGCCGCTGGACGAGATCGACCGGCTGGGCCGGCTGGCGGGCGCGGAGGTGCGCGAGGCCAAGCGCATCCTGGCGCTGGAGGCCACGCGCATCACTCACGGCGAGGCCGAGGCCGCACGCGCCGAGGCCGCGGCGCGCGCGGCGTTCGGCGGCGGGGGCGACGTGGCGGCGATGCCGTCGTCGACGGTCGCGGCGGCGGCGCTCGACGCGGGCCTGGCGGTGGCGGCGGCCGTGGCGGACGCCGGGCTCACGCGGTCGCGCGGCGAGGCGCGCCGGTTGATCGAGCAAGGCGGGGTGTACGTCAACGACGCGCGGGTGGACGACCCCGACGCACGGCTGACGCGCGCCGACGTGGCGGCGGGCGCCATCGTGCTGCGGGCCGGCAAGAAAAAGCACCACCGGCTCGTCGTCGAGGGCTGACGGACGGGCCGCGGTGGACCGGATCGACCTGCGCAAGACGTACGCCCAGGCCACGCTGGGCGAGGCCGACGTCGACCCCGACCCCTTCGCGCAGCTGCGGGCGTGGTTGGACGACGCGACGCGGGCGGAGCTGACCGAGCCCAACGCGATGATCCTGGCCACGGCCACGCCGGACGGCCGGCCGTCGGCGCGGGCGGTGCTGCTGCGTGGGATCGATGATCGCGGCCTGGTCTTCTTCTCGAACTACGCCAGCCGCAAGGGCCGCGAGCTGGCGGCCAACCCGCACGCGGCGGTGCTGTTCTTGTGGCACGCGCTCGAGCGGCAGGTGCGCCTCGAGGGTGCGGTCGGGCGGCTGGACGCGGCGGCGTCGGACACCTACTTCGCCAGCCGGCCGCGCGAGCACGCGCTGGGGGCCTGGGTCTCGGAGCAGAGCGCGGTCATCGCGGACCGCGCGGTGCTCGAGGCGCGGCAAGCGGAGGTCGAGGCGCGCTATGCCGGCCAGGCGGTCCCGCGGCCGCCGCACTGGGGCGGGTACCGCCTGATTCCGGACGTGGTCGAGCTCTGGCAGGGCCGGCCCAGCCGGCTGCACGACCGGCTGCGGTACCGGTGGACGGGAGGCGCGGGGCCTAGATCGGGGCGGGCCGGCGCCGGGGGCTGGGTGATCGAGCGGCTCGCGCCGTAGCTTGAAGCTGGGAGCGCTCCACGGCCAACGGCACCTTGACGCGGCGGCCGAATGGCCGCCGCGTCACCAGCCGACCGCGCCTATTCCGGGATCAGGCGGAAGTCGTACTGCAGGCGGATGTCGTCCTCGATGCTCAGGACCGACATGACCTGCGGGATGGTGAGGCCGAAGTCCCCGAACGTGAAGCGCGTGGTGGCGCTGCCGGTGATCTCCTGGCCGTTGACGGTCGCCGTGACGTCCCACGTGGTGGGCCGCGCGGTGCCGTGGATCGTCATGTCGCCGACGAGCTGGAACGTCACCTCGCCGGACGTGGGGAGCGGCGACGGCAGACCGGGCGCGTCGGACGGCACGAACTCGGCGGTCGGGAACGTCGCCGTCGACAGCGTCTCGCGCTGGACGAAGCCGTCGCGCCGGTTGCTGTCGCTGGTCAGGCCGGTCAGATCGACCACGAACTTCGACTCGCTGCTGACGATCTTGCCGTCGGCGCCGAGCACGATCTGCCCGGTGATGGCGCGGGTGGTCCCGACGGCGTCGCTCGGAAACGACAGGCGCGCGAGCTGCTCGGTGACGGTGTAGCGGGCCTCGTTCCCGTCCGGCGCCACGACGAGGCGGATGGGGCCGCCGGCGGCGGGCCCGGCGCCGGTATCGGACCCGGCGGCCGTGGTGTTCGCATCGGCGGCGGGCGCGGTGGCACCGGCAGCATCGGCCGCTGGAGCCTCGGCCGGCATGGTCGCCGCCGCGTCATCGGCCGGCGCTTCCACGGCGGGCACCTCGGGGGCGGCGGCGGGCGGAGCCTCGGTGGTCGCTCCGCCGCATGCCGCCACGGCGAAGACGGCGATGGCGGCGGTGGCGGCGGTGGCGGCGGCGATCGCCGGGCGCATGGCGCGGCGGAACGTGACATCAACGAGCAAGGGTCGCATGCGCGGTCTCTCCGGGGTGGTCTGGATCGGTGGCGAGTGGGGACGGATTGACGACGGGCGGCCGGCGCCGGCCGAGCAGTGATGATAGGTGGGCGGTCGGAGGGCGTCAACAGATCAGGCGAAACCGAACTGGCGCGGCCGTGATCGCAGGCCTAGAATCGGCGACCACCATCGCCATCCCACTGAACGGAGGCCCCACGCCATGTTCCGATCGTGGACGCTGGGCGTCATGCGCCTGGCCACCGTGCGGGCCGTGCCGGCCGTGCCGGCCGCGCTGGCCGCGCTGGCCGCGCTGGCCGTATTTGGCCTGTCGGTCGGTGCCGCCGCCCTCGATCTCGCCGGCCACCGCTCCCCCCCTGGCCGCGCGCCGCGCGGTGTCGCCCGTGCCGCCGTGGATCAACCCCAGCCCCCGGCGACGCCGTCCCCCGCCCCCACGGAGCCGCCGCCGATGACGCCGACCGCCGCGCCGCCCCCCGCCCTGGTCGTCCTCTACGACGGGGCGCGCGGCACCGGGCTGCCCGAGACCCAGGGCCTCCTCCTGCTGTCGCGCGCGGCGGCCGGCACCACGCTCGCGGCGACCCAGGCGTTCACGGACGGGGTGACCACGCTGCGGACGTCAACCCAGACCAGCGACATGGCCGGCTACTTCCCCAAGCCGGGCCTGGTCGGCGGGCTCGACCGCGCCGCCGGCTTCACGGTCCGCTTCAGCGTGCATGTCGCGGAAGAGGAGCACGGCGCCAGCGACAAGAACGGCGATGGGGTCGGCGACCGCGCCGGCTTCAGCGTCATCGCGCTGGCGTCGGACCGGCGGGGCATCGAGCTCGGGTTCTGGCGCGACCAGGTGTGGGCGCAGGCCGACGGCCCGGCGGAGCCGCCGCCGAACAGCAACACCCTCTTCACCCACGCCGAGGGCGCGCGGTTCGACGCCGGCGCGGAGCTCGTCACCTACGACCTCCGCATCCAGGGCGATGCGTACACGCTGGGTCACGCCGGCGGGACGATCCTGTCCGGCCCGCTGCGCGATTACGGCGTCTTCGGCTGGCCGTACAACGTGCCGGACTTCGTCTTCCTCGGCGACGACACGTCGACGGCCAGCGCCACGATCCGCCTGGCGTTCGCAGCGGTCGCCAAGGGCCCGCCGGGCGAGGCCGGGCCGGCGGCGGTGTTCCTGCCGTGGGCGCGGCGGGAGGCGGGGGACGGGGGGTAGTGCTCGAAGCCCTCCACAACCGCAACTTCGCGCTCCTCTTCACCGCGTACGCCGTCTCGTCGATCGGCGACGTGCTGTACGAGGTCGGCGTGATGTTCGAGGTCTTCGCGCGCACCGGCTCGGCGCTGCAGACCATCGGGGTGACGGTGGCCACGCGGCTGCCGCCGTTCCTCCTGGGGCCGGCCGCGGGCATCGTCGGCGATCGGGCGTCGCGCAAGCGCGTGATGATCGCCGCGGACGCGGCGCGGCTGCTCCTGGTCGGGGCGCTCTTCGGGTTGGCGCGCGCCGACAGCGTGCCGGTATGGGGGCTGTACGCCGTGGTGGCGGGTCTGGCCACGGCCAAGGCGTTCTACGACCCGGCGCGCATGGCCGCGATCCCGACGGTGGTGCCGGGCCATCAGCTGGTGGCGGCCAACGGGCTGATGCTCTCGACGCTCCAGGTGGCCTACGCGGTCGGCTACGCCAGCGGCGGGCTTCTGGTGCTCCACCTGGGGTTCCAGGCAGTGGTGCTCATCGACATGCTCACCTTCGCGGCGTCCGCGGGGGTGTCGACGCTGCTCCGGCTGCCGGCGCCGGGCGCGGCGGATCACGGACCCGCCAGTGCCGGGCTCCTCGGCCCGGCGCTCGAGGGTTGGCGCTACATCCGCGGCCATGCGCTGATCCGCCCGCTCCTAGCCATGGAGATCATGGAGTGGGTGCCACACGGGATCTGGTCGACGGCGCTGATGCTGGCGTTCACCGAACGCGGCCTGGGCGGGGACGCGATGTGGTGGGGCTGGCAGACGTCGGCGTACTTCGCCGGGCTGGTGTGCGGGGCGATGCTGGCGGCGGCCACGGCCGGGCGGCTGGCCAGCCGCGCCGGGCACGCGATCGTGGTCAACGCGTTCTTCAACAGCGGGCTGACGCTGGCCTACGCGCTCAGCCCGTCGCTGGTCTTCGCCACGGCAGTGGCGTTCCTGTTCGGCCCGCCGATGGCGCTGCGGGACCTGGCGCAGGACGCGCTGCTCCAGTCGCACGCCGAAGGCCGGGTGCTCGCGCGGGTCTACGCGGCCCGCGCCATGGGCACGAACCTGGTTTTCCTGGTCGCGGCCCCGGTCTTCGCGTTCAGCGCGGACCACCTGCCGGTGCGCGGGGTGTACGTCGCCGGGGGCGTGCTGTACGGGTTGACGGCGCTGTACGCGGCGCGGAGCCGGGCCATCCGGGGGAGCCGCGTGGGGGCGTGAGGTTGGCCCCGGCGGCCCTCACCGCACGCCCCGTGTCACGCATCCGTCGCCGGCGCCCGTCTCAGCCATCCGCCCCGTCCCTACGCGTCCAACCCCCTGAACAGCGCCAGCGCCGCGCCGCTGGGGAGCGCGATGACGCTCATGCGGCCCTGGCCCGGCACGTCCATCGGCTCGGACAGCACGCGCCCGCCGAGCCCGGGCACCCGCGCGGTCGAGGCATCGACGTCGGCTACCAGCGTGTAGTAGAGCCAGGAGGCCGGGCCCGACCCGCCGTCCGGGTGCGCCATCAAACCGCCGGGGTTCATGGGATCGTCGCCGTTGGTCCACAGCCAGTACGTCCGGCCGCCCATGTCGATGGCGTGCGCGCCCCAGCCGATGACCTGGCCGTAGAAGGCCTGGGCGGCCGCCGGGTCGCGGGTCACCAGCTCCCACCAGCAGAACCGGCCCGGCCCCATCGGCGATTGCGGCAGCATGTCGTCGGCGGTGGCCGGCTCGAGGGGCGAGAAGGCCGCGCCGTGGGGATCCACCACGACGGCGGCGCGGCCGACGTCGGCGATGTCGAACGCCGGCACGACAACCTTGCCGCCGGCTGCGGCGACGGCCGCCAGGGTGGCGTCGAGGTCCGAGACCACGACGTAGCCGATCCAGTGCGGGGGAAGCCCTTCTTCCTCCGGCCCCATGCCGACGACGCCGCCGACGCCGGCGTCGCCGGCCATGAGCATGTGGTAGGTGCCCATCGGGCCCATGTCGCGGTCGTCGACCGTCCAGCCGATGAGGGTCTTGAGGAACGCGAGGTCGGCATCGGGCGCGGTGCTCATGAGGTCGTGCCAGACGAACCGGCCGTGGTTGACGTGTGCCATGCAAGCTCCTGCGATAGGGGGGCGCCGGTGAGGCGCGGGTGAATGGAGGGAGCCCAGTATAGCACGGGCGTTCTGGCCGCGCGGCCGCCGGCCACGGCGCTTGCAGGCCGCGTCGCCACTCCCGCGTGGTCCACTGCGCGTACAATGGTGAAGCCGCGCCCGATGGCCCGGGCGGCACCGATGGCAGCCGGGCGGTTGCCGACGATCGCGACGAAGGAGGCTACACCCATGCACGCCACGTTCCGGCGCGTGACCCTCTTCGCGGCGCTCTTCGCGGGCACGCTGCTATCCGTGCTGGTCGTCAACCAGACCATGCAGCTGGCCCAGATCGGCGCCCGCATCGACCCCCGGCTCGGCGATGCGATCTTCTGGGGCATCCTGCTGGTGCTCGGGGTCAGCTTGGCCACCCCCCTGGTGCTCATCCTGCGCCTGCCGAGCCCCTTGATCCCGCCGGAAGACGCCGCGTCGCCGGCGTTCGAAGCCCACCTCGCCAACCTCCGCCGCCGGCTGGCCCAGAACCCCGTCCTGCGCGATCGCGCGCTGGAGACCCAGGAGGACGTCGAGAGCGCGCTGCGCACCCTCGATGCCCAGGCGACGGACGCGACGAAGGCGGCGGCCAGCCGGGCTTTCGTCGCCACGGCCATCTCGCAGAACGGGGCCCTGGATGCCCTCTTCGTCCTCGGCCTCCACGCCCGCCTCATCTGGGACATCGCTCACACCTACTACCAGCGGCCGCCCGCGCGCGAGCTGGCCTACCTGTACGCCAACGTCGCCGCCACGGCCTTCGTCGCCGGCGAGATCGACGACCTCGACGTCTCCGAAGCGATGCAGCCGGCGCTCTCGGCGGTGCTGGGCTCGGCGGCAGGAGCGATCCCGGGCCTGCAAGTCGCCAGCAGCATCTTCGTCAACTCGGTGATCTCGGGGACCGCCAACGCGTTCATGACCTTGCGCGTCGGCATCCTGGCGCGCGAGCACAGCCGCGCATGGGTGCGCCCGCAGCGGCGGGCGCTGCGCCGCCTGGCGATCACGCAAGCCGGCGCGATGCTCGGCGCCATCACGGTGGCCGGCGCCGGGCGGGTGTCCGCGACCATCGGGCGGGCGGCTGGCAAGGGCGTCACGGACGCCGTGTCGAGCGTCGGACGCCGCATCGTGTCGGCCGGCGGCGCGTTGAAGGAGGGGCTCACGGGCAAGCGCGGCACCGACGAGACGCCGCCGGCGACGGCGGACGCGGCGGGCGTGCCCTGACGTCGGCCAGTCGGCGAGCAGGTGGGCGTGGGCGATGATGAGCCCCACGCCCACCCACATTAGCGCCTTCCCACCCCCGCCATCTCCGCCAGCTCGGCCTCGGTCAGCGGGACGCCTTCCCACAGGTCGGCCGGCACGTGGCGTTCCCAGATCGTCGCGGCCAGCGCGGCCGGGTCGGCGTCGACCCCCTGCCCCGCAAAGTAGCCGCACACGCGCGCGACGTCGCGGTCGAAGATGGCGCGGCCGGCGGGGTTGTCGAACGGGTCGACCACCTGAGGGAAGTCGATCAACGTGATCTCGCCCTGCCAGTAGAGGATGTTGAAAGCCGAGAGGTCGCCGTGGATGCAGCGCTCGGCGAGCATCCGCTCGATGTTGTCGACGACGCGCCGGAACAGCGGTGCGGCCTCGCCGGGCGCCAGCGCGACCTGGCTGAGCGTGGGCGCCGGCATGGCGGCGTCGCCGACATACGCCATGAGGATGACGTTGGGTCCGGTGGCGAACGGGCGCGGGACGTCCACGCCGGCGGCGTGGAGGCGCCGGAGGGCGCCGAGCTCGTGCGCGAGCCACGACGTGTGCGCGACCGTCTTGCCGAAGTCGGTGCCCTTGCGCATGGCGTGCACGGCGCGCGAGTCCTTGATGAGCTTGCCGTCGGCGTCCAGGGCCTTGCGCCCGGTCCGGTAGAGGGCGTCGTTGCGGAGGCTCCGGAACTTGCGCGGCCGGTAGATCTTGGCGGCCAGATGCGACACGCCGAGCCCGGGGTTGGCGGCGCAGATGTAGACGGTGGCTTCCTTACCGCCCTTGGCAAGCCGCAAGACGTCGGTGATGACGCCCTGGTGCACGAACGTGTCGAGGGCTTCGTGAATCCACGCGTGCTCGTGGCGAGAGCCCTGGTACGTGAACGCCAGGCCGGTGTCGAGCGGCTCGTCGGGGACGGCCGCGTCGCGGTAGCCGCCGGCGGGCATGGGTCGCGGGCGCCGGCGAGGCACCGCGCCGCGCAGGCGGTGGGCCTGGCGGTCGCGGCGGTGGACGTCGTACAGATGCTCGATCTCGTCGTCGAGGGCGGGGTCGAGCAGGTCGCCGGGGGAGAGGTCGCCGTCGAGATCGAGGCGGACATCGACGTCGATGTCGCCGGCGGCGGGGAAATCGTTGTGCTCGTCGCGGCTCGCGTTGTCGATGCCGAGCGGCGCGCCGTGTTGGCGGCGCGAAAGGTGAACGTTCATGGATGGTGCTGATCCTCGAGATCCGATGTGCGGTGACAAGCGAAGAGGCCACGGGACGGCGAGTCCTGTGGCCTCGTGAGAGGGTGCTTGCCGCCCGGCAACGGCCGTCGCCGGGCAACAAAAAACCACAGGCGGGGCTGCCTGTGGTCGTGTGACCGCTAGATCGGTCTCGGACTCAGCAGGCGCGCCCACACAACGCGGGGACATCGCGGGTGATGACGGCATTTCGCATTGTGGGCACGCCTCCTTTCGCCAGAGATGGCGCCAAGATACCACAGGTCGGTGGGGTTGTCAAGGGGGTCAACGGCAACCGCATCGAAACGCGCCTTGAAGTCAGCAGGCGCACTGGAAGCGATGGACGCGCGCGGCCGCGCCGGGTCGGTGATGTCGATGGCAACGAGCACCACGCCGCCCGGGTCATACATCTGGTTGATCGCCTTGTACGCCGTGGCGAAGACCCACGCACCGTCGACGACCACGTTGAAGAGCCGATCTCGTCACGCGCCGCGAGGCACACCCCCGTGGCCGGCTCCCGCGCCCGGCGTGAGCACCGAAACGATGGCCCTCGCGCGCTCGGACTGCTGCGCGTCGAAGGTCACGAGCGTGTCCCCCAGGATCGCGGCCAGCGCCACGTAGATCGCGTCGCAGCCGCGAACGTGGTGCTCGATGGCGACCGCGGCCGCTCGCTCCGCCAGACCAGCATCGACGGGGAACAGGGTGATGGCGCCATCGCCGACGATCCGCGCGACGGCCTCGCGGGCCAGGGCCGGGCGGCTTAGCCCGCGGGTGATGCCGGCGCCGACCTCGGCGACGAGGATCCAGGGAGCGTGGATCGGCTCGCCGGCGGTGAGGGCGGCGGTGTACCAGGCCAGCGCGGCTTGGCGATGCTCGTCGGCGGCGTTGAGCAGGGCGATCTGGACGCTCGCGTCGAGGACCGCCATCAGCCGCGCCGTTGCTCTTCGATCAGCGCGACGCCGCTCTTCGGCGAGTCCCATGCCTGGCCAATCCTGCGGGCAAGATCCTCCAGCGTCTCCAGGTGCCGTGTCGCCTGCGCCTGCCGCAAGCGCTCCGCGTCCTCCGCCGTGAAGGGGCGGATCACCGCCGCCGGTTCCCCGCGGACGGTGACGATGTACTCCGCGCGGGTCTCCCGGACCTCGCGCACGATGCGGGTGGCGTCGTTCTTCAGCTCCCGCACGCCGATGCACGTGGGTTCCATGCCCCTGGGCTCCATGTTCGATCCGTCCTCCCGTGTCACGCATGCCGATGGTCGCCAGGCCGGCGCCTGGACCCTGCCGCGGCCGTACCGGACGGCGTCTGGCACATGCCGTGGCCACCGGCGATGCGCTGGAGTGGCCACCGCTGCCGTCCACATGATAGCCACTCGCCCCATTGTCATCAAGGCCGTGTGGCGCGCCTCGCGTTTATCAGGCCAGCGCCCCGCCGTAGATATAATGTCCCGTCGTCCCATCGGACCGATGCGCGGGCGACCCCGCGCGCCCGCGGCCGCCGCCGCGCGCCAAGGCCCGGACGCCCCGGGGCGTCCCCAGCACGGAGAACACGCACCCATGGCCGTCAGCCTGGACCCCACCGACCGCTTTGCCGACCGCCACATCGGCCCCAGCCCGGAAGAGGCCGCGGAGATGCTCGCGACCCTGGGCTACCCATCCATCGACCACCTGATCGCCGCCACCGTCCCGCCGTCGATTCGCCTGCCGGGCCCGCTCGATGTCCCCGCCGCGCGGAGCGAGCACGCGCTCCACGCCGAGCTGCGCGCCATCGGCGACCGCAACCAGGTCTGGCGCACGTACATCGGCATGGGCTACCACGACACCGTCACCCCGCCCGTGATCCAGCGCAACGTCTTCGAGAACCCCGGCTGGTACACGCAGTACACCCCGTACCAGGCCGAGATCTCCCAGGGCCGGCTGGAGGCACTGCTCAACTTCCAGACCATGATCATCGACCTGACCGGCATGGAGATCGCCAACGCATCGCTGCTCGACGAGGCCACGGCCGCCGCCGAGGCCATGACGCTGGCCTGGTCCGTCCACCGGCACGCCCCGGACAAGGCCACGTTCCTCGTCGCCGATACCTGCCACCCCCAGACCATCGCGCTGGCGCGCACCCGCGCCGAGCCGCTCGGCATCCGCGTGGTCGTCGGCGACCACCACGCGTTCGCGTTCACCCCGGACGTTTTCGGCGTGCTCGTGCAGTACCCCGCCAGCGACGGCGCCGTCGAGGACCTCCGCGACCTCGCCGACCGCGCGCACGCCGCCGGGGCCCTGGTCGTCGTGGCCGCCGACCTCCTGAGCCTGGCGGTGCTGGCTGCGCCGGGGGGCTTCGGGGCCGACGTCGTCGTCGGCAGCGCCCAGCGCTTCGGGGTGCCGCTGGGGTACGGCGGCCCGCACGCCGCGTTCTTCGCCACGCGCGACGCCTACAAGCGCCAGATGCCCGGCCGCCTGATCGGCGTGTCGGTGGACGCCCGCGGCAACACCGCTTTCCGCATGGCGCTGCAGACGCGCGAGCAGCACATCCGGCGCGAGAAGGCCACGAGCAACATCTGCACCGCGCAGGTGCTCCTGGCCATCATGGCCGGCATGTACGCCGTCTACCACGGCCCCGCCGGCCTGCGCCGGATCGCCGAGCGCGTGCACGCGCTGGCGCGGGTGCTGGCCCTTGGCCTCGAGCGGCGGGGTCACCGGATCGTGCACGCCGACGTGTTCGACACGCTGCGCGTGGCGCCGGCGGGCATCGACGCCGCTGCCGTGCGCGCCGCGGCCGAGGCGCGCCGCATCAACCTGCGCTACTTCGAAGACGGGACCGTCGGCATCGCGCTGGACGAGGCCACAACCGCCGCGGACCTGGCGGATCTGCTCACCGTGTTCACGGCCGGGCCGGGCGGCGGCCCGGCTGGCGCCGCCGACGTCGCCGCCCTCTCCGCCGAGATCGCGCCAGGCTACCGCGGGGCGCTGCCGCGGTCCACGCCGTACCTCACCCACCCCATCTTCAACCGGCACCACTCCGAGACCGAGATGATGCGCTACCTCAAGCGCCTCGAGAACAAGGATCTGTCGCTGACGTCCAGCATGATCCCGCTCGGCTCGTGCACGATGAAGCTCAACGCCGCGGCCCAGCTCATGCCGGTGTCGTGGCCGGCCTTCAGCCGGCTGCATCCGTTCGCGCCCGTGGCGCAAGCGGCCGGGTACGCCGAGATCTTCGCCCAGCTCGAGGCCTGGCTCGGCGCCGTCACGGGCTTCCCGGCCATCTCGCTGCAGCCGAACTCCGGCGCGCAGGGCGAGTACGCCGGCCTCCTGGTCGTTCGCGCCTACCACCAGGCACGCGGCGAGGCCCACCGCACCGTCTGCCTCATCCCCGAGAGCGCGCACGGCACCAACCCCGCCAGCGCCGTCATGGCCGGCATGCAGGTGGTGGTCGTGCGCTGCGACGACCTCGGCAACATCGACATCGCCGACCTGCGCGCCAAGGCCGAGGCGCACGCCGCCGACCTGGCCGCCGTGATGGTCACCTACCCGTCGACGCACGGCGTGTTCGAAGAAGGCATCCGCGAGATCTGCGCGATCGTGCACGCCAGCGGCGGGCAGGTGTACATGGACGGCGCCAACATGAACGCCCAGGTGGGGCTGTGCCGCCCGGCCGATTTTGGGGCCGACGTCTGCCACCTCAACCTGCACAAGACGTTCGCCATCCCCCACGGCGGCGGCGGCCCGGGGATGGGGCCGATCGGCGTGGCCGCCCACCTGGCCGACTTCCTGCCGGGCCATCCCGTGATCCCCACCGGCGGCGCGCGGGCCATCGGACCGGTGTCGGCGGCGCCGTGGGGCAGCCCGAGCATCGTCCTCATCTCGTGGATGTACGCCGCGCTCCTCGGCGCCGAGGGCATGCGGGCCGCCACCGAGGCCGCCATCCTCAACGCCAACTACATGGCCCACCGGCTGCGGCCGCACTACCCCATCCTCTACACCGGCGCTCACGGGACCGTGGCCCATGAGTTCATCCTGGACCTGCGCGCGCTCAAGGCGGCCACCGGCATCACCGAGATGGACGTGGCCAAGCGCCTGGCGGACTACGGCTTCCATGCTCCCACCGTGAGCTGGCCCGTCGCCGGCACGCTGATGGTCGAGCCGACCGAGAGCGAGAGCCGGGCCGAGCTCGACCGGCTGTGCGACGCCCTGATCGCCATCCGCGCCGAGATCGAGGACGTGGCCCAGGGCAAGGCCGACCGCACCTTGAACGCGCTCAAGGGCGCCCCCCACACGGCGGCCGAGGTCGCCGGCGACGCCTGGGACCGGCCGTACAGCCGCGAGCAGGCGGCCTTCCCCGCCCCGTGGACCCGCGACCACAAGTTCTGGCCATCGGTCGGCCGCATCGACGACGTCTTCGGCGACCGCCACCTCGTGTGCGCCTGCCCGCCGATGGAGGCGTACGCGGGGTAGCGCGAGGCGGACATCACCACGGTCGGGGCCGGCTCCCAACGCGGGGCCGGCCCCGGTCCATTAATAAAACCGCCGCGGAATCGTATTTAAGGGTGTGCACACCTGTCCAATCCCCTGGGGAGCCGAGCCATGCACCCGTCCGACGCGCCCCACGCCCGGTGGATCGAGCAGGCCCTGACGGAGTTCGAGGGGCCGCTCCTCCGCCACGCGCTGCGCATCACCCGCGATCCCGACCTCGCGCGCGACATCGTCCAGGACGCGTTCCTGCGGCTGTGCCGCGCGGACCCCGCCCAGGTGGGCGACCATGTCGGGCAATGGCTGTTCGCGGTGTGCCGCAACCGGGCGCTGGACGTCTCACGAAAGGAACAGCGCGTGAACGCCCTGAGCACCCCGGCGCCGCCCGGCGCCTTCGCCGAACCCCAACCAGGCCCCGAGGCCATGGTCGAGATCCACGAGGCCGAGCGCCGCGCGGCCGCGGCCATCGACCGCCTGCCCGACGATCTGAGGGAGGTCATCCGCCTGAAGTTCCAGGACGGCCTCAGCTACAAGGAGATCAGCGCCGTCACCGGCAAGACGGTGTCGCGCGTCGGCGTGCAGATCCACACCGCCATGCAGGCGCTGCGGGCCCAGCTGACCGACGGGCCCGCCGAGGAGACGAGGTGAACCCCATGGACGAGACGATTCGCCACGACGACGCCCGCGGCTTTTCCGACCACGACCTGACCACCTGGGCGCTGGGCGAGCTCGACGCCCTCGACCCCGCCACCGTCGCCGCCATCGAGGCGACCGTCGCGAGCGACGCCGAGACCGGCGCCGCGGCCGCCGCGGTCCGCGCGCTGGCCGCGACGCTCGCCTCGACCTTCGCGCCGGACCGCGCGGCCGCGCCGGACCTTCGCCTCAGCGCCGACCAGCGCGCGGCGATCCGGTCGGCGGCCGCCCCTGCGCCGACCCAGACGCCCTTCGCCACCCGCTGGGCGACTCCCTTCCGCGCCGCCTGGGCGGCCGTGCGCGGCTGGTCGCTCGGGTGGCAGCTCGGGACACTCGCGTCGGCGGCCATCGTGCTGGTCTTCGTCGTCCTGCCCACCGCCACGTGGCTCGTCGGGTGGGGACGCTATACCGCCGCGAGCGTGGAAGCGTGGCGGCAAAGGGCGGGCGCTTCGGACGGGCACAAGGTGGCGGCCACGGGGGCGGACTTCGACCTGGCGATCCCCACCCCGCCCACGTTGTGGGACTCCCTCACGCGGAGCCGGCGCGCAGCGCGGGAGCCGATCGACGATGGGGAGGCCGCCGCCGAGGCCGAGATCGCGCCGCCCGGCGGTCTCGCCGGCGGCCAAGATCGGCGCGCGGAGGTGGCGGCAGCCGAGCCGACGGGCCTGTACCTCGCAGTCCAGGCGACGCCCGGCGCGGGTGTGAGCGCCCCCGGGCTGCCAGGATCGCCGCCGAGTGCCGGGGGCGACGACGGGAACCGCGCCGCCGAGGCCCCGCCGCCGGTGGCGCCGTCGAGCGCGGGGCGCAAGATCATCAAGGACGCCACGCTGAGCCTCGAAGTCGCGTCGGTGCCGGCGACGCTGGGGCGCATCGAGACCATCGCCGCGCAGAGCGGGGGCTACGTCATCGAGACCCGGACGGATCTGGGCGGGGCGCCCGGCGCGGCGGCAACGATCCGGATCGGCGTGCCGGTCGACCAGTTCGAGCTCGCGCTGCAGCGCGTGCGCGATGCCGGGGCGACGGTCCTGCGCGAGCACACCAGCGGCGTCGACGCCAGCCAGGAGTACGTCGACCTGCAGAGCCAGGTCGCCAACCTGGAGGCCACCCAGGCGCGAATCCGCCAGTTCCTGGAGCAGGCGACCACCGTGGAGGAGTCGCTGCGGGTGAACGCCCAGCTGGCCGAGATCGAGGGTCAGCTCGGGCAGATCAAGGGCCGCATGCGCTTCCTGGCCGACCGCGCCGCCTACTCGACCATCACAGCCGAGCTGTACGCGCCCGCGCCGGCGGAGACGCCGACCCCGACGCCCACGCCGACGCCGGTGCCGGGCTGGAGCGCGGCCGACGAGGCGCGCGCGGCGTCCAACACGCTGGCCGGCATCCTGCGCATCCTGGCGACGCTGGCGATCTGGCTCGCGGTCGTCGTCCTGCCGCTGGCGGCTCCGGTGGCGCTGGTGTGGTGGGGCGTCCGCGGGCGGCGATCAACGCGGCAGGCGTAGCCTGGGGGCGGAGTCCCCCCTCGCGGCCCGACCATCGCGCCCGCGAGGGGGGACTCGGCTCTGGATGTGCGCCCACCTTGCCCGAGGTCGTCCCGGCAACCGATGGTCTCCCCGCCGCCCCGGACCACCCCCACCCCGGCGCTGCGCGCCACCCCGCCCCCAGAGGGGCCAG
>CAYQBA010000060.1:0-23616 GCA_964415605.1 uncultured Anaerolineales bacterium | reverse complement strand
GGCGGTGGCGGCAGCGGTCGCGAGGATGGCGGCGCGCGGGTTGGTGGGGCACAGGAGGGTGGGGGCGGCGAGGCGCATGATGACGGAGCGGCGTGGGGTGTGGGGGGCGGGGCGGCGAGTGGTGCGGGGAGTGGGGCTTGGCATGGGGGGCTCCGTGGGGAATGGGTGTCGCTGGGCTTGCGTGGCTTCGGCCACGTAAGAGAATGCGCTGACGAGGTTGCAATTGCCGGACCCGTTACGGCCGACGAAGGTGGTCGGGTTGTCGAAGGTGTTGCGTTCCACGGGAATGCTGCGGAAGCGCTTTGGCGTGTCGCCTGTCCAAAGTTCATGGCAATGAAGAAAGTCGATGCAGCAAGAGCCTCCTCGTTCACGTCGGGCTGCGACCTCACCGGTTAACTCTCGGGGTCGTACCCGAACTCGCGGAGTTCCTGCGAGCAGCGGCAAGCTTTGGCGATCTTCGCGGCCCATCGGACGGCGGCTTCGCGCGACGGGAGCTCCAGGACACAAAAGCCGCCGTCGAGCTCCTTGGTCTGCGGGTAGGTCTCGTTCGTGACGATGCCATCGGCGGCGACCATCAGCGGCGCGACGTCTTCGTTGATACCACCGCCGAACACATAGACGCCGGCATCCTTCGCCTCGCGTATGACCGCGTGTGCCGCTTCGCCGACGGCAGCCATGTCTTCGTCGGAGACGTCCATCGCCGATCCGGGGAAGGAGATAAGGTACTTCGTCATCGTTCGGTCCTCCGGGTGTGGGTTTCGGGATTGGGTGTGAGGCCAAACGCCAAGACTCAGCCGCCGGCCTGCCGCAGGGAAGCGCAGGCAGGACGCTCGGCAGGAGTGCCTTGTTGGGCGGCATTCATGGAAAGCTCAGGCATCCGACTGGACGAGCACGACTACGCCTCGTTATAGGCTCTCTCGAGCTCAGCCACGTCGAGCTTCACCATCGTCATCATGGCTTCCATCACAGCCTTCACCTTCCCGGGATCTCTATCACGGATCAGCTCGGTGAATCGTCTCGGGACAATTTGCCAGGAGAGACCGAAGGGGTCTTTGATCCAACCGCATTGCGTGGGCTCCGCTCCTGCCTTCACGAGCTTGTCCCAGTATTCATCCACTTCATCCTGATCCGCGCAGTCCACGTAGAGCGAGATCCCCTCAGAGAAGCTGAAGTACGGACCTCCGTTGTAGCCCATGAAGAGTTGACCGCCGACGACGAACTCGGCGGAGCTGATGGGACCGTCCTTGCCCGTGCGGGCGACGTTGCGCACTTCGGAGTCCGGAAACGTCGCGGTGTAGAACTCGATCGCCGCTTCGAGCTGGTCGTTGAACATGAGGAAAGGTGTCACTTTGTTCACGGGGGTGTCTCCTTTGTGTGGGCGATGCTCTTCTTTGCCGAATGGCATCGAGATGAGCCGCCCGGCCGGCCCAAGGATACTCTCAAACGCAGGCCAAACGCCGGGCTGGCTGGGTCGGCTCCATCGAGGTGTTAGGCAGTCTGGGCGTCTTGGAGGGGAACCACTGCAATGGCATCCATCTCTAGAAGGAAGTCCGGGTGCACCAGGCCTGACACGAACGCAAAGGAAATCGCCGGAGGGTTAGGGCGATTTCCCCAGACCTTGCGGAAGGCTTCGAAGCCGATCTGCAGGGACTGCCCATGAACGACGTAGAGATTCCACTTGACGACATTCTGCAGCTGAGCGCCGGCTGCCGCGAGCGCCAATTCGATATTCCGGAGTACCTGCTCAGTCTGGACAGCGAGGTCACCTTTGCCGACGATCTTGCCGGAAGCATCTACCGCGTCCTGGCCGCCGACATAGACGGTCTTGGCCGGCCCGGTGACGACGACAACGTTCGTGAACGCCGGGTTCCTGTTCAACTGATCGGGGTTGAGGTACTTGACCTCGGTCGGTTCGCTCATAACAGTGCCTCCCTCTGAGAGTTGAGCAAGCAAGGTGGTCGGTGGAACGCTATCCAGGCTGTCTAACGGCCAAGTTCAGCGACGCGACGCTGGGCGAGGATGCCGCGCCCGAGTGCGAAACCGTCGCCCAGCGTTGTGTCCGCTGGAACGCGTTGTTATACGCCCCTCTACGTTACACTCCAGGGAACGCGTCCTTCAGGTGTTCTTCCTTCAGGATCGGTTTCCATTTCTTCTGACCATGATGCTCTTTCACCCGCGCACCCAGTCTCACCCATTCGACTCGTTGTTTTGGAGTTATTTGCGTCGCGGCTTGAGCTGCGCGGTAGCCCAACAAGAACATCGGTTCACCACAATGCTTCGGCCAGAGTTCGGATTCCACGCCCATCTCGAAGTCAGGCGCAACGGCGCGCCGAAGCTGGCCGCACCTTGAACATACAAAGGTCCTGTTCGCCATTGGGCTCTCTCTTCAGGGCGTATAACACCTACCGCTCAGCTGCCGCCGAGGGCGGTCGGCTGCAGCGGCTTGTTAGCCGGTGCCATCCTTACCACTCCCGGCCCTCGTTCTCCGTTGCCGAGACGACGCAAGATACTCTCGCAGGGCTACGGCATTGTTGTGCACTTCATCTTTGGCTGCATGGACAAGCGTGACCGCGCCTGCGGCGGCGAGAGTGCGAAGACGCGCAACCGCTTCAGAGGCCGCCGGTTCCGTTAACTCTGCCCAGTAGCGCCGCTTGAACTCGGCCCACCGTGTCGGGTCGTGCGCGAACCAGCGCCGAAGATCGGTTGACGGCGCCACCTCGCGCATCCACTCGTTCACCGCTGCACGCGCCTTCGAGAGACCGCGCGGCCAGAGACGATCGACGAGAACGCGGTATCCATCCTCCGGAGCCGGTGGGTCATATGCGCGCTTGATCTGAGTCGTCACGAGTAGAACTCTCTATCTGTCGAACGCTCAGCATCAGCGGCGGCGCGCGGCGCCGTCCGCTGCATGCTGTTGTTAGGCGTCAGAGCTGTGCCTCCATAAGCGACCATTGCTCGCGATACTCCATGACGGACCAGAAGTGGGGCGGTGCTCCGTCAGCGACGGCAACCGCACGAACCGTATTGTCCCGGTGGGCACGCCCGCCCTTGCCTGGCGTTTCGAGCCAACGCTTGTGGAGCGCCGCCACATTGCGCGCCATGTCTGCGCTCGGGACGATGAAGTACTCGAACGGCAATCTGGACCCCGGTTCGGGGATGCCCGCGAGAACCCAGAAGAACTTGGGGCCGAAGTCCCATTCCGCCTTCGCGCCGACGCTACAAGTCTTGGTTCCAGGGACGAAGGTCTTAACCTGGACGTGAACGAACTTCGTTCCTGCACGGTTACTGCAGAGGATGTCGGTGTTGGGTGTATTGCCGATGGTCACGAGCGCTGCGTACCCCCGCCTGCAGAGTTCGCCGGCGACGAAGAACTGGCTTGCATTGCCCCGGTGACTCTTGTCTCGTTCCATTCTCTGGCGCCTAACGCTCATTCCACAGACCCGTACAACCCACATCGCGAGGATAACCTACCACCGATCCACCCCCACGCCCGCCTATCATGCCATAAGCCCACAACCACGTCCACCCGTCGGATCAGAGGCATACACCCGCTCTGCGTCACTGCCCTCGTGGCATTCCGTGGCCCATTATCCAGGTCTGCATAACACGATGCCCTCCGCCGGCCATCGTCACGGAATCGGCCACCCGAGACAGGAAGCGTCGTACGGGCTCGCGATCTCGTTCGTCGCCCGCTGGCCCGTGACCGCCTCCAGCGCGACCCGCGCCTTCTCCTCAGCGCTGACCGCCGGCATGGCTTCGTCATCGGTCCTCCTGGTTCGTGGCCCGCTCCATCTTGGCCACCTGTCCAGGTTGTGGGGACAAGCTCAGGCACCGTGGTCGAACCACGGCATTACCGCTCGCCCCACTGCGACGTCCGCGCGAAGGCCAGGAACACCCATGACAGGTTCGTCGGGCGCCACCCGCCCGACACGCGGGCCGGCAGCTTGCGGCGGTTGATGTCGACGACGGAGATGGGGTCAACCGTGCTGAACGTAAGGCCGCCGGCTCCGGGCGGCGGCTCGCCCAGGGCGCGCAGACGCACGTCCAACCACATGCCGTTCGGCACGATCATGTGGTTCGGCGAAACGTGGATGACGATCTTGGCGTCGATGACCCGCGGGTCGTGCGTCACCCCGAAGCCCAGACTGCGTGGCAACCGTGACACGATCCCGTCGGGCAGCCGGTCGCCGTTGCGGTCGTCGGTATCGAAGGCCAGCCAACGCACGTCGTAGTCGAGCCGCAGATCGAGCACGGAAATGGCGTTGCCGGACGAGCCGAGCTGCAGCGGCGTCGTGATGAGGTCGCCGACCCTGGCCGGCATCCGCGACGGCAGCGCCGCCAGCGAAGCGGCGGGGGTCGGCGTGGGGGCGGGGAGGGTCGGGAGCGGCGCGACCGCGCCCAGGGCCGCCTGGTTCATGACCAGCGGCACAAGGCCGGTCGTCACGCCGGTCGCCGAGTAGCCGCGGTAGATCGACGTGTCGTCGCGTCCGTCGGCCGGGACGTCGTGCGCGACGACGAGCAGCGGCTGATCGCCTTCGACGACGGCCGATCCCAGCACCCCCGGTGGGAATGCCGGCATGGCGGGCGGCCACCATTGGTGCGAGGCGCCCGGCGCCAGCGTGGCCGTACACGCGGGCCCGCAGGCGATGGGGCTGGGCGTTTCGCCCTGGACACCGACCGTCGCCGAGAGCATCACCGTGGCCGTCACTTCGCCGGCGTTCATCACCTGGATGGCCGTGGTCCTGCTTGCCGTCTCGCGGTGAACGCGCGGCAGACGCACGCGGCGGGCGCCCTGCGCGGCTCCGGACGCGGCGTACGCGGCTGCCCGCCCGCCCAAAACGTCGGCCACGTTGACAACCGCCGCCACGGGGCCGCTCGCCTCGATCGTGGCCGAGGCGGCGCACCCGGCCGGCAGGCGGCTGCGGCCGGTAGGTGGCAGATCGACGTCGTCCTGGGAGAAGACGACGACAGCACCGGCGTCGATCGTCGCCTCCAGGCCGTCGGCATGCAGGAACGTCCCGGTGCAAGCCGCCTGGTTGGCGGGCGCGTTCGAGGCCCTGTAGGTCACGGTGGCGGTGACGGGGCCGCTCCCCGGGTTGTGGACGGCGATGCTGGACGTGAGCATGCCGGCGTCGGGCTCGCCCGGAATGGCCGGGTAGGCGTTGACGACCAGCGGCGCGTGCAGCACGCCGTCGAGCCGGCCGGCGGAGACGGCCGCATAGGCGTACGCGGCGTTCGATCCCGGGTTGTCGGTGGTCACCGCCGCCGCCACCGGCCGGTCGGCCGTGATCCGGCCGGAGCCCTGCCAGCCGTCCGGCAGGTCGATGCCGGGTGCGCGATCCAGGACCAACGTCGTCGCACCGCCCGCGGCGATGACCAGGCGCGTCCGCACATGCCGCGGCGGCTGGCCGGGCGTGGCGCCGTTGAGGTCGACGACGACGTCGGCCGGCGCGGCTTCGTCCGCGCTTTGGATGGCGATGGCGGACGTCTGACCCAGGTGGCGGCGGGCCAGCACGGGCAGGATGACGTCGGCCGACGCCTCGACGGCGTCGGTGTACGCGCCCTTCCGCCCGCCGTCCCAGGCGTGGCCGGTGAGGACGTCGACCGGCTGCGATGCGCGAACGGTCGCCGCGAAGACGCCGCTGGGGAGCAGCGGTTCGGCCGGGCCGGAAAAGGTGTGCGTGCCGCCGGCGGGGATGCCGCCGCGGCGCAGCGTGACCGGCGCGCCGCCGGCATGGTCCCGATAGACGACCTCGAGGTCGGCCGCGCGCGTCGCCGACAGGTTGACCACCTGGATCCCGCTCGCGCCGGCCGCGTCGAACGCCCCCGCCTCGGCGCCCGGCGGGGCCGTTGGCCTGGCCGGCGTCGGCGCGAGCGCCGAGGACCACGCCACGTTCTTGAACACGAACGGCATCATGCGCCGCGCACCGGGCGCGGTCGCGAGCCCGACCTGCAGCGAATCGGCGATGGCGTCGCCGGCGTCGCTGGCGGCCGCCAGCACGGGCACGTCGCTCTCGATCGTGGCCTGGACGTACATCATGTCCGGAACGTCCCCGGCGACGGGCGCCTCCCAGCGGTGCACGCCGCCGGCGGGAATCGTGGCCTCGCACGGCGCACCGCAGTCGACCGGCTCGCCGTCGGCGCCGGCGCGGAGCGCGATCCTCACGTGCGCATCGACGCTGCCCGGGTTGACGACGTGAACGGCACCGCCGTCGACGCTGTTGTCGCGCCACGGCGGCAGGGCGAGCCGGAGCCCTGCCTCGGCCACACCCAGGGCGCGGTAGCCACTGTTTTCGCCTTGGGGCCTGCTCATCGCGACCACCGCCACGACGTTCCCGGTGGCCGCGATGGTGGCCGTCGCCGCGCAGTCCCTGGGGAGGTGGCTGCGGCCCGTGTTCGGGATGTTGAGATCTTCCTGAGCGAAGAAGACGGTCCTGCCGGGTGCCACAGCCGCGGTGCCGTGCACTTGGCTGAGACCGGCACACGTGCCGCCGGCACCGGCATAGCTGACGGTGACGTCGACCAGGGACGTGCCAGGATTGAGGACCAGGATGACGGTCGTCGCCCCCTCATACGCGCTGTAGACCAAGGGCGCGTGCAGCACGGCCGCGGGGCCGCCGTCGGGGGCGACAGCGTTCCAGACGTAGATGTCCTCAGGCCAGTCGGGGCTGTCGATGGGCCGCAGCATCGACGCCGCGACCGGCCGGTTGGCGCGGATGCGCGCCCAGCCAGAGAAGAACTCCGGCAGCCTGGGGACGCGGGCGTCGGTGGCCAGGTCAATCGTCTTCGACCCGCCAGGCGGCAGCGTCTCGCCAAGGACCACGGCCGGCTCGGTCCAATCATTGGCGAATATCTCGAGCGACGCTTCGGCCGACGCGTTGGGGTCCGCGTTCTGGATCGCGATGATCGACCATTGACCGTTGAAGCGCGACACGACGCCCGTCAGGACGAGATCCCGGGCCGCGGCCGCGTCGTCGACCATGGCCGCGCTGATCTCGCGGCCGTCTTCGCCAGGCGTCAGCCACCGGTGGTGCGCCCAGGCGCGGATGGGCCGGTTGGCGGTGAGGCTGGCGGCATACACACCGTCCGGCACCGACGGTTCCGCGCGCAGGTGGAGCGTGTGCACCTGCCCCGGCGGGATGCCGTTCCTGTTGAGCGTGTGCTTGCTGCCGTCGGCCTGGCTGACCAGCTCGACGGCGACGTCGGCCGGCTGGTCCGGATCCACGTTGACGATGACGAGGCCCGTCTCCACCTTTCCGGCGCTGTCGTCGGCCGGGCCGGCAGGCGCGGCCTGCCCGGGCGGGCGGGCCGGCGCCAGGGGCAACGCGGCGACGGTGACGACGGTGGCGACGGCGGCCACCCACAGGCGCGTACCGGCAGCTTGACGCATCATGGTGCAGTGGCCCCTTGAAGGCCATGACATGGCGAACGGGAAGCGGGGCGGACGAACAACTCCCATTTGGGCGCCGTCGTTCCGTGGTGGCGGAAGCCGGTCGCCGACAACGGCTCCGCCGATCATGACGAGCGGGGGCGCGTGGAGGTTTCACGTGGCAGTGAGAGGGCCTCAACCTCGGGAACACCCATTCCTCATGGATGGTGCTTGCCGTAAAACCACACGAAACGCCGAATCCAGAGGACATTGGCATCTAGAGGGCGTGACACATCGTGTCGACGGAGATTCCATCCCTGGGAGCACAGGCGTTGTGCAGCAGCGCTGCGTCTGCGATGTGTCACGTCCTCAGCTGTCGCTGGTGAGGTGCGAGTTGTCTTTCAGAGGCTATCGTGGTAGTGTGGAACCATGCGACCTGTAGAAGCACTCTATGACAACGGCATGCTCAGGCCGACGACGCCGTTGGCGCTCAGACCGGGCGAGCGGGTCGGGTTGATCGTGCTTCGCTTGCCCAATCCCAGTCGTTGGGACCTCAATCGCTTGGCGCAGCTCGGCCGGCGCGAAGATCTTGCCCTTGCCGAAGAGGGGCTTGCGGAGTGGGCCGACGCACTCGATGCGGAGGATAGGGGTTGAGGCGTGGCGAGGTCTGGTGGGCGGACCTTGGCGTGTACCGTCCACTTGAGCAAACCGGCCGTCGCCCGGTCGTGATCTGGCAGAGCGATACGCTGACCCGGCTGCTCCAATCTGTCCTGGTCATCCCTCTGACCACCAACCTCGATCGCGCCAATCTTGCTGGGACAGCGATCATCGCCGGGTCGGACAAGGATCTACCAGAGGATTCGGTCGCCTTGGCATTTCAATTGCGGGCGATTCCGAAGTCAGCCCTCCAGCAGAGAATCAGGGCTCTGACTGATGCCGAACAGTCTGAATTGGAGCTTGCCACCGACGAAGCACTCGGTCGAGTTGAACCTGAGTCGGCGCGCTGATGACAGCCAGTCGCCCCAACTTGCGGATGCAGCCGACGCGCGCGCCTCTACCCGTGATGACACCCATCGCCGCCCGCATCCAATGCGCGCGACAGGCAAGCACCCCGCTCCGACAGGCGGCTACCCGGCCCACACAAGGCAAGGAACCGGGTCGAGCAAGGCAAGCACCCGGCCCGCGATAGGCAAGGAACCGGGTCGAGATCGCCCGAGAGGTGCGGCATCCAAGGCAAGGACGTGACCCGCCTCAGCCGGGGAAGTGCGGTGCAGCCGCCTTGGATCCAAGGCCGTCGTCCAACGAGCAGTGGGGCGCGACGTCGGTAGCCGTCGCCGCGCGGCCGGCGGACCGTCTACGCCGCCGCACGCGCGGCGAAAGTTCCCCCGACTGCGCGGCAGGCGCCGGGCGGCCCGCTGGATTCGAGGAGCGCGGGCCGCCCGGGCCGATGCCAGGTCTGCCCGACACGGGGTGCAAGCGCGCCGATCGGCGCGCCGCTGCCGGCGCCAAGCACGAAGCCTCGACGCCGGGGCGTGAATCCCGGCGGCAGCCCAGCCGACGTCGACCGCAACGCGGGCGGGTCGCCAGGGATCGCGCGGAACGGCGGGGGCACCGGGTCCAAACGATGCCCGCCGGCATCGATGGTCGCCGCAACGGCGGCGAGATCCGCTCCGATCGCATCGAGACCCGGCGCTCCAGCGTCGTCCGCCGCGCTCACGGCTCCATCCAAACCAAACGCGCCAACGACGATGCCAAAGGCCGCGCCGTCGCGACGCCGGCCCGCGTCGCCGTCGTACGCCACCGCCGCGTGCACGCCGTGCTCCGCCAGCATGGCCCCGGCCCAGGCGTCTACGATATGTAACAGGTCGCGGGCAACCCCGTCGACGACCAGCGCCACCCGGCCGTGCGCATCCACCGCCCGCCTCATCGCGTGCCGCCGGCCGTCGATCCACACCCATGCCCGCTGCTCGGCCTGGCCGCCGTCGCCGACCGCGGCCGCCCGAGCACCGCGGTCCGTGTCGTCGGCGGCGACCACGCCCACACCCGTGTCGTCGTAGGCGACCGCGACCGCGTCCACGCCCATGTCGACATGCGCGACGGCGCCCGCGCCTTCTCCCTTGCCCGCGCCCGTGTCCCCGCCCTCGATCTCGACCCGCTCCGGCACCGCGCCCAGCCACCCTGGCCGCGGCCGCCCGGCGCCCGCCAGCGGCTTCGCCAGCATCTGCACCCTGCTCTTGCCGAGGTTCACCCCCAGCACCGCCAGCGCCCGGGCGACGTCGCGGTACGGCAGCCCGAGGTCGTGCAGCGCCGCCGCCCAGTGCTTCGCCGCCGCCGGCACCGTGCCCCGGTCGACGCCTGCCGGATACACCCTGAACGTTCGCCGGCAATCCAGGCACAGGTAGCGCTCCGCGGTCACCGTGCCGCCCGCCGCTCCCCGCACCGCCTTCGACACCGTCTGCCAATGGCGGACCCGCCCGCCGCCGCACCCGGCGCGGGGGCAGGCAGCCGGCACCGGCGCCGGATGGGCGCCGGTCGGATTGTCGAACGTGAGCCGAAGTTGGAGCATGGGTTCGCGTCCTCGCGGGCTTCGTGGTCCTGGTGGTCCTTCACGCATTCCAACGTTGGCGGCGACCGATAGGTTCCCGCGCCAAGAGAATCTGCCCCATCCACCGCGCGCTTGACATCCCCCCACCCCTGGGCGACAATGCGCCGGCCGGGCACCGGCGCCCACCCCGATCGGCACGCCGAAGATCCCGGTCATCGCCCCCCACGACGCGCATCGCGAGGAGGACGTGCATGGCGACGAGCGCCCCATCGCCGCCCGATCCCGCCCCGACCAGCGAGACCACCCGACGCGGCTTCCTGGCCCGCGCCTCCGGCGCGGCCATGATCGCCGGGCTCGCCGCCGGCTACGGCACGTTCGCCCAGGTGGCCGTGCGCTACCTCTACCCCGCCGGGAGCGCACCGCGCCGGTGGATGTTCGTGGCGCGCGCCGACGAGATCGAGCCCGGCGCCGCCCTGCGCTACCGCGCCCCGTCCGGCGCGCCCGTCAACATCGCCCGCCAGGGCGCCGCCGGCGACGTCGGGGACTTCATCGCGCTCTCCAGCACCTGCCCCCACCTCGGCTGCCAGGTCCACTGGGAGCCGCAGAACAACCGCTTCTTCTGCCCGTGCCACAACGGCGTGTTCGACCCGTCGGGCATCGCCACCGCCGGGCCGCCCGCCGACGCCGGCCAGTCGCTGCCGCGCTACCCTCTCAAGCTTGAGGGCGGGCTGCTCTTCATCGAGGTGCCCACCGAGACCCTCGTCGCCCGCGGGCGCGGCGCCCCAACGCCGGGAGCCCGCGCATGACCGCGCTGCGCGAGTGGTTCGGCGAGCGGCTGCCGGTGTCCGGCGAGGACCTCAAGTCGCTGACCAACGAGCCCGTCCCCTACCACCTCAAGCGGTGGTGGTTCGCCCTCGGCGGCACGCCGGCCTACCTCTTCGTCGTCCAGATCGTCACCGGCATCCTGCTCGCCTTCTACTACCAGCCCGCGCCCGCCACCGCCTACGACTCCGTGCGCTACATCACCGACGAGGCCGCGTTCGGGTGGTACATCCGCGGCGTGCACAAGTGGGCCGCCACCCTGATGGTGGCCGCCGTCATCCTGCACCAAATGCGCGTGTACTTCACCGGCGCCTACCGCAAGCCGCGCGAGATCAACTGGATGGTCGGCATGTGCCTCCTGCTCACCACCCTCGTCACCGGCTTCACCGGCTACAGCCTCGTCTACGAGCAGCTCAGCTTCTGGGGCGCCACCGTCGGCGCCAACATTGCCGACACCGTGCCCGTCGTCGGCGGCCTGGCCAAGCAAATGCTGCTGGCCGGCGAGACCTACAACCCCCGGACCCTGTCGCGGTTTTACGTCCTGCACGCCGCCGTGCTGCCCGCCACCCTGGCCGCCCTCGTCGCCGTGCACATCGCCATCGTGCGCCTGCAGGGCGTCACCGAGTACAAGTTCAAGGACGAGCCCGAGGGCGAGCCGCGCACGTTCAGCTTCTTCCCCGACCACGTCTACACCGAGCTCATCATCGGCCTCGTCCTGATGATCATCCTCAGCGTGCTGGCGACCGTCTCGCCCGCCCTCATGGGCCTGCCGGCCGACCCGCTCGTCACGCCCGAGGTCATCAAGCCCGAGTGGTTCTTCTACGTCGCCTTCCGCTGGCTCAAGCTGTTCTCCGGCACCACCGCCGTGCTCAGCATGGGCCTCGTCGTGTTCGTCATGTTCGCCTGGCCGTTCATCGACGCCGCCATCCGCCGCCGGACGCGCTTCCAGGAAGCCAGCGTGTGGATCGGCATCCTCGGCGTCATCGCCATCGTCGGGCTGACCGTCTGGGAAGCCCTCGTCAAGCACTGATCCCAAGCCCCGCCCTGGAGAGCCGAGATGTCGCTCGAAGCCAAACGCTGGATCATCGCCGCCCTGTCGGGCCTCTTCCTCGTGTCGCTGATCCTGGTGCAGGCCATGGAGACGGCGCGCAAGCGCGAGGAGGTCGGCCTCGCCGACGCCAGCGTCGCCGTGCCCGACGCGTCGGCCGACTGCGTCGACTGCCACCGCGAGGAGAACCCCGGCATCGTCGACCACTGGGAGGGCAGCCCGCACGCCGAGTCCGGCGTCGCGTGCGTCGACTGCCACCAGGCCGAGGAGGGCGACGCCGACGGCTACCGCCACGAGGGCGCGTTCATCGCCACCATCGTCACGCCGCGCGACTGCGCGCGCTGCCACCAGACCGAGACCGAGGAGTTCGCCGCCAGCCACCACGCCGCCGGCGGCAACATCCTGGCCTCGCTCGACAACTTCCTGGCCGAGACCGTCGAAGGCGCCCGCGCGCCCTTCAACCCGCACGGCCCCACGCCCGGCAAGGCCGTCGACATGGTCAACGGCACCGCCAGCGCCTTCTCGGGCTGCCAGCAGTGCCACGGCTCCAAGGTCGCGCTGCAGACCGTGGACGGCGGCATGCTCACGGTCGACGACCTGGCGCCGGGCGAGGACGGCAAGCCCACCAACGTGGCGCTGCTCGAGACGGTGGCGCGCGACGAGCGCTACGGCCGCCCGATCCTGCACCCCGGCACGTGGCCGAACACCGGCATCGGCCGGCTCAACCTCGACGGGTCGCGCGGGTCGTGCTCGGCGTGCCACAGCCGGCACGACTTCTCGCCGCGCCGCGCCCGCCAGCCGGAGAACTGCGGCAAGTGCCACCTCGGCCCCGACCACCCGCAGAAGGAGATCTACGAGGAGTCCAAGCACGGCGTGGCCTACCGCGACCTGCGCGACGACATGAACCTCGACGCCAAGGACTGGGTGCTCGGCGAGGACTACGCCGCCGCCCCGACGTGCGCCACGTGCCACATGTCCGGCCACTCCCGAAACGGCGGCGACGTCACCCACGACCCCGGCGAGCGCATCTCGTGGACCAACCGCCCGCCCGTCAGCCTGGTCATGGACACCGACGCCAAGCACGCCATCGTCACCGAGACCGACCCCGAGAAGCGCCGCGCCCTGGTGGCCGACACCGCCGAGGACAAGCGCAACCGGATGAAGGACGTGTGCTCGCACTGCCACACCCCGGACTACGTCACGGCGTTCTACCAGCAGTACGACGACCTCGTGATCCTTTACAACGAGAAGTTCGCCCGGCCGGGCCAGGCCATCATGAAGGCGCTGGTCGACAACGGCCTGCGCACCCCCACCGACTTCGACGAGGAGGTCGAGTGGACGTGGTTCTACCTGTGGCATCACGAGGGCCGGCGCGCGCGCCACGGCGCCTCGATGATGGCGCCGGACTACACCCACTGGCACGGCATGTACGAGGTCGCCGAGCGGTTCTACATGCAGCTCATCCCGCAGGCGCGCGAGGCCGCCGAGCGCGGCCGCGAGGCCGGCCTGGCGGAAGCGGCCGACCGCGCCGACGCCGTCATCGACGGCATCCTGGCGCGCCCCGAGCACGCGTGGTTCGAGGAGGGCGCCGAAGCGCAGGCCGAGCGCATCCGCGCCGAGATGGAGAGCCGCTACGGCCAGGGCCAGGGCGCGGAGGGCGCGGCGCCGGCCCCCACAGCCCCGTGACCACCGACGACATGCCCGGCGCCACGGCGGCGGACGCCGGCCCTGGCGCGCCGGCTGATTCCAGCGCACCCGCCGAGCCGAGCGCGCCCGCCGCCCGCCGCCCGCTGCGCGCCGAGGACCTGCTGGACTTCGTGTGGGTCGCCGACCCGCAGATCTCGCCCGACGGGACGCGCGTGGCGTTCACCCGCGTGCACGTCGACCGCGGCGAGGACGCCTATGCCAGCAGCATCTGGGTTGTCCCGACCGCCGGCGGTGATGCCCGGCACCTGACCGCCGGCACGCGCGACAGCCAGCCGCGCTGGTCGCCCGACGGGTCGCGCCTGGCCTTCGTCCGCGGCGGGGCCGGCAAGGACGACCCCGCCCAGATCTGGGTGCTGCCGATGGCCGGCGGCGAAGCCGAGCCGCTCACCCGCCTGGCGAAGGGCGCGGGATCGCCGGCGTGGTCGCCCGACGGCCGGCGGATCGCCTTCACCAGCGGCACCAACCCCGCCCTCGACGACGCCAAGGCCGACAAGCCCAAGAACGAGCCGGCCCGCATCGTCACCCGCCCGGTGTTCCGCGAGAACGGGTCCGGCTTCATCGACTTCGAGCACCGCCCCCACGTGTGGGTCGTCGACGCCGCCGGCGGGGCGCCGCGGCAGCTGACGACCGGCCGGTTCGCCGAGGGCGGCCCGCGCTGGTCGCGCGACGGCCGCTGGATCCTGTGCGTGTCCGACCGCCGCGACGAGCCGTGGTTCGAGCTCCCGGCGTCGCGGCTCTACGCCGTCGCGCCCGATCTCGCCGCGCCCACCGACGGCGCCGACCTCGTGCCCGTCCTCGACCACCCCGGCCCGGTCCTGGCCTGGGAGGAGCTGGCGGACGGCCGCTTCGTGACCCTCGGCGGCGAGCTGACCGGCCCGCCCCACGCCTACGACCAGTGGGACGTGCTCGTGCACGGGGCCGCCGGCGGCGCCTGGCCGCTGGCGCCGGCCACGGTGGTCAACGCCGACCGCGACCACGCGCTCGGCGAGGGCGTCAACTCCGACCAGCACCCGCCGAAAGGCGGCGGCCAGCTCCCGCTGGCGGCCACGCCCGACGGCCGGGCGGTCTTCGTGGGCGGCGCCCGCCACGGCGCGTCGCTGCTCTTGCGGATCGACGCCGCCGACGGGTCGGTCCACGCCCTGACCGGGCCCGACCGCGACCTCGTCGCCGGCACGTGCACGCCCGACGCGGGGCGGTGGGCGGTCACTCTCGGGAGCGTCGAGCGGCCGGGGGACCTCTACCTCCTGAACGCGGCGACCGGAGCGCTGACGCTGCTCTACGCGCCCAACGAGGCGCTCTTCGCCGGGATCGAGCTCGGCGCGGTCGAGGAGCTGTGGTACCCGTCGTTCGACGGCACCCCGATCCACGGCTGGATCGTCAAGCCCCCCGGCTTCGACCCGGCCCGGCGGTACCCGCTCGTGCTCGAGATCCACGGCGGCCCGCACACGGCTTACGGCGTGGGCTTCTTCCACGAGTTCCACGTGCTGGCGGGGGCAGGCTACGTCGTGCTCTACACCAACCCGCGCGGCAGCACGAGCTACGGGTGGGACTTCGCCAACAGCATCCAGTACCGCTTCCCCGGCGACGACGCCACCGACCTCATGCACGCGGTGGACGCGGTGGTCGCCCGCGGCTACGTCGACCCGGCGCGGCTGGGCATCACCGGCGGCAGCGGCGGCGGGCTCCTGACGAACTGGATCATCACCCGCACGCCGCGCTTCGCCGCGGCCGTCACGCAGCGCTGCGTCAGCGAGTGGGCCAGCATGATGTACAGCGCCGACTTCGCGATGTTCCTGCCGTACTGGTTCCGCAAACAACCCTACGAGGACCCGCAGGAGTACCTGGACCGCTCGCCGGTCACGTTCGCCGCGGCCATCACCACCCCGCTGATGATCATCCACAGCGAGGAGGACTGGCGGACGCCGATCGGGCAGGGCGAGGCGATGTTCCGGGCGCTCAAGCACCAGCGCAAGCCGGTCGTCATGATCCGCTTCCCGGGCGAGAGCCACGAGCTCTCGCGCAGCGGCGCCCCGTCGCGCCGCGTGCAGAACCAGGCGCACATCCGCAAGTGGTTCGACCGCTGGCTCTTGGGGGTCGAGGCGCCGGAGTATGGCGTCTGAGGAGGCGGCGGGCGGCGAACGGGGCCCCGCGGCTGACCTGATCGCCGCCGTCCGCGCCGGCGACCGGGTCGCGCTCGCGCGCGCCATCACGCTGATCGAGAGCCGGCGCCCGGATCACCGGCGCCAGGCCGAGGCCGTCATCGAACGCCTGCTGCCGTACAGCGGCGGCGCGTGGCGGGTCGGCGTCACCGGCGTCCCCGGCGCCGGCAAGAGCACGCTGATCGAGGCGCTCGGGCTGCGGCTGGTCGGGGCCGGGCGCCGGGTGGCCGTGCTGGCGGTCGACCCGTCGAGCGGCGTGACCGGCGGGAGCATCCTCGGCGACAAGACGCGGATGCCGGGGCTCGCGGCCCACCCGCACGCCTTCATCCGGCCGTCGCCGAGCGGCGGCGCGCTGGGCGGCGTGGCGCGCGCCACGCGCGAGGCGATGCTGGTGTGCGAGGCGGCGGGCTTCGACGTCGTCCTGGTCGAGACCGTCGGCGTCGGCCAGTCCGAGACGCTGGTGGCCGGGATGGTGGACTTCGTGCTCGTGCTGGTCCTGGCGGGGGCGGGCGACGAGCTGCAGGGCATCAAGCGCGGGATCCTCGAGCTGGCCGACCTCGTCGCCGTCAACAAGGCCGACGGCGACAACGCGGCCCGCGCCGCGGCTGCCCGGTCGGACTACGCGCGCGCGCTGCACCTCCTCGGCCCCAAGCCGACCGGCTGGGCGGCGCCGGTGGTCGCGTGCAGCGCCCTCGAAGGCACCGGCCTCGACGCGGTGTGGGAGGCCGTCGCCCGCCACCACGACCGCCTGGCGGCGTCGGGTGCGCTGGCCGCGCTGCGCGGCGCGCAGCAGCGGGACTGGCTCTGGGCGCTGATCGACGCGGGCTTGCGGTCCGCGCTGCGCGGCCACGCCGGGGTCGCGCGCGTGCTCGCCGAGGTCGAGGCCGACGTCGCGAACGGGCGGGCCACCCCGCCCGCGGCGGCGGCGCGGGTGCTGGCCGCGTTCGGGGGAGGAACGGCTCCGGGGCCATGACCGGCGGCGCGCCGGGCATGGCCCCGGGGGAATCAGGGAGAGGAAAGTCGGTTGTCGTCGGGGGCTGTCCCGGGCCGACCGTCGCCGGTCACGGCCGGGCGGCCCCCGTGATCACGGCTGGCCGCGGAAGTCCGCCTCGTTCACGCTGTCCGGCCGCTTCTCGAGCGTTACCTCCACCTGCCGCCGCTCGCCGCCGGCGCCGACGACCTCGAGCGTCACGCGGTCGCCCGGGCGGGTCTCGCGCGTCAGGTAGGCGATCATGTCGTCCATGCCCTCGACGGCCTGGCCGTCGATGCCGACGATGACGTCGCCGCCCACCACCAGCTGGTCGCCGGTGGCGCCGTCGGCCACCTGGCGGTCGCCGCCCTTGAGGCCGGCCTTGTCGGCCGGGCCGCCGGTTACCACCGCCACCACCAGCGCGCCGCGGGTGCCCTCCGGCAGGCCCGCCGCGTCGGCGGTCTCGGCGGTGACGGTCTGGCCGGTGATGCCGAGCCAGGCGTAGTCGTAGTCGCCGCCCTGGATCAGCTCGGGCACCACCCGGCGCGCGATGTTGATCGGCACGGCGAAGCCGATCCCGGCGTTGGCGCCGGTGCGGCTGATGATCTGCGAGTTGATGCCGATGACCCGACCCTGGCGATCCAGGAGCGGCCCGCCGGAGTTGCCCGGGTTGATCGGGGCGTCGGTCTGGATCACCTCGGGGATCGAGAACGGCGTCGCGCCGCTCTCGATGGTGCGCCCGATGGCGCTGACGATGCCGGACGTCATGGTGTTGGCCAACCCGAACGGGTTGCCGATGGCGATGGCCATCTGGCCGACCTTGACGGCGTCGCTGTCGCCGATCCGAATCGGCTGGAGCCGCCCGGCCGGCACGGCCACCTTGACCACCGCCAGGTCCGCGCCCGGGTCGGTGCCGACCACGGTGGCGTCGACCTCGGTGCCGTCGGCGAAGACGACGATCACCTTCTCGGCGCCGTCCACGACGTGGTTGTTGGTGACGATGTGCCCTTCGGCGTCCCACACGAAGCCCGAGCCCTCGCCCTGCTGGACCTGCGGGCCCTGCCCCCCGAAGGGCGACTGCCCGTTCGGCCCGTTGAAGGGGTTGGGCATGCCGGGGATGTCGGGCATCTGGAACTGGAAGGGCTGGGTGCCGGAGGCGGCGCCGGCGCGCTGCGTCACGCGCAGGTGCACCACCGACGGCAGCGTCTGGTCGTACACGCCTTCCAGGACCTGCTCCTGGGCGGCCACGACGGCCATGGCGTCGGTGGCGTCGACCGCGCGATCGGCGACTTCGCCGGCGCCGGTCGCGGGGGCGATGTCGGCCGCCGTCAGCGCGGCCAGCGTCCGGCCGGTGCCCGTCTGGATGCCGGCCAGCCAGTCGCGGGCCAGCGGCGCGGCGACCAGGAGGCCGCCGCCGATGCCGGCCAGCGCGACGAAGAGCGTCGCGGCGGCGCCAAGGGCGAGCCACGGCCAGCGCCGGCCGCGCCGCACGGGGGGTTGTTGGTAGTGTTCCATGGTCGAAGCTCCTCTGGTTTCGGGGCCGTGCCGTTCAACGCATCGGGGTGGGTCCTGCCGGGCGGGGCCACGTGGTCCCATGGGTCGGCGACGGCTGTTCGGAAGCATAGGCCGCGTGGCTTAGCGGCGGATGAGCGGCGGGCTAGGCGATGGGGAGAAGGGGGAGACGGGGAGGGGGACAGGCGAGGCTTGGGCGACGTGGGCGGGGCGACGAAGTCATCTCGATTGCACCGCGCCTCGCCGCGACTCCGCTCAGCCCGATCTCCGCCGTCGCACCATCCTTCCGTCCTTGCCGCCCGGGTTGGATGGGGGCTGTCCGGCGGGGGCTTGCCTGATGGCGGTATTCATGGTAGTTTTCATGGCACGCCGTGAGGGTAGGAGTGATCCCATCGGTGACAAATTGTGGGTTGGCGGAGGCGATCAACCGTGTCATCTTGGTGGGCGGATGGGGGGCAGCCCCCCTAACTCCCCAATAATGGGGGGAACTCTTTGGCGGCTGGCAGGCGTGTGCTCGGGCACCTTAGATTGGTCGGGGATGGACATCAGAATTCCATCGACCAAATGACGTCTTCCGGTATCTTGCATGAGGTTGCTAAGAGAGTTCCCCCCATTATTTGGGGGTTAGGGGGGGGCCAAGGCCGCCCGCTGACCACTTGACACCGCCGCCAGGACCTTGACTTGTCACCGATGGAGTAATCCCATGAAGACGACCATCGACAACGCCGGTCGGATCGTGCTCCCCAAGTCGGTCCTCGAGTCCGCCAGCCTGTGCGCCGGCGCCGAGATCGAGATCACCATGCGCGGCGATGACGTCATCGAGCTCCGGCCGGCCCCCCGCGCCGTGCGTGTCGAGCGACATGGACATCTGCATGTGGCCGTTGCGGTGAAGCCAGGGCCGACCCTGACCGAGGAGATGGTCACGGCCACGCGCGAGGCCTTGCGGCACGATCGGGCGTTGGCGGCGGGCACCAGCCTGGCCATCGTCGATCCCCGCGAGCGCCATCCCTAGCCAATCCCAACCGTCCCAACCGTCCCCAGCCAATCCCACCCGTCCTCTACCCGTCCTCCACCCGACCAGCCGATTCGCCATCCCCCACCCCTCCCTCTATACTTGGCCCTCGTCAGACCACCGGTCCCGCCCCGCGCCATCAGGAGCCCAGCATGTCCCCGGTCCGCCGCGCGTTCGCCAGCGCCGTCGCCATGACCGCGGCCTTCGCGGCCGCCGGCTGCGGCGCCCCCGAGCCCGCCACGTCGACCGGCCAGCTCGCGGCCGTCGGGGCGCCCGTGACCGCCGTGGCCCAGCCCACCCGCGCCGCCGAGGCCACGCCGCGGCCGAAGGCCACCCGCGCCCTGGCCCCCACGCCGACCGTCGCACCCGCCATCCCCGCGACGGCGACCCCGCCCCCCGCCCTCGCCATCGCCTTCGCCGTCGACCAGGCCGACATCACCCGCGGGGCATGCACTACCCTGCGCTGGACCGTGACGGGCGGGGTCATCGTCGCCCTCGACGGCGCCGACGTGCCGGACAGCGGCACGCGCGAGGTCTGCCCGGCCGAGTCGGCGACGTACGCGCTCGTGGTCACGCCCTTCAGCGGCCGCGACGAGCAGCGCGCCGTCAGCGTCGTCGTCCACCCCCCCGAGCACGCCGCCGCGGCCGCCGGCAACGACGAGCCGGAAGACGACGAGCCCGCGGCGCCGCCGCCCCCCCCGCCGCCGACCGCCACGCCGTGCGACATCAACTGCGAGGTGACGCCCGAGCCGTTGGAGCCGCTGCCCGAGCTGCCGACCGCCGCGCCGGCCGCCCCGCAGCCGACCGACGAGCCCGCGCCGCCGGCCGAGCCCACCGACGAGCCGGCGCCCCCGCCGGAGCCGACCGCACCGCCCGCCCCCGCCCCCGCCCCGGCGCCGTGACGTTGGCGGAAGCGGGGGCGATGCGGCCCGCCCGCCCCCGTGCGACCCGCGCCTGAGCCCGAGCATCGCCCGCGCCCCAAGGAGACGTGCCCCGTGCTGATCCAACGCGTCGACAGCGTCCTGATCTTCGCCACCGACGTCGCGCGCAGCGTGGCCTGGTACCGCGACGTGCTCGAGCTGCCAGTCCGCATGCACCACGGCGACTTCGCCGTCCTCGACGCCGGCGGCGCCGCGCTGGCGCTGCACGGCGGCCTCTCCGCCGCGCCCGATCCGCGCGCCGCGCAGACCATGCCCGTGCTGGGCGTGGCGGACTATGCCGCCGCCAAGGCGCTGCTCGAGACCCGCGGGTGCGTGTTCACGTTCGAGAACCAGACCCCCGGCGCCGTCTTCGGCACGTTCAGCGACCCGGACGGCAACCCCCTGCAGATCATCCAGCGCCGTTCGGCGTAGCATCGACCGACCCCGGACGTTCATGTGGGCTGCGGGGACCAGGCCGGCGGTTCGGACGCCGGCCGCTTTCGCGCCCGCCAAGGCCATGCCCGATCGCCGGCGCCGCGCCCGTCCATCGCGCCGACGTGGGGGCCAAGGGACTTGACCCCCCAAGGGGCCGGTGGTACAGTGCTGGCTTGGATATGGGTCAGCTGATGCCGGGCGTTGCCGCCGACACGATGGGGTCGTCGATGCTGGAAGCCTTGCGTGCGCGAGAGGCGGACGGCCGCCCCATCGGTGTCGCGTTGGTCGGCGCCGGCGCGATGGGCATCGGCATCGCGTGGCAGGTGGCCCGGACGCCCGGCATGCGCCTGGTGTCGATCACCGACCTCAGCCTCGCGCACGCCCGTCGCGCCGCCGACGCCCACGGCGGGCCGGCCGCGGTCGTCGGGGCCGACGACCCCCTCCCGCCGCGCGGCACCATCCTCCTCACCCAGAGCCCCTTCTTCCTTTTCGACCGCCCTGAGCTCGGCATCGACGTCCTCGTCGAGGCCACCAACACCAACGGCTTCGCCGGCGAGGTGTGCCTCAGGGCCATCGCGCACGGCATCGACGTCGTGTTGATGAACGCCGAGGTCGACCTGACGCTCGGGCCCCTGCTCAACCACGAGGCGGCCGCGCGCGGCGTCGTGGTCACGAGCGACGCCGGCGACCAGCACGGCGTGCTGATGCGCATGATCGACGAGATCGAGATGTGGGCCTTCCGGATCGTGATGGCCGGCAACATCAAGGGCTTCCTCGACCGCTACGCCACCGCCGAGAGCATCGCCGAGGAGGCGCGCCTGCGCAACCTCAACCCCGTCCAGTGCTGCGCCTACACCGACGGCACCAAGCTGAACGTCGAGATGGCGCTCGTGGCCAACGCCGCGGGCCTGGTGCCGTGGGTGCCCGGCATGGAAGGCCCGCGGGCGGCGCGCGTCGAGGACGTGTTCCAGCTGTTCGACTTCGACAAGTACGGGGCGGCGGGCGTGGTCGACTACATCCTCGGCGCCGAGCCCGGCGGCGGGGTGTTCGTCGTCGGCCACTGCGACGACCCGCTGCAGCGGCAGTACCTGCGCTACTACAAGCTGGGCGACGGGCCGTACTACCTGTTCTACCGGCCCTATCACCTCTGCCACCTCGAGACCACCCGCGCCATCGCGCTCGCGGCGCTTTACCGCAAGCCGGTGATGCGCCCCACCCACGGGCGCGTGGCGGACGTCTACGCCTTCGCCAAGCGCGACGTCGACGCCGGCGACGCCGTCGAGCACGCCATCGGCGGCGACCACGCCTACGGCCTGATCCAGCGCTGCGACGTCGCCGACGCCGCCGGGATGCTCCCGATCGCGCTCCTCGAGGCCGAGGGCGACCAGCGGGCACACTTCACGCGCCCCGTTCGGCGCGACGCCCCGATCCGCTACGACGACGTGGCGCTGGCCGACACGTTCCTGTGCCGCCAGTTCCGCCGCCAGGCCGAGATCCTGGCCGGCCCGCCCGTGCGCGCCTGAGCCGGCCCGGCAGTGGAGGACCAGCACGCGATGCCCGGGCCCGCCCCGGCGGTCGGCGCCGCCCCGCCCGCCGCGCCGATGGCCGCGGCCCCGGCTACCACGGCCACGACGAACGGCTACCACCCCGCCGCCCCGCCCGTCGACGCCCGCCCGCATGTCGTGGTGCTGGGCGCGGGCGTGTGCGGGCTGTACGCGGCCCACACGCTCGCCGGCCGCGGGGCGCGCGTCACCGTGCTCGAAAAGGCCGAGATCGTCGGCGGGCTGGCCGGCGGGCGGGAGCGCAACGGCAACTTCTACGACTTCGGCGTGCACCAGCTCCACGCGTTCGACGCGGGCGTCTTCGAAGACATCCGCGCCCTGATGGGC
The DNA here is from genome assembly GCA_964415605.1 of uncultured Anaerolineales bacterium. Taxonomy (GTDB): domain Bacteria; phylum Chloroflexota; class Anaerolineae; order Epilineales; family Epilineaceae; genus UCB3. The sequence goes on along the minus strand of CAYQBA010000060.1, from coordinate 1,228 downwards.
GAGCGCCTGATCCCGACCCAGAAGGCCGCCCTCATCCGCTACGGCAACGGCTATCGGCGCTACCCGCTGGAGTTCTTCGACCTCCTCACCGGCATTCCCGCCTGGACGCTCGCGCGAGCCATGGCCGGCCTCGTGGCGCAGCAGGTCGTCAACAGGCTCCGGCCGGGGCGCACCCCCGCCAACGCCGAGGAGGCCTTGATCCAGCTCTACGGGCGGCCGCTGTACGGCTTCTTCTTCCGCGACTTCACCCACCGCTACTGGGGTATCCCCCCGGCCGAGCTGTCGGCCACGTTCGTCCGCTCCAAGATGCCCCGCCTCAGCGCCGTCGACATCGTCAAGAAGGCGCTGGCGCGGTTCGGGGTCAAGGACGACGCCGATGCCGCCGTCGAGAGCGCGCTGCGCGACGAGACGCTGTGGTACTCCCGCACCGGCGCCCGAGAGATGCCGATGGCCCTGGCGGACGCCATCGCGGCGCGCGGCGGCGAGGTGCGGCTCGACGCGGCCGTCAGCGCGGTCGTGGTCGACGACGGCCGGGCCGCCGACGGCGCCCGCCGCGTCCGCGCCGTCCGCTACACGCACGACGGTGGGGAACACGAGGTCGCGTGCGACGCCTGCCTGTCGACCATCCCGGTCTCGGCGCTGGTGCGCGCCCTCGGCGATCACGCGCCGGCCGGCGTGCGGGCCGCCGGCGCGGCGCTGCGGCACAAGGCCGTGGCCGTGTACGGGCTGCTCGTCCGCAAGCCCCGGGTGCTCGAGGCACAATACGTGTATTACCGCGACCGGATCTTCCACCGCATCGCCGAGCCGGCCAACAGCGGCATGTCCGTCCAGCCGGCGGGCCACACCATCGTGCTGGTCGAGCTGACGTGCGACGTCGGCGACGACCGCTGGAACGGCGGCGAGGCCACCCGGCGGCGGATCGTGGCCGACATGCAGGCCGAGGGCCTCGTGGCGCCGGAGGACATCGTCGAGTGGCACGTCTTCACCGACGCGCACGCCTATCCGGTGTTCGACCTGGGCTTCGAGCCCCACATGGCGCGGATCGAAGCCCACCTCGCCACCTTCGCCAACCTGCGGTCGACGGGGCGCCAGGGGGCGTTCTGCTTCCCCAACATGCACGGCGCGATGCGGATGGGCGCCGACGCGGCGGTCGCGCTGCTCGCGGGCCTCGGCGCCACCGCCCGGCCCGCCGACCGGGCGCCGTCCGGCGTCGCCGACGCGGCCGGCG
>CAYQBA010000059.1:0-23632 GCA_964415605.1 uncultured Anaerolineales bacterium | reverse complement strand
CCCCCGCCAACGCCACCAGCCACCGGTTGAGCGCCTCGCGCGCCGCCGGCAGGGCCCGCAGGGCGGCGCGGTTGGCCGCGAACGTCTCCGCGCGCGGGACGTCGAGGAGCAGCCGGAACGGGTCGACCCCTTCCGCCCCGCGCACCAGCGGCCAGTGCGGCGCCAGGTCCGCGGCGTGCGCCGCGTACCGCCCCTCGAGCTCCGCGCGCAGCGCCGCGAAGCCTGCCTCGTCGGCGGCGTCGGCCGCGCCGACGCGGTAGACCGCGATGACGAGCGTCTCGAGCCGGTCCCACGCCGCCACGAACGCGTCGACGTCCGGGCGCGGCCGGTTGTCCTGGGCGCGCAGGAAGCGCGAGAACGGGTTGGTGGTGGAGGGCATGGGATCGGAAGTGAGTGTGGCGAAGCGGGACGTTCGAATGCGTGACGTGCGGCCGGCTCAGCCAGGCCTGCGCCCGTCCCCTACCTACCGCCCGCCCCAATAGCGCGACGGCGGGCAGGGGATCTCCTGCACGATGTCCTGGTAGATCATGATGAGCTGACCGGCGTCGGGCGCCTGGTAGTAGTACTCACGCTCGCTGGCGATCTGCACCAGCACCGACCGGTCCACGTCGTCGCCGAGCCCGATGGCGAACACCTGCACCCCGTCGGCGTGCGCCCCGGCCGCCTGCGCCACCGCTTCGGACGGGTCCTCACCGTTCGAGCGCCCGTCGGTGAGCACCACGATCACCTTGGCGTTGACCGCGCGCTGGCGCGCGCCGCGCAGCTCGGCGCGCGCCGCCGCGATGCCGCAACCGATACACGTCCCGTCCGCCATGGCGACGGCGTCCAGCCCGCGCCGCAGCGAGGCCCGGTCGCCGGTCAGCGGCTGGACCAGCGTGGCGGCGGCGTTGAACGCCACGATGGCCGCCTGCGTGGTGCCGCCGCCGACGAGCAGGCGCTCGACGAACTGCCGCGCCGCCTCGCGCGCCGCGTCGAGCTTGGATCGGCCGGTGGGCGTGAGCTGGCCCATGCTGAGCGACGCGTCGATGGCCAGCACGACATCGACCGCGAGCCGCTCGGGCCGGCAGGTCTGCTCGCGGAGGCCGATCGGCAGGTACGCGCTGGCCGGCGTGGGCGTGGCCGAAGCCTCGGGCGTCGGCGTGATCGTGGGGGTGTCGGTCGGCGTCGGCGAGATCTCGGGGGTGGGGGTGATGGACGGCGTCAGCGTCGGGCTGGGCGTGATGGTCGGCGAGGGCGGCGTGGGCGGGACAGCCGCCTGGTTGGCGGTGAGGATGTCGTTGGGGCGGTTGATGCCGTCGGGGCACGCGGCCAGCGCCGGGCCCGGCATGACCGACCGGCCGCCGTCCGCGACGGTGAACACCCGGAACTCGGCCGGCCCTTCGCTGGTCGCGGCGACGATGGCGCCGCCATCGCCGGTCCAGGCCAGCGACGGCGCGGGACCCCATTCGGCGCCGGGGTAGATGGGCAGGCGCGCCACCGGGGCGCGGCCGAGGCGCTCGATCTCGGGCAGCAGCGGCGCGAAGCGATAGACGGCGACGGCGTCGCCGGTGTGGACGGCCAGGAGGCCGTGGTTGACGGCGGCATGGTTGACGGCCAGCCCGCCGGCGACCAGCGCCTCGGCACCGAGCGGGAGCGTGAAGGCGCGGCGGTCGACGACGTCGGCCACGCCGAGCTCGGCGGCGCGCCAGCGGCTGGTCACGACGAAGCGGCCGTCGGGCGTGATGGCGGCATGCGCCAGGTTAAGGTGGCGGCCAGGGCCGGGGGCGGGCTCGGTGTCGAACGGCGGCAGCCGGACGGGCGCGGCGGCCTGGGCCATGGTGGCGACGTCCAGGGTGTACAGCGTGGCGTTCTCGGTGACGGCGTGCGCGAGGCGGCCGCCGGCGGTCGGGAAGATCTCGACGACGGGGCCATCGACCTCGAGGGCGCCGCGCGATGGGCCGAGCCGCCCGGCGCCGATCTCGGCCAGGCGGTATTTGCGCACGCTGAACGGGGCGCGCACCTCGCCAGCGGGGGCGGCCTCGCTGCTGGTGCTGACCAGCAGGGTGTCGCCGTCGGGCAGAAGGGCCAGCCCGGCGCGCGCGACGAGGCGCGCGCCGCCGACGCGGCCCTGGGGCGTCCAGCGCCCGCGGTCCTGGGCGTCGCCGCGCACGAGGTAGAGGAAGGGGTTGGCGTCGCCGCGGGCAAGGTTGGCGTGGTTGGCGATGACGAGCGAGAGGTCGGCGCTGGCGGTCAGGCGGCCGGGCGACACGACCCTCTCGCCGCGGTACAGGGCCTGGCCGGACGCGGCGAACACCGACACGGCGTCGCAGCCGGCGGCGGGGTTCAGCGCCACGTCCTCGGTGACGACGACGAGGTCGGCGGCGGTGGCGCCGGGCCCGGCCCCGAGCGGGCCGGCGACGGCCAGGGCGGCGGCGAGCATGAGCGCGCCGGCACCGGCGGCGATCCGGGGGGTGGGGTTCACGGGGTGTGTAACGGGGGACCACCGGGTGGGTGTTAGGTGGAAAGTGGGGGTGGCCCCTCCCACCCCCCGATGATCTGATCGACCACCGGCCCATCCTGGAAGGCGTCGGGCGCTGAATGAAGATCGTTGACGCCGCGAATGACAACGCTCGCCTGCGGCGGCGGCAAGCCACGCGGATGCCTCTCGTTCCCCCTGGGCTCGCCGCCGCGACGGGCGTGTGACCGAGGCGGCCTGACCATCACCCCCGCCGGGCCCGCCCCCGCCGCTGCTTCCGCCGCGCCACGTCCATCGCCTTCCCCACCCACTCGGCGAGCGTCGCGTCGTCGTCGAGCACGGCCTGGGGCACCTCGAAGTAGCCCATCTGGTAGCCGGCATCCTCGCCGAACGGCATGAACGGGCCCATCCCGGCCGCCTCGAAGTCCGGGCGGGTGGCGTCGTCGACCTTGAAGTACAGCCGGTCGTCGTCCATGACGGCGAAGAAGAGCCCGTCGCCGTACACGCCCACGCCGCCGAACATGGGCTTGTCGATGATGGGTGCGCACGTCGACAATCGATCGACGATCTGGCGGCGGTAGTCGGGGGAGACAGCCATGGCGGTCCTCGCTTTGATCGGGTGGGGGCAATCCTAGCAGCGATGCCAACGGGCTGACGCGAGCGCCGGGATGCCATCGGGGAGTATCATGACGGCCTCGCGCTGGTCTTCTCCCCGCGCGCCACGGACCACGGGAGGACTGACATGCCACACCTCAAGCTCGACGTCGTCAAGCTCGCGCTGGCCGCCGGCCTCTGTCTGGGGATCTACATGGCCCTTGGCACGGCGTGCGCCGTGTTGGGGATTCCGGGGTACCCTCCGTTCGGCGACCTGATGGCCCAGTTCTACGGCCCCTGGGGCTACTCGGTGTCGTGGCCTGGCGTCTTCGTCGGCGCGTTGTGGGGCTTCGTCGAGGGCGTGGTTCTCGGCACGCTGCTGGCGGCGATCTACAACCGTCTCCTCGCGCGCGGTTAGTCCGCGGCCCCAGCCTCCCACGCCTCGATCACCGCGCGGTTGAACGGCACGTTCGTCAGGAACGAGCGGCGCAGCTCGGCATCGGCGATGCCTCCGGCGCGGTCCAGTACCAGCGCGTGCCCGCGCTCCAAAGCCTGCCGGGCCCGCTCGGCATCGGCCGGGCGGGGCGAGGCTGGCCATTCGGCGGACGCCACCAGCACCTGGTGGCAGCGCCACGCGACCAGCACCGGGAACTCCATCCCGTCCAGCCCGTTGGCGTCGACCCACGCCAGCACGCCGTCGCCGTGCGCGCGAGCGGTCGCGACGTCGCCCCGCGACAGGGCAATCCACGCGAGCCCCGCCAGGTTGTCCATGGCCAAGCTCTCTTGCCCGAGCTCGCGGCGGACCGCGAGCGCTTGGGCGTGCGCGTCCTCGGCGGCGAGCCAATCGCCGGTGTCGGCGTAAAGGTCGCCGAGGTGCGTCAGCGTGTACCCGGCGCCGTGCTGGTCGCCGATGGCGTGCTGGATGGCCACGGCGGCGTCGAGGTGCTGGCGGGCAGCGGCGAGGTCGCCGAGGCGGTGCATGACGATGCCGAGGGTGTCCAGGTTGGTGGCTTCGCCCCACTTGTCGCCTAGCTCGCGGCATGTGACCAACGCGGACTGCAGGTGAACGCGCGCGCCGGCGTGGTCGCCGAGGTCGAACCGATCGGCCGCCATGTTGCCTTCGATGATCGACAGCCCCCGGCGGTGGCCGATGAGGCGGCAGACAGCGAGGGCTTGCTCGCTGTAGCGGTGGGCGGACGTGAACTGCCCTTCTTGTCCCACGGTCGCTGCCAGCGCCGTGAGGCATCCCGCCTCTCCACTCTTGTCACCGAGCGCTCGATAATGTGCGAGCGCGCGGTGCCGCGCATCCACCGAAGCTACTGCATTGCCTGCGTAGGCGTCGATCGCGCCCAGGTTGAGCAGCACTTCAGCCTCGCTCGCAACATCGCCCGTCGCATGGGTCAAGCCCAGTGCCGCCACGAGCCGATCGCGCGACCGTTCGAATTGACCGCGCTGCCATTCGATCTTACCGATCGCAATCAGCCCGCGCGTTTCCTGTCCAACGTCGTGCCGCGCGCGCGCCGCCGCCACCCCTTCCGCCGCGACCGTCGCGGCCTGTGCGTACTCCCCTGTGACCGCCGCCAGATTCGCCAGCCGCAGCATCACGTCTGGCCGCCAGCTCGCTTCCCCATCCCCCTCCGCCAACTCCCCCATCGCCTCGATATCCGCCGCCTGCGCCCCGCGATCCCCCGTCCGATCGTGCACCCCTTCCCGCGCCGCGAGCAGGCGGTAGCGCAGCGCGGCATCCGCCTCATCGGTGATCGCCAGTGCCCGCGACAGGAAGCGGACCGCGTCCGCGTTCGCGTACTGCGCCGCCGCACGCTCGCCCGCCAGCAGCCCGTAGACCCGCTCGCGCCCGAGATCCTCCGCCCTTTCGTAGTGATGCACCAGCAGCGGGTAGTACGCTTCCAGCGACGCCAGGCCGTCGAGCGGTGGGTCCGCGTCACCCCCCGCGCCGTACGTGTCCTCGTACCACGCCGCCACCGTGCGGTGCATCCCCCGGCGCTGCTGGAAGAGCAGCGTCCCGTACGCCGTCTCCTGCGTGATGATGTGGTTGAAGGCATACACCCGGTCCGGCTGGGTGGCCTCGAGCACCGCGAGGTCGCGCAACGCCAGGTGCTCCAGCCCCGTCGCCAACGTCTCCGGCGCCATCCCGGCCACCTCGCGCACCGCGTGCGCCAGCGGCCCCAAGGCGAACGACCGCCCGATCACCGACGCCACCTTCATCACGAGCTGGCTCTCCGGCGGCAGCCGGTCGATGCGGGCCAGCACCAGCCCTTGCACGTCGGCCGGCAGCTCGCGCCGGACGGCGTCGAGGTCGCCGGCCACGACACACCGGCGGCTGGCGGCGGTCGCGCGATCGCCTCCCGCCACCGCTCCCGCTTCCGCCGCTTCCTCCGTCGTCTCGACCTCCTCCACCCGCAGCACCCCGCGGTCGCGCAGCGCGAGCACCAGCTCCTCGGCGAAGAACGGGTTGCCTTCCGATCGCTCGCGCACCAGCGCCGCCACCGGCTCCGGCAGCCCATCGACGGCCACGCCCAGCCGCTGCGCCGCCAGCGCCACGATCGCCTCGGCGTCCAGCCCCCCCAGCGGCACGGCCGCGTACAACCCCAGCGCCTCCAGGCTCGCCAGCCGGTGGTGGATGGGGCTGCCGGGATCCACCGGCCGCATCGCCAGCACCAGGAAGAGCGGTGTCCCCGACGCCGCGAGCGCCCGCGCCACCGCCACCGCCAGGTCCCACGACAGGTCGTCCAACCACTGTGCGTCGTCGAGGACCACCATGCACGGCTGCGCGCGGCCCCATTCGCGCAGCACCCCCACCACCAGGTCCGTCAGGCTGTCGCGCCGCATGGCCGGGTCCAGCCCCGCCGTCAGCGGGTTGTCCTCCCAGCCCAGGCCCAGGATGTCGTCGAGCAGCGGCACGCGCTCCAGAAGCTCCGGCGTCCCGGCTGCCAGCCGCGTCTCCACCCGCATCCGGCGCTCGGCTGGGTCGGCCAGATCGCCGAGGTCGAAGCCGTCGGCGAGCACGTCGCGCCAGGCCCGGTACGGCGTGTGCTGCTCGATGCTCTGCCCCGCTCCGACCGAGCAGCGCAGTCCCTCCGCCCGGACCCGGGTCACCAGCTCCGCCACAAGCCGGGACTTGCCGATCCCACCTTCGCCGACGACCCCCAGCACCCGCTGCCGACCCGCCCGCGCGTCGCCGATCGCGGCTTCCAGCGCCGCAAGCTCCGCGCGTCGGCCGATCAACCCGCCCCGCACCGAGTCCAACGCCGGCCGGACCGCCGCCCGCGCCCCGGTGGGCCGGAAGACCGCCACCGCCTCCGCCTTGCCCTTGACGTGGATCGGCGGCCGCGCCTCTATCACCCAATGCCGCCGCGCACGGTCCGCCACCGCGTCGTCGCACAGCACCTCGCCTGGCGCGGCCGCCGCCATCAGCCGGGCGGCCAGGTTGGTGCGGTCGCCCATGACGCTGTACGTGCCGCGCACCGGGCTGCCGTAGGCGCCCGTCCGCATGGGGCCGCGCGCCAGCCCCACGCGCGCCTCCGAGACATCCGGCCAGTCGCGCGCCAGCGCCACCAGCGCCAGCGCCGCGTCCACCGCCCGCGCCGCGTCGTCGGCATACGCCACCGGCGCGCCGAACGCCGCGTACAGGTGGCTGCCCTTGTCGCCGAACGACAGCTCGAGCAGCGTGCCGCCGCGGGCGTCGATGACCCGCTCGACGGCCTGGATGAAGCCGTCGAGCTTCGCCTCCGCGTCGTCGTCCGCATCGTAGTCGATGCCCGAGAACCGCATGAACAGCGCCACGGCCGGGCGCAGCTCGGCGAGGAAGCGGCCGTGCCGGCCCGCCACGCGCTCATAGACCGACGGCCAGAGCCATTCGCGGCCCAAGGCGCCCCCAACGTCCGCCGGCCACGGCGCCTCCGCGGCGCGCGGCGCCATGTCGCGGACCACCGCGATCCGCGCGGCTGCGCCGCCGGCGATTCGACCAGCATCCGGAATGTCGACCGCCGTGCCGGTCGGGACGACGGTGCGAGCGCTGCCCGCATCCCGCCACTCCGCCACGACCACCCGGTCCCCCAGCGCCGCCGCCGTCTCCGCCGTCACCACCGTCTCGCCGCGCTCCGCCGCGTGCTCCGCCTCAGCCATCGCGTCGAGCGTGCCGCCCGCCATCACGTCGAGCCGCCGCAGTGCCGGATCCCCCACCACGAACCGCCGCACCGGCCCCACCGCCACAGCGACCTTGATGGCCAGCTCGAACCGCGTGCCCGCGGGCGTCTCGACCACCCCGAGATCGCGCATGGCGGCGTGGATGGCGAGCGCGCTCGTCACCGCCCGCGCGCCGTCGGCGTCGCCCGGGAACCAGCACGTGATGGCGTCGCCGCCGAAGCCCACCACGCTCCCGCCGAAACGGTGCACGGCGTCGACCAGCGCGGCGTAGACGCGGTTGAGGTGGTGGGTCAGCTCCTCGGGGCCGCGCTGCGGCCCGAGCTCGCGCGCCAGCCCTTCGGTGAGCGGCGTGAAGCCGGCGATGTCGGCGAAGAGCACCGCCCCGGTGGCCCGGTCCGGCAGCCGTTGGCCGGCCGCCAGCGCCAGTCGCCGGTCGATGGGCAGGAAGGCGCCGACGGCCTCCATGTCACCGTTGCCGCAGCGCCGGCAGGAACGCGCGCGTCGCGGCCGTCCGCAGCGGGATCGGGCCGAACAGGTCCGGCAGGTCCGCCAACGCCACCGTCTCGAGCCGATAGTAGGCGGGGCTCCCGTCGGTGGCCGGCGCGATGTACCGATAGCGGGCCCCCATCGTCACCGTCCCGCGCGCCGGGATGAGCGCCGGGGTGATCCGGGTGTACGGCCCTTGCGGTGCAGGCGCGCGGCGCACAAGAAAGCCCATGATGTCCGACTCGCTCCCGGTCGACCACGTGATCTCGTGACGGCCGTCCGGCCGCAGGACGGCGTTGAACCCGGTGAGCGAGACCGCCGTCGGGTTGCCGAGGATCGACGCCACGACGTCGTGCGTCAGGCGCGACGTGTTGTCGGCATCGTCGGGGTCCGGTTCGAACGCCGTCACCGACAGCGTGTTCGTCACGGACCCCGGCGCAGGCGCGGACAGCACCAGGACCAGCGTCCGGCTCCCGTGGGCGGGGATGGCGCCAAGGTCGCAGACGATGTCGCCGCCCGCGACCGTGCAGTAGCGCTGCTCATCGGCCCCGAACGTCACCGTCGCCCCGGGCGGGCGCACGCCGCGGAGCACGACCTCGGTGGCCGGCAGCGGCCCGTGGTTGTGGACCGTCACCAGGTAGGCGTACGGGTTGGACGACTGCGGCGGATCGGGCAAGACCGTCTGCTCGATCGCGAGGTCCGCCCCCGTGGCCAGCGTGCCGAGCGGCACGTAGTGCGTCATGGTGTTGTCCCACGCCGCCGCTTCGACCATGATCTGGTCGTCGACGCTGAACACGACCGTGTCGCCGGCTTGCCCGCATCCCGGCTCGGTGTCGCTCGCGGCGGAGACCTGCAGCTTGTAAGCGAGCTGTCCCGCCCAGTCTTGGACGGTGGTCTGCCCGCAGACCACGCCGCCGACGGTGCCGACCACCGGCATGCCCGCCGCCGGCGTGAAGCCAGGCGACGCCGTCACCCACCCGTAGTGGGTCGCCGGCGGCATCTCGTCGGCGGCGTCCGGCCCGGACAGTGCTTCCAGTGCCGTGAGGCCCTCCGGCGCGGCGTCGCCCGGCAGCTCCGGCAGCCCGAAGAACGGCTCGGCCGCGTCGAGCATGTAGATCCAGTACACCCCGCCGAACACCAGCTCGCCGAGGTCGTTGACGAATCCCGCGAGGTCGGGGTGTTCGGCCATGACGTCCTGGTCGTGGAGACGCCACGGGCCCGCGGCCGTCGGCCCGTTGTCGTAGATCAGCCGGTAGTCGCCGGCGATTGCTCCTAGCGCTTCGGTCACCGAGCGCGTGCCCGTGACCGGGTAGCCGATCTGGTTCCAACCTGGCTCGAGGGCGGGCATGGCGATGGTGACGGACAACATGTAGAGGCCGTTCCCGCTGCCGTCGGAAGGCATGATGGCCGTGGCCAGGTTCTCCTGCGCGTCGAGCACGGTCTCGAGCTGCTGCCACGAGGTTCCCTTGTCGGTCGAGTGGTAGATTCGGAGACCCTCCTCGTACACCTGGCTACCCGGCACCTCTTGCTGGAGGTAGTTGAAGGCGATGGTACGCGGGAAGTCTCCCGACGCTTCGAACCGCACCACGTTGCCGACAGGGCGCAGCCACGCGGGGATCGGCGGGAGCGTCGTGAGCGACTGAAGCGCCGATGTCCCGGTGTCGCTGAAGATATCCGTGACGTTGTACACGGAAACTTGGCCATCGCCGGAGGATACCGGAGCGCCCCACTGCCTCCGGTTGGGCCCCCATTGTCGCCGATTCGGTCCCCACTGCCTGCGATTCGGCCCCCACTGTCTGCGATTCGGCCCCCACCCATCCCCCAACACGAACTGCGTCATCGCCTCGCGCGTCGGCACCACGTCCGGCTCCCAAACGCGGACGAACGCGTTGAAGACCGGGTAAGGCAGCTGCACTTGCGCCGCGTACGTGTCCGGCAGCCCGGGCACCGACAGCAACTCGGCCACCGTCGACGTGATCGGGAAGGTCGTGGAGAGTCCGGTTGTCGGCAGCACTTGCGCGAACAGGTGGTCGCCGATTTGCTGCGTCACCGTGATCGCCAGCGTATCGGTCGCCACCGGCGACACCTCGATCTGCGGCCGCCAGCCCGGCACCGGCGCCATCTCAAGCGAGCCCTCGAACTCGCCCACCGTCGTGCACCCGATCCGCGTCGGGCTGCGCTGGCGGTCGATCACGCACAGCCGATCGCCCGGCTCCGCGCCACGAGCGTGCATCTGATCGCCCACCGGCGAGCCCACAGCGACCACGTAGTCGTCGGTCAGCGCCTCGGTCTTCTGGTGCTTGAACACGTAGCCGTGCCCGCCACCCGCGCCGACGAACAGCCGCTCGCCGCCCTCGCGCAGCGAGTAGAACGGCGTGTCCAGCGCCGTCACGGCCGTCCCGGGATCCACCTCCGTGATCTCCGTGACGTCGAGCGTCAGACGACTCGGGCCCGGCAGGTTCACGTTGTCGGTATTGAGCCACGGGTAGAAGCTCAGGATCGTCTCCCAGTCCGTGCGGCCCGTCGTGCTGTTCGCCAACGTGTCAAGACAGGCGGCAGTCCACCTGTCGCGCGCGATCATCTCGCTGTACTCGTCGGTGTACGCGTCCGTCATGAAGCTGCCCTTGCAGTCGTTCGGCACCAGCCGGCCGTCCACCACGCCGAGGTAGTTGTCCATCTGGAACAAGAAGTAGTGCCCCAGCTCGTGCGCCAGCGCGCGCGGCCAGTCGTCGCCCAGGTCGGTCTCCGGGTCGCCGAACCGACCCCAGGCCGGGCCCATCTGGATCTGCCCCGGCACGTACGCGTCTTCGATCACCCGCCCGTGCTTGTCGACGTCATCCAACGGATCGTCGACCACCCCGCCCATGGCCGCCGCCGGCCGCAGGTTGTTCGCCGCGTGGACGATGACGTCCGCCGCCAGCCATTCCTGCTTGGCGTGGTGGATCCGCACCGGGCCCAGCGCCACCTGGGCGTTCGTCACGTCCCACAGCACCTCCGACGCGCGCCGGATGTCCTCCTCGAGCTGCAGCATGAACGCACTGTCGTAGCGCGCATCCCACTCCAGCGAGATGTCCAGGTTGAACAGCATGAGCGGCTTGCCGGCCGACACCACCAGCGGCACGACGCCCACGCCCTCGAGCTCGCCTTCGTCCAATCCGTCGTTCGTGATCTCACCGCTCATGTGGTAGAGCGTGTAGTGCTCCGTCACCGAGACCGGCCACAGCGCAAAGAGCCTGTCGCCGAACCTGACCTCGGCGTGGCCCCGCAAGTACCCCTCCGCGTCCGTCACCAGCGGCTCGCCCGCCGCGTTGGACAACGCGAACGCCCCCTCGTCCTGCCCGCTCGGCAGGCGGTACACCCGCGCGCCCGCCGCCTCGCTGCCCGGCTCGAAGTCCTCGCTGAACACCCGCACCTGCGTCCCGCGCGCCCGGAACGGATAGGTCGCCGCCGTGCCGAACGGCCACTGGCGCGGGCCCGCGACCGCGTCCGGGTAGCCGTAGCTGCCCGGAGTCGCCGCCTTCCGCTGCGGCAGCGCCTCGAGGCGGATGATCACCTCGTCCGACTGGCCAAAGAAGCCCGAGCCGTCCGTGTCCCACTGGAACGTGTGCGGCGTGCCTCCCGGGCTGGCGGCAAGGTTGAGCACCAGGTTGGGGTTCCAGGGCTTCGCCGGCAGCCAGCTCCCCCCGCCGTTCAGCGAATACCAGCCCCGGACCAGCCCGACCGTGTCCCCCTCCCGGTCGAACAGCGTGAAGTCGATGTCGACGCGTTCCTCCTCCTGGACCTCCGCCACCGACAGCCCCTGCCCGTTGGCCGTGGCGCCCGGCCGGTCGATGCGCACCCACGGCAGCCCGTCCGGCAGCCGCTCGGGGCGCCGATGACGGTTCAGGAAGACCTCCCGCGCGTACTGGTGCACGGGGTTGGGGATGTTGGTCACGTCACGGATGTCGTCCGGCTGGTTGCCCACCACCACGTCCAGCGTCCCGTCGCCGTTCACGTCGCCCAGCGCCAGGCTCGTCGAGTGGTCGTCGCCGTGCCCGAAGCTGCGCTCGCGCACGAACGCCGGCGGGCTCGCCCTGTCGCTCAGGTAGACCACGTTGGCCTCGACCTCGTTGGCCACAACCAGGTCCGGCGCCCCGTCGCCGTTCAGGTCGCCCGCCGCCACCGCCAGCGTCGCGTCCGAGCCCGTCCCGAAGTCGATCGTCCCCGCCGCGTCGCCGAAGCCCCCGTTGCCGTCGCCGAGGTAGATCACGTTCTGCTGCTCGTGGTTGCCCGCCACCACATCCAGCGCCCCGTCGCCATCCACATCGGCCAGCGCGATGCTCCGCGTGTCGCTCGCGCTCCCGAACGGGAGGCCCGCCCCGGCCGCCCCGAAGTCCCCCGTCCCGTCGTTCAAGTACGCCACGCTCCGCGCGCCCGTGTTGCCGAGCACCGCGTCGAGGTCGCCGTCGCCGTCGATGTCACCCAGCGCCACGGCCGTCGTGTTGTCCCCACCGAACGATGCCGTGTCGCCCTCCCCAAACGGCCCGGTGGGGGCGAGGCCACCGTTGTTGAAGTACACCGCGTCCGCGCCGACGTTGCCCGCCACGATGTCGAGGTCGCCATCGCGGTCGACATCGCCCGTGGCCAGCGCGCGCGTCGCGGCCCCGTCCGACCCGAAGCACGTCGACGGGCAGCCGCCTTCGAAGAACATCAAGCCGCCGCCGGGGTCGAACACCGGCTGGACGAACATGCTCTGGCCGCCCAGGATGCCGAAGAGCACCTCCAACGCACCGTCCCCCGTCACGTCCGCCACCGCCACGGCCCGCACCTCGCCTTCGCCGATCGCGAACGCCGGGTACGCGCCGAAGAACCCGCCGCTCCCGTTGTTGAGGTGCAGCCGCGAGCGCGGGTCGAAGCTCCCGTCCACGAAGTCGAACGGCGGCGAGTTGCCGACCACCAGATCGAGGTCGCCGTCGCGGTCGACGTCGCCCAACGCCAGCGCCTCGGTCATCTCCATCGTCTCACCCACCGTCGACGACGGCGACGCCAGGAAACCGAGCGCGCCGGGACTCAAGAACACCCGGCTCTGCTGGCCGTCGAGGCCGGCCGCCACGTCCAGCGCGCCGTCGCCGTCGAGGTCCGCCAAGGCGATGCCGTAGGTCGGCGCCCCGTCGGTCCCGACGACGTCCGACGTCGTAAAGCTCGGCACCGCCCCGCCGCCGTTGTACCACACGCGCGACTGCCCGCCGGGCTCGGCCGTCACCACGTCCAGCTGGCCGTCGCCGTCGAGGTCACCCAGCGCAAGGCGCCACGTCGTGTCGACCGCCGCGCCGAACACGATCTCGCTCGCCGGGTCGTCGAAGTGGCCCTCCCCGTCGTTGAGGTAGATCCGCTCCTCGCCGTCGATAAGGCTGCTGGCCGGGTTCGCGGGGTTCGACCGGCGCGACTGGTTGCCGAGGACGATGTCGAGGTGGCCGTCGCCGTTCATGTCGCCCAGCACCACCGCCGTCGAGTAATGGCCCGTCTCCGCCACGCAGCGCACCTCGTCCGTAGGGAACAAGGGCAGCGAGCTCGTGAACCCGCCGTCGTCCGCCTCGAAGTCGGTGCTGAACACCGGCGTGCCGTCGACCTTGACGGCCACGTCGTCGACGTAGAACCCCGCCGCGGTGCCGCTGTCGTCCGAGCTGAGGTGGAACTGGATCCGGAAGTCCGCCACGGCGTACTCGCTGCCCAGCGTGATCGTGTGTTCTTCCCAGGCCCCTTGCGCTCCCAGCGCGTACACGGTCTCCCACGACGTCCCGCCGTCCTTGCTCACCGCGGTCGAGAGGATGTCGACCTGGGCGCCGCTGTGATACGCGACCCACTGCCACCAGCTCAGCTCGATCGTCCCCGCCCCTGCGCCGCTGAGGTCGATGGCCGGCGACGTGATCGACACGTTCTGGTCGTTGGCGTAATCGCCTTCGAGGTTGGTGGCCCAAAGCTGCGTCCCGGAGTGCGCCGCACCCGGCCCGGACGTCGGCACGCCCCACGCCCACTGCGGGTTGCACGTGCCGTTGCCGCTGTAGAAGCCGCCGTCGCCGTCGTTGAGGTAAGCCCGCGTCACCTCGCCGATGCCGTCCTCGCCGTTGGCCACCACGAGATCGACGTCGCCGTCGCCGTCGACGTCGCCGGCGGCCACGGCCCGGCCGGCGTCGGGCACGGGGCCGACGATCTGCCCCGGCTCGAACGACGGCGGGCTGTCGCCCGTGTTCTGGTTGAGCATGACGGTGTCCTCGGCCGTCCCGCCGATGGAGCGCACCATCGCCAGGTCGAGCGCCCCGTCGCCGTTGAAGTCGGCGATGGCCACGTCGTTGACCGTCGAGTTGCCGCCCCCGATCCCCACCCCTTCGCCGAGCTGCCCGGTCCCGTCGTTGACGAACACGTAGTTGTCGCGGTCGCTCGGCCCGCGCCACCAACCGACGGCGTCGAGGTCGCCGTCGCCGTCGAGGTCGCCCAGCGCGAAGTGGTCAGGCTCGGTGCCGCCGTCGCCGTTGAACGGCAGCTCGCTCGCGGCGGCGTCGAAGTTGCCCTGCCCGTCGTTGAGGTAGACCGCGTCCTGTTCGACCTTGCCCACGACGAGGTCGAGGTGCCCGTCGCCATTCATGTCGCCGACCGCCACCTGCTTCACCTGGTCGCTGCTGGCACCGAAGTTCCGCTTGAGGGCCGCCGAGTCGTCGATCTCGGCCCCGCCGAAGTCCAGCGCGTCAGCCGCCGCCCTGGGCGACGGCGCCACCGGCGCCGCGGCCGTCGGGCGCGCGCCCGGCCGGGCCTCGCCGGCCAACGCCAGGCCGAGCAGCCCCAGCGCGCACGCCGTGCCGGCGATCGCGGCGCGCGGAATGGCCGGGGCGTGAGGGGTCGAGGGTCTCGACGAGGTCGACGGAGCGGCAGGATCGGCGGCCGGCGCATGCCGGCGGCGTGGGAAAAGGGACATCATGGCAACACTCCACGGCAAGTCGAATCCGGCGCCAACGCGCAAGGCCCGCCAACAGGGTGAGATGCACGGCCGTCCGGGACCGCCGGGCGCGGGAGGGGGTCCGCGACGTCGCCCGGTCGGCTCGGGGATGGTAATACGGCACGCGATATAAACAGCATATCCCCACCGTCCCATCCGCGCAACCGTTAACACGGCAGGGTGAGAGCGGCGCGACACGACCAGGCGAGCGATGGGTTCGCCGCCGCCGCGTGTCCCCCACTCCCGGCGCGAAGCATCGCGGTGAGGTTTCGAAACGGCGTTGGATCGGGCGATCGGCGAGACGCGCCCCGATCCACAGGCCGTCCCCCGCCGTCAAACGTCCCTAGTCGCTCGGCGGCGGCACCGTCGGCGGGAGCGAGGGCGTCTCGCCCGACGCGAACCCGTGCGTCAGCGTCCCGAAGCAGACGTGCTGGTCGCACCCCGTCGGCGGGCCGGTCATCTGGGCCGGCCAACTGTCGACGCCGCTCAGCACGCCGTGGACCTTGTAGTAGCGGTAGGCCACGAACAGCGCCGAGTCGTGCCCCCAGGTCGTGCTCGAATCCACGATGATCGACTTGATCGCCCGCTCGACCGAACCGCGGCCGGGGTAGAGGTGCGTCGTGCGCGACACGCCGTTGGGGTCAGTGAACGCATAGCTCGGCAGGTCGCTGTTGTCGACGTTGTCGTAGCACGACCGGTCGCCCCGGCGCAGCATGAGCTCGCACTGCTGGATCAGGTTGCCGAGGTGGATCTGCGGGTAGTTCTGGTACTGCCCGTTGTAGGCCGGGACGTTGCAGAACTCCTCGCGGCGCGAATCCTCGGGGATGATGCCGGTCTCGGTGATCTGCGACTTGACCGGCGTGTAGTCCGGGCTCTGCTGGGCACCCGACAGGAAGTCGCACGCGTTGTTGCCCTGGTAGTCCACCCGGTAGCCGTTCATGCGGTTCAGCGTGAGCGCCTTGGCGTGCGCCCAGGCCTGCGCCGGCGAGAGGTTGAGGTTGTTGCCGCCGTCGATCTGCGGCGGCTGGCGGTGCACCAGCGTCACGTTCGGCCGGTCCCACAGGTAGTCGGCGATGTAGGCCGTGGCGTTGGTGGCGGCCGCGCCGCGGTTGGAGCCCGACCGCGCCGCCTCGTACGACACCACGTAGTACGGGTTCTTGACCAGCCAGTTCTGGAACAGGTCCTTGCAGTTGCCGGTGCCCTCGGTGGTGTTGCCGTAGACCGTGGTCGTCGGGCCCGTGCACGTCCGGTTGGCCCAGTAGTCCTCGACGAGGTCCGCCGCCGCGATGAGCTCCGGCGTGCCCCAGCTGAAGTTGAGCTGGCACTGGAAGCTGGTGTCGACGGTCTCGACGCTGCTCATGATGCTGTGGAGGATGTCCACGACGTCTGCCGCGTAGTTCGGGTTGCTGGTCAGGTGGTAGGCCAGCGCCTTGGCGTAGAGGATCGGGACCCCGCCGTGGTCGTCGAGCCACAGCGGGTCGTCGGCCGTCGAGTTGCACGTCGTGAACGCGTCGAGCGTGTAGCTCCAGCTCTCGTTGGCCTTGGCGATGACCGCGTCGACGGCGTCCTCGTACGGCGCGATCCCCTGGTTGGCCTTGTTCTTGATGACGAACAGCTCCTGCGGGGTCGTCAGGTAGCCGCGCGAGCTCATCGGGATGGCCGTGGCGGTCGGCGGCGGCGAGCCGGCCTCGATGACGAGCTGCGGCTGGTTCTCCGCCGCCTCGCGCGAGTACATGTAGCCGCTGTTGGTCGAGGTGTTGCGCAGCCCGAAGCTGAACGTGCCCTCGCCCGTCACGGCGCTCGTGACGTCGAACTCCATCCAGGCGTTGTTGGCCACGTTCCCGCGCGTGTCGAGCGGGCTGCCGGTGAGCGGCGGCGCGTTGTTCCACGTCAGTCCGGTCTCGGTCCACGGGCCGCTGCCGTCGGCGTACAGGTTGGAGGCGGCGAAGACCGAGCCCGCGCTGTCGGTGCCGTCGTAGTAGAAGACGCGGAGCGTGGCGCGGTGCACGTCGCCGTCGAGGTTGGCGATGTCGAACTTGAAGTAGCTGTTGTACTCGTCGACCCGCACGCGTACGAAGGTCGTCGTGCCGTAGTTGGAGTCCGGGGACGTCGACCGGACGCGCGTGTCGGCGACCGGCGTGAGGGCCAGGACCTGCGGCGTCGCCGTCGGCGTCGGCGTGCTGGTCGGCGTCCACGTCGGCCGGTCGGTAGGGGTAGGCGTGATGGTCGGCGTCGGCTCGTCGGTCGGCGACGGCGTGTCGGTGGCGGTCGGGATGTCGGTGGGCGACGGCGTGTCGGTCGCCGTGTGGGCCGGCGTCGGGGTGTTCGACGGTGTGTGGGTCGCTGCCGGCGTGTGGGTCGGGGTCGGGGTGTTCGGCGGCGTGTTCGTCGCCGTCGCGGTGCTCGTCGGCGGCGGGGTTGCCGTCGCGGTGTTGGTTGCCGTCGCGGTGTTCGTCGCCGTCGGCGTGCTGGACGGCGTGTTCGACGCCGTCGCGGTGTTCGTCGGCGTCGGGGTGTTGGACGGCGTGTGGGTCGCTGTCGGCGGCGGCGTGTCGGTCGGGGTGTTCGTCGGCGTCGCCGTCGGGGTATCCGTCGGCGTGTTCGTCGGCGTGTTCGTCGCCGTGGGCGTGTTGGACGGCGTGAACGTCGGCGTCGGGGTGGCCGTCGGCGGCACGACCTCGAGCACGAGCACCGGGCGGTTCGACGTGGCCTCGCGCGCGTTGCAGATGAGGCTGTTGGTCGACGACGACTTCAAACCGAAGCTGAAGGTCCCGTTGCCGGTGACGGCCGCCGTCACGTCGTAGCTGGCCCACGTGCTGGATGGCACGTTGCCGATGGTGACGAGCGGCGTGCCCGTGATGGCCGGGGCGTTGTTCCACGTGAGGTTGCCCTCGGTCCACGGGGTGCTCGTCCCCTCGAGGTTGTTGGAGATCCCGTACATCGACCCGCCGCTGTCGCTGCCGTCGACGGCGTACAGCCGGATGGTCGCCTTGGCGATGGGGTTGGTGACGCCCGACACGGTGAACTTCAGGTAAGCCTGGTAGGCCGGGTCGCCGCTCCGCACCCGCACCGCGTTCTCGCCGCCGTAGGTGGAGTTCGGCGCGCTGCTCTTGGCATACGTGTCGTGGTCCGGCATGAAGCTGACGGTCACCGGCGTGGCCGTCGGCGTGGCGGTCGGCGGCACGTCGGTCGGCGTGTTCGTGATCGTCGCCGTCGGGGTGTCGCTAGCCTTGGGCGTGGGCGTTCGTGACGGTGTGGGTGTCCGGGTCGGCGTGGCGGTCCGCGTCGGCGTGCGCGTGGCGGTCGCGGGCGGCGCGGTGGGCGTCGGGGTGCTGGTCGGCGGCACGCCGGTGGCCGTGGCCGTCGGCGGGGGTGTCGCGGTGGGCGGCTGCGTGGCGGTCGCCGTGGCCGCCGTCGTGGACGTGGCCGTCGGTGCCGTCGTGAGCGTCGCCGTGGCGGTCGGGAGCGGCGTCAGGCTTGGCGGGGGCGTGGCCGTCGGCGTCTGGGTTGGCCCGGCGGTCGCCGTCGGCGTGGCGCTCGGACCCGTCGTGGGTGTGGTCGACACCGTCGCGGTCCCCGACGTGGTCTGGATCACCAGCTCGGGCTTGTTGCTGGCGGCCTGCAACGAGCGGTAGATGGCGCTGTCGTGGGATGTCGTCAAGAGGCCGAAGCTGTACGTGCCGTTGCCGGTCACGGCGGCCGTGACATCGAGCTCGGCCCACGTGTTGAGCGTCACGGCGCCCTCGGTGTCGAGGGGACTGCCGGTGATCGACGGGGCGTTGTTCCAGACGATGTTGGTCTCGGTCCACGGCGTGCCGGATCCCGCCAGGGTGTTGGACACGGCGTAGACCTCGCCGCCGGACGGGCTGGGGTCGCTGACGTACAGGCGCAGCGTGGCGCTCTGGACCGAGCCGCTCAGCCCGGTGACCGAGAACTTGAGGTAGGTGCGGTAGAACGGCGAGCTCGTGCCACGGAGCTGCAGGGTGGCGGCGGTGCCGTAGTTCGTGGTGGGGCTGGAGTCCTTGACGTGCGCGTCGTCGGTGGGGAGGAACGCGGTCTGGGCGAACGCCTGGCCGGCGCCGATGCCCGAGAGGGCAGGCACCATCGCGCTCAGGATCATGGCTCTGGTCAGGCGTCGCATGGACTTGCCCTCGAATCCGTTCCGCTAGGTCTCGACGTGAGTGGGATGACACCGCCATGATTGGCGGCGCGCGGCATCGGCGACCGTCGGCGCGGCGTTGGGGATGCGGAAGCGAGGGGGAGTCCAAACCGCCAAATGCTCACGGCGCAATCCCGTGCCGCGATCTCAATCTCTTGCCAAGGCGAATGATTTAACCTTCAGCATATCCCGAAGGCGAGGCGTTGTCAAGCGTCTTTAACATTAATGTTATCGAGGCGTGCCGGCGCGGGGCACCCCCACCCCCGGCGCTGTGCGCCACCCCCGCCCCCAAGGGGGCCAGGGGACCGGCGAGGCCTTCGGGGTGGGGGGCGCAGCGGCGCCAAACCGCCGCACGCTCGAAGCACCGAAGCATCATTGTCCGTCGCGGACCGGCCACACGTGGAGCGTGCTCGCCTTGTTGGCGCGGTCCACGCCGCCGTAGAGCAGGTGCACGAACCACGCGCCGGACGGGATGCCCGCGTAGGCCGAGGCCGACCAGTAGTAGTCCGACTGGACGCCAGTGAATGGCTGCGGGCCGGCAGCGTAGCAGCCGTTGCCAGCAGTGTTGGTCAGACTGGGCGCCCCGCCTGTTCCGAAGTCGGTGCAGTCCAACGCCACCGCCCACGCGATCGTCTCCTCCCACTCCGTCTTCGTCGGCAGGCGCCAGTCGCCGGCGGACGAGCCATCCGACAGCCCGCAGACGCCGTCCGCGAGCGCGGCCGCGGCCGCGTTGGCATCGGCGTAGTTCTCCGTCCCGAAGCAGTTGGCATCCTTGAGCCACAGCAAGTTGGTCAGCGTGTCGTTCACCGTGCCGTTGCCGCAGTCCACGTATCGGTTCGCGTTGTCCCAGCATGCCGGATCCGGGTTGGCCGCCATGGACGCGGCCGCCGTCCCGGTCTGCGGGCCCCACTGCCCTGACGCCACATTAAGGCCCCAGAACGTCTGCCCGGCCAACACGCTGCCGACCGTCGCGCCGTTCGCATTGTCCGCCGCCGGCGCCTGGGCCATGATCTCGTTCAGCGTGTGCATCGTGCCCGTCCCCGGCCCCGCGGCCGGCTCCGTGAACGTGCCCTGGATCCCGGGCACCCCCGACTCCAGCCGGTCGTGGATGTCCTCCAGTGTGTACGAGCTGGTCGCGGCCGGCACCGTGCCGGGGCCGGCCGGGTTTCCTGCCATCACCCCGACCGCCGTCGCGAACAAGGTCGCGAGCACCATCCCGACAACCCTCTTGACACGCCTGCTGTTTCGCATCACTCAGCCTCCGCTGCTCCGTTGTTGATCGATCTGGGGACACAGGGGCAATGCCTCGGTCGGCATCCGCCAATCCTGCTGGCACCCTTGTCCGCGCGCATCGGTGCCAACAGTGTGCTGGTTTAACGGGGGGGGGGGCGAGATACGGGGGGGCGGGAAGAATAGGAGCGAGAGATGCTGTTTGTTTGGGTATTGCTGACGGTTTGGCGGGTTGGTGCGCCGAAGCCGCGTCACCCCCATCGCCCCAACTGTCCCGCCCTCCAGCCCAAAGGGGGCAAGGGACAGATGGCGCGGGCGTCGAGGCAACGCGGTCATGCGGTCACGTCCGCGCCGTCATTCCCCCCTATTCCCCCTTTGCCAGCCGCGGCAGGTAGGCCGTGCCCGGCGGCACGGCCTCGACGCGCAGCGCCAACGCGACGAGCTGGGTCACCTGCGTGGGGTTGAAGTTGTCGTCGCTGACCAGGATCAAGAGCTGGCGGCCGTCGGGCAGCGGCGGGCCGAAGGTCATGCCCTCGATGTTGTCGGGGCGCGCGCCGAGCGACGCGAGATCGGCGACGAACCGCTTGGCCATCGGCGTGACCGGCACCGGGGCGCCGGCCGCGGGGTCGAGCGCCGGGATCTCCGACACGTCCGTCGCGCCGTGAAGCGACGTCTCGAACAGGCGCACGGTGTTGCCCACGCCGGCGGCGTACGACCGCTCGAGCGCGAGCAGCGTGCCGGCGCCGTCGAGGGGCGTGACGTCGACGAAGCCGTTGTCGGCCGACCCGCCGGCCGGGACGGGCGCGGCGGGGATGGGCGAGACCGGGTAGATCCGCGCGCCGGCCGGCTGGCCGGTGGCGCGGTTCCACATGAGGAGCCGCGACGGGCTGCCGGCGGTCAGCGAGGCGACGGGACCGTCCTGGGCCAGCGCGTTCTCGGTGCCGCTGAAGAGCGTCGCGCCGTCGCGCGACAGCGACAGCGGCTCGAACACGAGGTTGTTGCGGGCCCCGGTGCGGCCGTCGCCCGACGGGACGACGTAGGCCGGCAGCGGCAGCACGCGGCGCTGCCGGCCGTCGAGCCCGAACTCGGCCACGAACGGCGCCACCAGCGGCGTCGCGGCGACGTCGCCCTCGCTGGCGATGAAGAGCGTGTCGTCGGGCGTGAGCGCGATCCCCTCGGGGTCGATGGCGCCGGAGCGGAAGGGCTGCCCGGCGGCGTCGGTCAGCGTGACCACGCCGGTGAACGAGACGACGACGCGCTCGACACGCGCTTCGGACACGTCGATGCCCAGGCGGTAGTAGCGCGCCGGCGCCCGGCTGCTCCTGTCGTCGGACACGGCGTAGTAGGCGGCGCGCGCGGCGTCGTAGGTGATGCCGGAGAGGCCGCCCAGCGGGGTGCCGAGCATGGTGCGCCCGGCGGGGATCCGGACCTCCCCGACGAGGTCGACGGCCGCGACGCGCAGCCGCGGCGCATCGGCGGCGGCGCGGGCAGGGGTGGCAGCGCGGGCCGCGGTGGCGGCGGCGCGGGCGCTGGTGGCGAAGGCGAGGGCGGCGGCGAAGAGCGTGACGGCGGCAGCGCCGAGGGCGGTGGCGGCGATGGCGGCGGCGGGCCGGTGCGCCTCAGACCGGGCGGCGCGGCATCGGGCGCCAGGGCGTGGGCGGTGCACGTCTGGACGCGGGTGAACGGCGCGGTGGGGTCTCATCGCGAGGCTCCTGGGCGTAGGGTCGGGGTCGGGATCCGCGGGTGTGGGTATGGGCGGGTTCATTGTACGCGTTCCCGTGAGCTGGACGATCCAAGCGCGCCCCCGATCTCGGGGCGGGGCGCGTGTGCCGTCGATGCCAGGCCGAGGAAGGATCATTGGGTCGGGGCGGCGGTAGACCGCCTTGGATTGGATGCCTGAGCCCGCCCCCTCTCTGGCGCCCGATCGGCGCGCTGTGTATAATTAGCGTGCGGATCGTTCCCCCATCCCGTCCGCCCATTCGGATTTCCATTCCCATTGACAGAACGGTCTCCACGATGCCAAACGAACCGCTGCGAATCGCCTCGCTGCAAGCCGAGCTGACCCGCCACGAGCTGGCCGCGCTCGTGGTCAGCCACGGCAACAACCGCCGCTACCTCACCGGCTTCACCGGCAGCGCCGGCCTCCTCGTCGTCCTGCCCGACACCGCCTACCTGCTGGCCGACTCGCGCTATTACGAGCAGGCCGCCCGCGAGGCCCCCCACGTCGTGCTCGAGCGCGCCGGCTACGAGACCCTGCCCCGCCTCGCCGACGTCCTGGCCCGCCACGGCGCCCGCAAGGTCGGCTTCGAGGCCGCCGCCGTCACCGTCCAGCAGCTCAAGGAGATGCGCGAGAAGGTGCAGGGCGTGGAGTGGATGGCCACCACCGGCATCGTCGAGCAGCAGCGGACCCTCAAGACCCCCGACGAGATCGAGGCCATCCGCCGGGCTATCGACATCTCCGACCGCGCCATGGCCCATGCCTGGGAGGTCGTCCGGCCCGGCATGACCGAGGCCGATCTCGCGTGGGCGCTCGAGGTGTTCATGCGCGAGCACGGCGCCGACGGCATGGCGTTCGACATCATCGTCGGCGCCGGCGAGAACGGCGCCCTCCCGCACCACCGCGCCGGCCAGCGCGTGATCCACACGGGCGAGCCGATCGTGGTGGACATGGGCGCGCGCCTGGACGGCTACCACAGCGACATCACCCGCACCTTCTGCATCGGCGAGGCCCGCGATCCCGACTACGCCCGCGTGTACGACATCGTCGACGCCGCCAGCCGCGCCGCCATCGCCGGGGCGCGGCCGGGGATGACCGGCAAGGAGGTCGACGCCCTCGGGCGCGACGTCATCGTGGCCGCCGGCTACGGCGAGCAGTTCGGCCACAGCCTGGGCCACGGCGTGGGCCTGGACGTGCACGAGGGCCCGCGCGTCGGCTTCCTGTCCGTCGACGCCAAGCTCCAGGCCGGCATGGTGTTCACCGTCGAGCCGGGCATCTACCTGCCGGGCCGGTTCGGCGTGCGCATCGAGGACATCGTCGTGCTGCGCGAAGACGGCGCCGAGGTGCTGACGCGCGCGCCCAAGCCCTCGAGCCTCGTCCCGGCGTGACCGTCGCCGCGGCCCGCCACAGGGCCGCCGATGCCGACAACCGAGGGGGTTGACGATGAGCGCCTATCCCGTGGATGATGGCGGGCCGGGGAGCCGCGCCGGCTTGCCCGACCTGCCGCGGCCCGCCGCCCGGACCGTCGCGGTGTTCGTGGCCGGCGTGCTGCTCGGGTGGATCGTGCTCGGGTGGTACGTCTTCCCCGTCAAGTGGGTCGACACCACGCCCGCCGACCTGCGCGACGACGCGCGCCGCACCTACGTGCAGATGGTGGCCGAGAGCTACGGCCGCACCAACCGGCTCGACATCGCCCGCGAGCGCCTGGCCTGGCTGACCCCGGAGCGGCAGGCCGCCGACCTCGCGGCCGTGGCCGCCGATCCCGCCGACCCGGGCGCGGCCCAATCCGCGCAGGCGCTCGGCCAGGCCATGGGCTACAACCTGGCGGCCGCGGCGGCCGCCGCCACCCCCGCC
>CAYQBA010000058.1:0-23679 GCA_964415605.1 uncultured Anaerolineales bacterium | reverse complement strand
CGGCGGCGGCGTCCGGCGCGCCGCCGGGCCTGGGGACGGCGCCCGCGCCGCCGCGCGTCCGGGGCTACCGGGGCGGCTACACGGCCGGCGAGCGGCGGGTCATCGAGGCGGCGCTGCGCGACGGGTCGCTGCAGGGCGTGGTGGCCACCAACGCGCTGGAGCTCGGCATCGACATCGGCACGCTCGACGCGTGCGTCATCGCCGGGTATCCCGGCACGATCGCCAGCACGTGGCAGCAGGCCGGCCGCGCCGGGCGGCGGGCGGGCGCGGCGGCGGCGGTGCTCGTCCTGGGCGGGTCGCCGATCGACCAGTTCTTCGCGCGCCATCCGGACTACTTCTTCGGGCGCTCGCCGGAGCACGCCCGGCTGGATCCCGACAACCTCCTGATCTTGATGGACCACCTGCGCTGCGCGGCGTTCGAGCTGCCGTTCGAGGCGGGCGCGGCGCCGGGTGCGCGCGATGCCCGCGGCGAGCCCGCGCTTGGCGCCGATCGCCGGGCGGCGGCCGATCCCGCGGCCGATGCCGCGACCGACATCGGCCACGACCTCGGTTCGGATCCCGCGGGCCCCGGCGGCGGCGCCATGGCGCCCGAGCCCGACCCCTTCGCGTCCGATCCGCTCGCCGCGTCGCTGCTCGACGTCCTCGAGGCGCGCGGCGAGCTGCGGCGGTCCGGCGGGCGCCGCTACTGGGTCGGCGGCGACCATCCCGCCGGCGCGATCGGCCTGCGCAGCGCGGGGCCGGGGCGGATCGCCGTGGTCGCGCCGACGGGCGACGGCGGCGGCGAGGACGTGCTCGGCACGGTCGAGCCGGCCGCGGCGCCGGTGACGGTGCATCCCGGCGCGGTGTACCTGCACGACGGCAACGCCTGGCAGGTGGTGTCGCTCGATCTCGACACGGGCCGGGCGGTGGTCGTGCCGGCCGACGGCTCGATCTACACGCGCGCCAGCGCCCGGACGGACCTGCGGCCGTTGCGGATGCTCGCCGAGCGCGAGGAACACGGGGCGCGGGTGGCGCACGGCGAGCTCGAGGTTCGCACGCGGGCCACGGGCTATCGGAAGGTGCGCTTCCGCACGCACGAGACGGTGGGCTGGGGGACCATCGACCTGCCGGAGCAATCGCACGTGGCGGGGGGGTACTGGTTCACGCTCGACGACGCGACGCTCGACGGGCTGCGGGCGATCGGGCGCTGGGACTTCGACCTCCTGACCGACCGCGGTCCGAACTGGCGCGAGCAGGCGGCGCGGGCGCGGGCGCGCGACGGCTTCCGCTGCCGGATGTGCGACGCGCCGGAGCGCGACGGCCGGGCGCACGACGTGCACCACATCCGGCCCTTCCGGCAGTTCGGCTGGGTGAAGGGCGCGAACGAGCGCTACCGCGAGGCCAACGTCGTCGAGAACCTGATCACGCTGTGCCCGGGCTGCCACCGCACGGCCGAGCGGGCGCTGGGGCTGCACGGCGGGCTCTCGGGCGTGGGCTACGCCCTGGCGCACCTGGCGCCGCTGTTCCTGATGTGCGACGCGCGCGATCTCGGGGTCACGGCCGAGAGCCACGCGCCGTGGACGGGCCGGCCGACGGTGGCGATCTACGAGCGGGCGGCAGCGGGCGTGGGCTTCGGCGCGGCGCTGTACGACCTGCACGCCCGACTGCTCCAGGCTGGCCGCGACCTCATCGCGGACTGCCCGTGCGCGGTGGGCTGCCCGGCGTGCGTCGGGCCGGCGGACGAGGGCGGGCGCGACGCCAAGGGGCACGCGCTGGCGGTGCTGCGCGCCATCACGTTGCCCGGATGACGCATCGGCGGTATCCTCCCCGCGCCCGTTCCGGATGCACGGGCGCCGCCAGCTCGCGGCGGCACCCGATCCGACACCCTCGGAGCCCATCATGTTCCTCTCGATTCGTCCGCGCTGCATGGCCGTCGCGCTCGTGGCCGTGACGACCATCGCCACGGTTGTGCTCCCGCAAGCCCCCGCCGGCGCCCAGGCCGGCGATGATTCGGTGGCCCTGGCCGAGGTGATGCTCACGCGCCTGAACGAGGTCCGGCGCGACAACGGGCTCGCCCCGTACCGGACCAACCCGATCCTGACGCGGATCGCGTTCGACCACGCGCGCGACATCGCGGCCCACACGATGTACTCGCACACGGGGTCGGACGGGCGCAAGCCCAAGCAGCGCGCGATCGACGCCGGCTACGGCGCGGGCCGCGCGGGGCTGCGGATCGGCGAGAACTTCGTGGCCCGCCAGCACCTCGACGATGGCTTCCAGTGGCTGATGGACGACCCGCCGCACCGCGCCAACATGCTGGACCCGAAGTACCGCGAGGTCGGCGTGGGCGCGGCGCGCATGTCGTACGGCTACGTGTGGGTCATGGACCTGGGCTGGTACGAGGGCGTCGACGACCCCGCGACCGCGGCGCCCACGGCCCCGCCGCCCACCGAGCCGCCGACGGAGGTTCCGACAGCGACGCCGTTGCCGACGGCGACCGAGACGGCCGTCCCGCCGACCGAGACGCCTAGCCCAACGACGGCGCCGATGGAGCCGCCGACGGCCGTGGGGACGGGCGCGGCGGGGAGCGGGACCGCGGGGCCGGGTGGTGCGGCGACCGCGGGGCCGGGCAGTGCGCCGACCGCGGCCGGGTCGACGTCCGGGACGGCGCCCGGTGCGGGGACGGCGGCATCGGGAGCGGGTGGGACGGGCGGTGATGGTGGCGCCAACGGCGGCGAGGCGGGCACCGGCTCCGGCAGCGGGGGCATCCCGCCCTGGCTGTGGATGGCCGTGGTGATCGTGAGCGGGCTCGCGGTGGCGGTGTGGCTGATGCGGCGGGGGCGGTAGGGCGGTGCGGGGATCGCCCGGCTTGCGGGCGACGCCAGGGGCCGGCGGGGATCTCGCGGGATCGGGGCTGTTGGCGGCGGCGCTCGGGCTCAGCATCGCCGCCTACCTGCAATCGGCGCTCAGCCATGCGATCTACAACTGGAAGGCGCACAGCGGCGACCAGAACAGCTACCTGCGGCTGGCGCTGCGCATCCACGAAGGCGAGGGCTTCGCCAACGGCAACTACCACCCGCTGGTGGCCATGCTCTTCAGCCCGGTGGCCAGCCGGGAGTGGGGGTTCTACTCGCAGGCCAAGCTCATCGACATCGCCGCCGGGGCGGTGGTGCTGGGGGTGGTCTTCGCGCTCGGGCGGCGGCTGTTCGGCGCCCCCGCCGCGCTTGCCGCTGCCGCGGCGCTGGCGTTCAGCCCGGCGTTCGCGGCGCGAGCGGCCCGCAGCGAGCCGGAGATCCTGCTGACCGGCCTGTTCTTCGCGGCTTGGGCATGCTGGACGGTGGGCCTGGACCGCCGGCGCTGGGCCGTGGCGGCGGGAGCGCTGGCCGGGTTGGCCTACCTGGCCAAGGGAACGGGCCAGTTTCTCTTGCTCGGGTTCGTGGCGCTGCCCTGGCTGCGGCATGGGCCCGCGGGTTGGTGGGCGCGCCGGCGGGACATCGGTGCGATGGTGGCCGCCTACGCGATCGCGGCGTCGCCGCTGTTAGTCACCAACTGGCAGGCATTCGGCTCGCCGTTCTACGCGTTCCCATCGGCCCACGCCATGTGGTACGACGAATGGGATGACCGGCTGGGATCGGCCGATGGCCGTCACATCACGTTCCGGACGTTCGTGGCCACGCACGGCCCGGCCGATGTCGTCGGCCGACTGGCGGACGGCGTGCGCGAGGTGCCGCCGGAATGGGCCGAGGCGTTCGAGGTCGCGCTGCCCGCCGGGAGCTGGTGGGTGATCGTCGGCGCGGGCATGCTGGCGCTCGGCACGGGCCTGTGGCGGCGGGGCGGGGGTTCGGCCCGCGCGTTGGGGTCGGGCGCCCCGCTGGGCTCGTCGCCCGTTCGCGGCGCCGGGGAGGGATCGACCGTGCTCGGCCGGGGCGCCCGCTCGTCTGGCGCACCGCCGCATGGCGACGCGGCGACCCCCGAACGGACGATCGACCTCGATCCAGACGCCCTGCGCCAGCGGCTGCGGGATGCCGCGTGGACCGCGGGGGTGTTGGCCTTCCCGATCTTCGGCTTCTTCGTCTGGTACGCGCCCATCGCGAACTCGGCCCGCTTCGCGCTGCCGCTGGTGCCGATCGCGTTCACGGTGCTCGCGGGCGGGCTGGCGGTCGCCGCGCGGCGCTGGCGGCCCGGCGGCGCGGGCAGCGTGCCGGCCCGGCTGCTCGTGTCGGCGGCCACGTTGGTCATCAGTGCCCTCGCGCTCCGCGCCGGCGAGTGGCGGTCGCCGGCGGACGTGGCGCGGTCGGATCGGGACCTCAACGCCCGCGCGATCGAGCTGCTGGCGTTCCTGGGCCGGACTGCCGCTCCGGGTGGCGAGACGGCACTGTGGGGGCCGGGCGATCTCGCCACGTGGACGCTGCACGGGCAGGTGACGTTCAAGCCGGTCCTCGCGTCGCTCACCGACTTCGCGCAGCTCGAGGCGTACCGCACCGAGATCGGTGCGCGGCGTGTCGTGCTGGCGCCCGAGATGGTCGAGGAGCGCGAGGAGGTGCTCGGGCGCTTCTTTCGGGTGGCCGACGACCGCGCGGTGTGGGATGCGCTCCCGCCTGGCTGGCGGCTGGTGTACGAGGTGCCCGACGACGGTTGCCGGTACTGTGTGTTCGAGGTCGATGCCCACGTCCCGCCCGGAAGCAGCGGCGCTGCCCAGCGGAGGCCGGCGACCACCCTCGATGACGGCACGGCCGGCACGGCCGGCATCATGCCGGCCAGCCCATTGGCTTGGTGAAACGATGGATACGACGCTGCTCAGGCAAATCCCGATCTTCGCCGCCGTCTCCGACGCCGAGCTGGTGGAGCTGGCGGCGCTTCTCGAACCGCGGCAGCACGCCCCGGGGCAGCCGATCGTCTTCCTCGGGGACCGAGGCGGCGAGATGTTCGTCATCCGATCGGGCAAGGTCATCGTGAGCGTTCCCGACGAGTCGGGCAGGGAGGTCGCGATCGAGGCGCTGGGGCCGGGGAGCATCTTCGGGGAGATCTCGCTGCTTGACGGCGGCCCGCGGTCGGCGAACGTCCGTGCCGAGACGGTCGTGGAAACGCTGTCGCTGCAGCGGGACGACTTCGTCCAGTTCATGCTCCAGCGCCCGACGGTGGCGGTTCACGTCCTGACGGTGCTCGCCGCCCGGCAGCGCGGGCTGCTGGAGCGGCTGCGCGGCATCCGCAACGTCAACGATGCCGAGCTGGCGGGGCGCACGGCCCTCCAGCGGCGGCTGTCCGGCATCGCCGGCGTGTTCGCGAGCGAGCGGTTCCTCGTGGCCAACCTGGTGCTCATCGCGGCCTGGATCGGGCTGAACCTGTTCTTGCGGGCGAGCGGGCGGGCCAGCTTCGACGACCCGCCGACGTTCTTCTGGCTGGGCTTTCTGATCTCGGTGGAGGCGATCGTGATCACGATGTTCGTGCTCAACGCCCAGCGCCATCAGGCGGAGCGGGATCGGCTCCACGCGGACTTCGAGTACCAGGTGAACGTGAAGGCCCACATGGAGGTCATGGAGCTGCACCGCAAGCTGGATCGGCTGCTGGAGTCCGTCGAGCGGCCGCCGGGCTGAGCGAGGGGGTCCCGCGGGCGGGCCCGCCCGCGGCTTGAGGCTAGAGGCTAGGGATCGGTCGGCCGCTGGCGCGAGATCTCGGCCTGGTACAGGCGCTCGCGCGGCCCCCAGAACGTTGCCTTGATGAAGGTCAAGACGGCCGCGATCTCGTCCGGGGTCAACGTCGTGCGATAGCCGGGCATGCGCGATGTCGGCATGTACACCGTCCCGCCCTTGGCGACGATGCGGATGAGGTCGGCGTCGGCGTGGTGCCAGGTGTGGCCGCTGGCGTCGTGCGGCGGGGCGGGCAGCGAGCCGTCCTCGCGCTCGGTCTGCCAGTCCGGCTCGCCCTCGCCGCGCGCGCCGTGGCAGCTGGCGCAGTGCGCCGCGTATACCGCGCGCCCGGTCGCGACCGCGGCGGGGTCGGCCGTCGGCAAGGCGGCCTCGGAAGCGTTGAGGTCGATGGGCGGCTGGACCGCCGGGCGCGCCGCGGGGGTCGATGCCGGGTCGAGTGCCGCCGACGATGCGCCGGGCGACGGTGGCGCCGCGGAGGGGCGAACGGCGAGCGCGACGCCAATCAGGGCGCCGACGGCGACGATGGCGGCGGCGGTGGCGGGGCGGGATGGGACCGGGATCCTATCCCCCGTCGAAGCCGACTGAATTGCGATCCCCAAGGAGATGCACTTCGTCCTTGAGGCCGTTTCTGTGCAGGAAGTCGTCTCGATCATGGGGAGTTGTAGCAGATTTTCGCCGCGCAGAAAGCTTGTCTCGACGAAGTGCCTTGACATGGATCTTCCACGTCGACGGTGCAGTGGGTTTCCGCATCTCTACCCAGCCCACGCCCAATTCATCGGCTACGATCATTATGCGATCTCTTGCCCACCCATCTTGCAGTAGTCCGACCGAAAAGACCCAGCTGTAGTCGGCACCGCGCCCGTGCTCATATGCTTGGTAGATGCTGGAAATGTTGAAGCCGCGACGTTGCTCAACCTCTACTGCATGTGTCTCGCGAGGGGCAGTGGACGATCGGCGACGGCGAGGATCAGCAAAAAAAATCAGGTCGGGGTGTTGCCACACACCGTTGTGTTTGCCAAAGTGACAGTGCGATGTGTTGAAGACCTTTATACTGCGATAACCCAGACTCCTGCTCCATGAACCTAGAATCCCTCTAGTAACAGGCAGGTAGAGCGACCTGTCGTCGCCGTAGTAGACAATATGACCGCCACGACCGATCAAGAGGGGCTGGGACTCGTCCTCCAGTGCTCTGTGAAGGGCTGACTCAACACGCCGATGCGTCCAACCATGGGATTTGGCGAGGAAGCCAACAATGTTTGACTCTAGCCCCCAATCGGCTTGTTTGAAGTGCTCCCGACACAGCCTGACGAGCAGTTCAGGATCTGTCGACCTCTGAGTCACAGCCCTTCTCCATGTATAGACGGCATACGTCGTTGCGGCGGCGGAATGACAATCATCCGCCGTCAATTCACGTCGGTGACAAGCCCAAGGTATCTACTGATCCCTCACGCTGCACGCTCCAACAAACGGCGCATGGTCTCAGGTTCTCGCTCAATGGCGCGCAGGAGTGCTCGAGCCGGAGCATCTGGCGTTGTTCGGCGCTGCTCCCAGTCCCGGAGCGTGCTCACTGGAATCTGGAAGGATCTTGCAAACTCGATCTGCGTCATGCCGAGTCGTCTGCGCAGGAGTTTCACGCGGGAGACGCGGTGCATTCTTGCAAGTCTCTCCGGATCCACCGGCTGAGCATCAGGATCCCCGAGTGCAGCTTCGTACGCCGCTTCATCGGTCAGTGCATCAAGATAATCCCAATTCGTGTCACCGCGCGGCAATGACTCACCAAGCTTCACGTTTACTTCTACTAGCGAAGTATCGTTGCTGTTCATGTCGAGTTGCCTTTCGAGCTGATATGATGCGACAGACGGTATCGTTGTCAGCCGTGGTGACGACAAACAGAACTCAGTCATTCACCATTCCGATGAAACACAGGCGATCCTCATCGTAGTCATAGCGGTCATCCATGTCTTCGATGTGATTCGGGTCATCGAGTGCGCCGATGGCGTCCAAGAAGTCGACCTGATGCTTGCGGCGGTTCTCGGCGGCTTTGGCTGGATCCCACTCGTACTTCACCGGGGACCAGCATACTGGGTATCAGTACTTGTGTCAAGCGCTTTGTGACTCGCGCTCACCACGCCTTCCGGTGACCTGAGAGGCCTATACTACCACTCTGCCCGACACCAGCCCGCCGCTCTGCCCGGCCCACCCGAGAGGCGCCCCCCCGACATGGCTCCCGACACCCACCCCCTCCCCGACGTCGCCGGCCTCCCGGTCCGACTGTTCGCGCACCAGGCCGCGTGGGACGCCTGGCTCGGCGAGCACGGCACGGCGTCCGCCGGCGTCTGGCTGAGGCTCGCCAAGAAGGGCGCCCCGCTGCAGTCCGTGACGTACGCCGAGGCCGTCGAGGCCGCGCTGTGCCACGGGTGGATCGACAGCCAGAAGCGGGCCTTCGATGCCGAGTCGTGGATCCAGAAGTTCTCGCCGCGCGGGCCCAGCAGCCTGTGGTCGAAGGTCAACCGGGCCAAGGCCGAGGCGCTGATGGCCGAAGGCCGGGTGCGGCCCGCGGGCATGGCCGCCGTCGAGCGCGCCCGCGCCAACGGGCGCTGGGACGCCGCCTACGACTCGCACGCTACGGCCGTCCCGCCCGATGACCTGGTCGCGGCGCTGGATGCGAGCCCCGCGGCGAAGGACTTCTTCGCCACGCTGAGCCGCCAGAACCGCTACGCCATCCTCTTCCGCGTCCAGACGGCCAAGCGCGACGCGACGCGCCGGCGGCGAATCGCCGAGCTCGTCGCGATGCTCGCACGGCACGAGACCCTGTACCCGCAGGCCGGTCGGCCCGGCGTTCGCACCCAGGACGAGTAACGTGCCGCCGCCACGCGCCTCCGCTCCGCGACCCGGTCTTGGCTCTCGCGCCAGCACCGACGATGGCGTCCCCACCCGCGCGCGCCCCGCCGCGCCAGTCGTCGCGCTTGCCGTCGCTGTCGCGGCAGCCCTGGCCGCCGCCGCAGCCCTCGCCCCTCCGGCAGCCTTCGCCCAATCGCCGGCCCCGCCGGCCCCGCCGGGCGAGGCCCCGCCCGCGATCGCCGAGGGCGTCGTCGTCGCCATCGTGTCCGAGGAGGCCATCGACGTTCAGGGCGAGCCCCAGGTGCACCAGCGCCTCGAAGTCCGGCTCGCCACCGGCCCGCGCGCTGGGCAGACCGCGATCGTCGATGCCGGGGGCGGGCCGGGCGGCGGGGCCGGAGCCGGGGGCTTCCAGCCTGGCGACCGAGTCCTGGTCGAGGCCTCGCCGGACGGATCCGGCGGCG
Organism: uncultured Anaerolineales bacterium; assembly: GCA_964415605.1. GTDB lineage: Bacteria > Chloroflexota > Anaerolineae > Epilineales > Epilineaceae > UCB3. The sequence continues at coordinate 14,750 of CAYQBA010000058.1, read as the reverse complement.
AGACGTACTTCGTCGCCGACCGCGTCCGGCGCGCGCCGCTCTACGCGCTCTTCGGGCTGTTCGTCGCCGTGGCCGTGCTCGTCGGGCGCCGGCGCGGGCTGCTCTCGCTCGTCGGGATGGCCGTGTCGTTCGGCGTGATCTTTGCGTTCGTCCTGCCGCAGGTCGCCGCCGGCCGCCACCCCATCGGCGTCGCCATCGCCGCCGCACTCGTCGTCATCCCCGTCACGTTCGGCCTGTCGCACGGCCTGAACCGCAAGACCGCGGCCGCCGTCGCCGGCACGGTGATCGCGCTGGCGTTCACCGGGCTCTTGGCGAGCGTGTTCGTGGGCGCCGCGCGGCTGACCGGCTACGCGTCGGAGGAGGCCACCTTCCTGCAGATGGCGCACGGCGGCAGCCTGAACGTGCAGGGGCTGCTTTTGGCCAGCATCATCATCGGCCTCCTCGGCATCCTCGACGACATCACGGTGTCGCAGGCGGCCATCGTTTACCAGCTGCACGACGCCTCGCCCGAACTCTCGCCGCGGGCGATCTACGGCCGCGCCATGGACGTCGGGCGCGACCACATCGCCTCGCTGGTCAACACGCTCGTCCTGGTCTACACCAGCGCGGCCATGCCGCTCCTGCTGCTCTTCCAGCGCGACGCGGCGGCGTTCGGCGTGGTGGTCAACTACGAGATCGTGGCCGAGGAGATCGTCCGCACGCTCGTCGCCAGCATCGGCCTGATCCTCGCGGTGCCGATCACGACGGCGATCACGTGCCTGCTCATCGGGCGGGAGGCGCGCTGACCTCGGCCGGCGGTGGCGCGGGTGGCCGGCGCCGGCGGCAACGTAACGGTCGTCGACAATGGCGGGGTGCTGTGGGGTGAGTGAGGGGGTTATACTTGTCTGGGCGCCGCTTATGCGCGACCGTCGCCTGATCGGTGAGGATGGGTCCATGGGTACAACGGATGAGCCGAGAATGGCTGTATGGTCGAACGGCCTGCCGCGCGGACTCACCGCCGCCTTCCAGGAGTACGATGTCGATCGGATCGATCTCGAGCGGGATGCGGATCTCGTCGTTGAGCGGACGCTGGCCTATGGCGACCGTCATGAGATGCGCTGGCTGTACCAGCGCTACGGTCGCGATCGCATCGTCGCCTGGCTCGAGCGCATGGGAGCGCGGCGACTGCCATTTCGCCGCTTCAACCTCTGGTGCGTGATCTTCGGCTTGCCGCCGGCCGAGCGAGCCAGGCCGGCGGCGTCGCGGATATGGCCGCACTGACCGACGTTCACTGGGAGACCGTGACGCCGTTCATGCGCGAGCTGATGGCGCTCATCGGCGCGCAGCCGTTCTCGCGACGATTCTACTTGGCGGGGGGCACCGCGCTGACGTTGCGGCTTGGACAACATCGACGCTCGATTGACCTGGACTTCTTCTCGCAAGACGACGGCGTGACCACCGCGACGAGGCGCGAGATTCTCGCTGCCTTGGGGCAGTTCACGCCACAGACGATCGAAGCGGTGGACGGCAACCTGCTTCTCGAGCTGCCCGAACTGCATGTGGCGTTCTTGAGCTATGGCTACGACCTTTTGGAACCCCCGGACCAGCTTGAGCAAATCGACGTTGCGTCCATCACCGACGTCGGGTTGATGAAGCTGGATGCGCTCATCGGCCGCGGGAGTCGCAAGGACTTCTACGATCTGTACTGGGTGGCACAGCACCACCCTCTCGCCAAGCTACTCGATCTTGCTCGATCGAAGTACCCGTATGCGCGCGACTTCCAGCTCATGGCCATCGAGAGCCTGGTGCTGTTCGAGAACGCCGATCGCGACCTCCAGCCCGATCTGCTGATCGACGTGCCGTGGTCGGACGTGCGAGCATTCTTCGTCGCACAGGCAAGAGCGATCGGTGCGTCGTGGCTGGGCGGTGGGGGCTGACCGGGGGACTGCCGTCCGCCGCAGGCGGCCGGCACAGGCGTCGATCTCGACCGGCGCCGGGACGGCGCTGTCCGCGGCGAAGGTCGCGCCGAGACGGGGGCCGCCGACCCGACACGGCCCCTACGCGGGAACGACGATCTCCATCGCCGGCTCGCCCGCCGCGTACCGCGCCCACATCGCATCCAGCGCCGCCTCGAAGTTCTTCACCCAGCGCCGCGTGTCGAAGAGCGGCCGCGTGGTGCGGTGGGCGGCGAGACGGGACTTGAGCGCGGCCACGGCGGCCGGATCGTTGCCGAGCCGAATGGCCTCGCGCTCGTAGGCCGCCAGGTCCGGCATGATCAGCTCCGGTAGGTCGATGGCGGTGAGCAGGCTGGCGGCGACCCGCGCCGGGAAGCCGTGGCCCGGCCAGGTCAGCACCGGGACGCCCGCCCACAGCGCGTCGCTCGTCGTCGTGTGGGCGTTGTAGTAGCGCGTGTCCAGGAACAGGTCGGCGAGCCGGAAACGCGCCAGGTGCAGCGGCTTGTGCTTGCCCTCGCCGAACACCAGCCGCGCGGGGTCGACCCCCGACGCCGCCGCCTCGCGCCGCAGGTTGGCGCGCGCTTCCGGGGGCTTGGCGAGGAGCCAGAGGACGCTCCCCGGCACCGCCGCCAGGATGCGCATCCACGCGCCGAACATCGTCGGCTCGATCTTGTAGAGCGTGTTGAAGCAGCAGAAGACCATCCCCTCGGCCGGCAGGCCCTCGTCGGCGCGGCCGACGGGGCCGGGGTCGATGGCCTGCCGGTCGTCGGTCACCTGGTAGGTGTGCGGCATGTAAGCGATGGCCTCGTCGATGAACGGCGCGTCCTCGGGCGGCGTCGTCACGCGGTCGGTGACGATGTAGTCCATGAACGACGCGCCCATCGTCCCGGGGTAGCCCAGGTAGTTCACCTGGATCGGCGCGGGGCGCAGCGCCAGGACGTCCGGCCGGCAGTTGGCGACATAGCCCATCAGGTCGACCAGGATGTGGATGCCGTCGGCGTGGATCCGCCGCGCCGCCTCGACGTCGCCGGCCTCGCGCAGGTCGACGAAGTGGTCGCTCCCGGCGGCGATGCGCGCGCGGTAGTCGCTCCCGTCGTCGGGGCCGTAGGAGTAGGTGAAGACCTCGAACCGCTCCCGGTCGTGCATCTCGAACACCGTCTGCATCAGGTGCGCCGTGGCGTGGTTGCGCAGGTCGTACGACCAGTAGCCGATCCGCAGCCGGTCCGGCCGCGGACCGGGCGACGGGTGGTCGAACGCGAGCATCGCGCGCACCGGCGCCTGGCGCTCGTCGAGCTGGCGCGAGTGGGCGCGGGCGAAGGCCAGCTTCTCGGCCATCGAGAAGTCGTACGCGTTGGCCTGCGACGACGAGATCGGCGGGACCTTGCCCGCCGCCAGCGCCTTCGCCGCCGCCGCGCGCAGATCGGCGACCCGCGCCGGCATCTCGTCCCAGTCGCACGTGTTGGACAGGACGCGCAGAAGCGTCGCCACGGCCTCGGGGAAGTCGGGCTTGGCCGCGAGCGCCCGCTGGAGGATGGTCTTCGACTCGGCGTACGCCTCCAGCTCGAACAGCGCGCCGCCCAGGCGGTGCAGCGCTTCGGGCCAGTCCGGGCGCGCCGCCAGCGCCTGGCGGTAGCACTCGGCCGCCTGGTCGTGGCGCTTCTCGTGGTCGAAGATGCCGCCCAGCCCCAGGAGCGCCTCGCCGTAGCCCGGGCGGAGCGCGAGCGCCTGGCGGTAGTGCCGGCGGGCGTCGTCGAAGCGCTTCTGCCGGACGAGGACGTGGCCGAGGTTGAGGTGGACCTTGGCGTCGTCGGGCGCGAGGGCGAGGGCGCGGGCCAGGCATGCGTGCGCCTCGTCGAAGCGTTGCTGGGCGCCGAGCGCGACGCCGAGCGCCGTCCAGGCGTGGACGTGGCCCGGCACGAGCGCGACCGCCCGGCGCAGGCTCGCCTCGGCCGCGGCCGGCTCGTCGAGCTGGAGCAGGGCGTTGCCCAGGTTGTAATGGGCCCGGCCGTAGGCGGGGTCGAGGGCGACGGCCGCCTCCAGCGCCGCCCGCGCCTCGGCGGGTCGTTCGAGGTCGAGCCGCACCAGCCCGAGGTTGTTGTGCGCCGCGGCGAGGTCCGGCGCGTGCCGAATCGCTTCCTCGGCGGCCTCCAGGGCGCGGTCGAGCCGCCCGGCCAGGCGCAGGATCTCGGCACGGTGGGCGTGGATCTCGCCGCTCGCGGGGTCGAGCCGGCTGGCGCGGTCCAGGCACCGCACCGCTTCGCCCGTCCGCCTCTGACGCGCGGCGCACAGGCCGAGGAGGTGCCAGGCCGGCGCGAAGTCGCGCCGCTGGCTCAGCACCTCGCGCAACAGCGCGCCGGCATCGTCGTATCGCCCGTCGCGGAACTGGCGGACGGCGGCGGCGTAGGCGGGCGGGTGGGGATCGGGCGAGGCCTGGCGGGTCCGGTGCTTCATGGCGCGGGGGATGCCGAGGGCCTGCCCATCGAAGTGGACCTCCGCGATCAGGCCGGTTTGATCGGTGCGCCCTGGGACGGCCCGGCCGACGCCGGCTTGGGCGCATCCGCCGTCCAGAGCTGCGTCCCCAGCTTGATGGTGCGCCGCACCTCGTCGGTCTTGAAGCCGAGCGCCGCCGGGCATTCGACGCCGGGCAGGACGGCGACGTCGTACAGCTCGCCGAGCGCGCCCTCGATGTTCAGCCAGTCGACGACGGTGCCGTTGACGAGGTCGACGACGTACAGCCCGCAGCGCGGGTCGACGTCGCGCTGGCGGAGGTTGGCGTCGAGCTCGAGGCCGGTGAACGTCCGGTTCTCGCGCGGCTTGGAGGCGCCGATCACGGCGTAGTCGCCGACGAACGCGAGCCCGCGCAGGTAGCCGGGGATGAACGCGATCGGCTCGAACTGGCCGTATTTCAGGTTCACCCGTCCGAAGTGACCGCTGCCGGAGCTCAGCACGTAGAGCGTATCCCGGTGCCAGCGCGGCGAGTGCGGCATCGACAGGCCGTCGACGACGACCTCGCCCGCGGCGACGTCGACCACGACCCCGCCCTGCTCGCGCCGGCCGCGCCAGCCGGCGGCGGCGTCGGAGCGGCGGACGCTGGTGACGTACGCCGCACGCCCGTCGCGCAGCGCCAGGCCGTTCAAGTGGCAGCGGTCCTCCGGCGCCAGCCGGCTGACGTACGGCGGCTGCCAGACCGGGCGGAAGCTCTGGCGGGCGTCGGGCGTTGCCAGGCAGCTGAAGAGGGTGTTGACAAAGACGACGCGCCCGTCGGCCTCGACGACGATGTCGTGAATGTCGACGTCGCCGGTGGTATGGCCGACCATCGGCGCGTACAGCCGATCGCGCTCGCCGCTGCGCTGGCCGGTCTCGAGCAGGTTCTCGAAGCGCCAGAGCTGGAACGCGGTGCCCAGCCACATCGTCTGCCCGTCGCTCCACAAGCCCATGGCGCGGTTGAACGTGCGGGTGTGGACCGAGAGGCGGCCGTTGAGCTTGAGCCCGACGAGGAACAGCGTGCCCGTCTGGTAGGCGGTGAAGGCCAGCGACACACGCTGGCTGGCGAGCCAGGCCGGGAACTGGCGGGACGTGAGGATCTCGAAGCCGCTGTCGCGGATGGGTGGGATGGGCGCGGTCGTCATCGGGCGGTACGATACACCGGGCGACGGCGCGGGGCAAGGCGATGGGCGATCGATCGGCTGTCGTCGCCGGCGAGTGGGACTGCGAAGCCGCGGAACAGTCTAAGGCGCCCGGCCGATGGGCGGCTTTCGCCGGCGCCCGTATCCGGCCTCCCATTTCGGCGTTAAGCCTTCGGCGTTCAACTAGATCAGCACGGTCGGGGCCACCGCCCCGGGCGTTCGCCGTCGGCTTTGTCTTCCGCCGGTATCCGTCGCCGCTCCAGATTCACTGCAAGGAGTGCCTGTCCATGCCGCCTCAGCCAGCTCGGACCATCGCCGGTGAGCCCGAGCCCGACGGACCTGTCGCCTGCTCCGCTCGCACCGACCTCGTGCCTCTAGCATCCGCCGCCGCCCGCGGCCGGTTGCGGCTCATCCTCGCCCGCCAGACTCTGGCGCGCTGCGGCGTGCTCGTCGAAGAGTGGCGCCGCTTGCGGGCGGACCGACGCGCCGGGCTGGGCCAGCGAAGCCGGCGCCGGCGGCTGGCGCACGCGGCGGCGGGGCTGCTGCTGGTGTTCGGAGGGATCGTGCGGGGGATCGGCGGCCTCGGCGTGAGCTTGCCGGTGCAGGCGGCGACGCTGCCGTTCACCGGGCACACGATCGACGGGACCTTCGACGGGGCGATCGGCGTTACCTACGCCGACCTGGACAGAGACGGTGACCTCGATGCCGTCGGCGCGGCTTACACCGGCGGTGACGTCACCTGGTGGAAGAACGACGGGACGCCGGCCGATGGCGGCTGGGTGACCCACACGATCGACGCGGCCATATCCGGTGCCCAAGACGTCGTCACCGCCGACCTGGACGGCGACGGCGACCTCGATGTCCTCAGTGCCGCGAAGACTGCAAGCAGCGTCCTGTGGTGGGAGAACGACGGAACGCCGGCCAATGGCGGCTGGACGACCCACACCATCGCCGCCGGCGCCGGCGCCTCGCTCGCCGAGGCCGTGGCCGCCACCGACCTGGACGGCGACGGCGACCTCGACGTCCTCGGCGCGATCGGCGGAGCCTCCGACATTATCTGGTGGGCGAGCGACGGGACGCCGGCCGACGGCGGCTGGACCACCCACACGATATCGGGCAGCTTCACCGGTGCGGCGAGCGTCGTCGCGGCCGACCTGGACGGCGACGGCGACCTCGACATTGTCGGCGCGGCGTTCACCGCCGACAGCATCACGTGGTGGAAGAACGACGGGACGCCGGCCGACGGCGGTTGGGTGACGCACACGATCGATGCGACCTTCGACGGTGCATTTGGCGCCGCTGCAGCGGACCTCGACGGTGACGGCGACGTCGACGTGCTCGGAACGGCGTTCTACAGCGACAGCATCACGTGGTGGGCGAACGACGGGACGCCGGCCGATGGCGGTTGGGTTACCCACACCATCGACGCCGCCTTCGACGGGGCGCGCGGCGTCACCGCCGCCGACTTGGACGGTGATGGTGATCTCGACGTCCTCGGCGCGGCCCTCACCGCCCAGGACATCAGGTGGTGGGAGAACGATGGAACGCCGGCCGACGGCGGCTGGGTGACGCACACCATCACGGGCTCGTTCTCCGGCGCGGCAGACGCCGCCGCGGCCGATCTGGACGGCGATGGCGACCTCGACGTCCTCGGCGCGGCCCTCGGCGCCGACAGCATCGCCTGGTGGGAGAACGGCGCGATCCACCGCAACGCGCTGCTGGGGGGGACGATTCCTTTCACGCACACGATCGACGGGGCCTTCGACGGCGCCCGGAGCGTCACCTACGCGGACCTGGACGGCGACGGCGACCTCGACGTCCTCGGCGCAGCCACGAGCGGCGACGACATCACGTGGTGGGAGAGCGACGGCACGCCGGCGAATGGCGGCTGGATCACCCACACCATCGACGACGCCTTCGACGGAGCCTGGGCTGCCGCCGCGGCGGATTTGGACGGCGACGGCGACCTCGACGTCCTCGGCGCGGCCAATGTCGCCGGCGACATCACGTGGTGGGAGAACGACGGCGACCCGGCCGACGGCGGCTGGGTCACGCACACGATCGACGCGGCCTTCGCCGGCGCGAACGATGTCATCACCGCGGACCTCGACCGCGACGGCGACCTCGATGTTGTCGGCGCGGCCGGCTCCCCCACCCACGATGTGACGTGGTGGGAGAACGACGGCGACCCGGCCGATGGCGGTTGGACCACCCACACCATCTCCGGCTCCTTGGATACCCCTTCGCGTATCGCGGCGGCGGACCTCGATGGCGATGGCGACCTCGACGTCCTGGCTGCCGCCAGCGGGGCCGACGACATCATCTGGTGGGAGAACGACGGCGACCCGGCCGACGGCGGTTGGACCACCCACACCATCGACGCGGCCTTCGACGGCGCCGCGGATGCCGTGGCCGCGGACCTGGACGGCGACGGCGACCTCGACGTCGTGGGCTCGGCCGCCGTCGAAGACGTCGTGGCATGGTGGGTGAACGACGGCAGCCCGGCCGATGGCGGCTGGACCTCGCACACCATCTCCGACGCCTTCACCGAGGTATCCGATATCGCCGTTGCGGACCTGGACGGTGACGGGGATCTCGACGTCGCCGGCGCGGCATTCGGTCTCAGCGACGTCGCATGGTGGGGAAACGACGGCAGCCCGATCGACGGCGGCTGGTCGACCCACACCATCGCCACCCTGTTCGCCGGGGCGGTGGGTATTCACATCGCCGACCTGGACCGCGACGGCGACCTCGACGTCCTCGGCGCGGCGCTGACCTCCGACGACATCACGTGGTGGCAGAACAAGGGCGGCCAGTTCACCCTGCCCACCACCGGTACCGCGCCGGCGAGCATGAGCCCGAGCGGCTCGGACGACTTCCTGAAGATCGACTTCACCCACAACGGCCGCACGGGCGACAGCGATGCGGAGCTGGTGACGCTCCACCTGCGCTTCGAGGACACCACCGGCACACCGGATGCGCTGACCACGGCCGAGGCCAACGCGATCATCGCCGACCTCAAGGTCTACCGCGACGACGGCAGCGGGGTGTTCGAGGGCGGCTCGGACACACTGGTCACCACCGTCGGCACACTGGCGCTGGACGGGAGCGGCGACCAGATCGTCACGTTCACCGATGGCGACGCGAACGTCCAACTGCCCTTCTCGACGGGCACGCGGACCTACTTCGTCGTGCTGGACCTCACCGCCACCTACCCGACCGACCCGGCCCGCAACGGCGTGACGAAGATCCGCATGACCCACATCACCGCGGCCAGCAGCACTGCCGAAGACGCGTCCAACGACCTACCGCTCTCGATGGCCTATACCGCCAACACGCAGAGCAGCGCGGGCGGCACGACGCTGCTGATCCCCGCGACGGCGACACCGACTGCAACGGACACGCCGACCAACACGCCGACCAACACGCCCGTCCCACCGACTGCGACGAACACGCCGACGAACACGCCTACGAACACACCGACCAACACGCCCACCAACACGCCGACCAACACGCCCGTCCCACCGACCGCGACGAACACGCCGACGAACACGCCGACGAACACGCCGACCAACACCCCCACCAACACGCCGACCGACACCCCCACCAGCACACCGACCAACACGCCGACCAATACCCCAACCAGCATCCCCATCGCACCAGCCGTCTCGATCACCGATCCTTTCGCCTGTACGGACAACGGCGACGTACTGAACGTCGAAGTCGTCGTCAGCAACCCGGGCGGCCCGCTCACCGGCGCCACCGTCCAGTCCACGCTGCCCGTCGGACTCACCGGCGTGGCGGCGAGCTGTACGTTCGTCGGCGGATCCGGCGCGCCGAGCTGCATCGTCGCGGCCGGAGGCGTCACGTGGACGGGCGACCTGCCGGCGGCCTCGATCTTGACGATCAACTACCAGGTCCAGGTCGGCGCCAGCGTGCCGGTCGGGACGCCGCTGTGCATCAGCACTGAGTTCGACAACGGCGCACAGGTGACCGCCTCGGTCACCGAATGCACCACCGTCAACTGCGCGCCGACGTCTGTCGACCTGCGCTACTTCCGCGCCGCTGCCGGCAGCGACAAGGTCGAGCTTGCCTGGGAGACCGCCACGGAGTCGGACGTGCTGGGCTTCAACCTCTACCGGGCCACCGGTGCCGACGCACTGGGCCGCCGCGTCAACGGGGCGCTGATCCCGGCCACCGGCGCGGCCGGCTCCGGCGCGCGGTACGTGCTGGGCGACGCGCCGCCGGCGAGGGGGACCTACTTCTATCGCCTCGAGGTCGTCAACGGCGACGGTCCGCCCGACGTCGTCGGGCCGATGGCGGTGCGTTGGGACGGGCCGCGGCTGTACCTGCCGGCCGTCGCGCGGTCCGCGGATGCGGCGGCGGAGGGCAGGCAGCCGGCGGCCGGCGCGGTGGAAGGGCGGGGGGATGGGCTGATCGCTCGGCTGCTCGTCTGGGTGCGTGGGCTGTACTGAGCCGCGACGCTTACGGCTGGACCGGCGTCGGCGTCGCCGCCACCGCGGGCGCGACGACATCGACCGCCGGGATCGGGAAGGGCATCGTGCCCGAAAGATCCCGGTTGTCGGTGAACTCGGCGATGGCGCCGAGGCTGACCGGCTGGTGGCCGGGCCCCAGGGGCCGCGTCTTGAACGTGATCGTGATACCTTCCTCGGGAACGTAGTTCTCTTGCCAGCGCAGGCGGCCGGCGCCGGCGTCGATCTCGACCGGCGCCGGGACGGCGCTGTCCGCGACGAAGGTCATGCCGCCTGGCAGCGCCTCGGTGACGACGAGGCGCTTGAGGACCACCATCTTGATGTCTTTCCGGATGCGGTCGAAGACGCCGAGGATCCGCGACGCGTCGCTCACGTTGAACGCGTAGCGGGCCGAGCTGGCCGCCTCGCGCAGGCAGCGTGACTCGCAGTCGTCGCCGACGCACACCGTCATGACGATGATGCCTTGGGCCTTGACCTTCCGGGCCGCCCGCACCACGTCGGGGCAGTCGTCGTCGCGCGGCCCGTCGGAGAAGACGATCATCACCTCGTTGACCCACGCGCCGTTGGCGGTCTGAACCGGCTTCCGGCCGGCGACGGCGAGCTGGAGCGCCCGATCGATCCCTCGGCCCAGGTCGGTCTCACCGCTGCGATCGACGCGATGGATCACGCGCTTGACCCGCTCGAGGTCGCCGGTCAGCGGGGCGCGGGTGAGCGCGAGCTTCTCGCCGGGGCGCGGGCGGCGATCCGCGACGACCTCGACAACGGCCACCTTCAGGCTCGGCTTGTAGGTTCCGGCGACCTTGTCGACCAGCCGAGCGGCGGCATCGCGGGTGGCCGTCACGTCGGCGCGCGTGATGGCCTCCGACAGGTCGAACACCATCACGATGTGCAGGGGAATCGGGGTCGGGGGCGGGCACTGGGCCCGCACGGTCAGCGTGTTGGTCACGCTTTCGCCAAGGAGGAGCGAGTCGGGTGCGGCGGTATAGGTCGTCGTCACCACGCACGGCGTGCCGAGCGTCGGCGTCGCACGCCGGCTGTCGGAGCCGGCGGGGGACGCGGCGCCAAGCGGCATGGCCAGGGCGGCGGCCGTGGAGGCGGCCAGCGCGATGCCGGCGGCGAGGCCGAGGCGGCGGTCGCGGTGCATCGGGGCCTCCTGGGGCGCCACGTCGATGGCGGGCGCGGCGGTGGAAAGTGGAGGTGACATCGATGTCCATAACCGTCAAGGGGGGTGGAAGTGGACACCATCGGCGCCGTCGGTGGCGGGTGTGACGGCGCCACTGTGAGCGCCGGGTGTACGTTACGCCGGTGGAAGTGGCGGCTGGCATTACAATTGGCTCATCACGACCCACCGGATGAACCACACGGGAGGAAACCCACCATGGAGCTCGGCGCGTTTTCGGTCAGCTTGGCCGTCAAGGACATCGCCGTCTCGCGCGCTTTCTACGAGAAGCTCGGCTTCGACGTGGTCGGCGGCGATCAAGACCAGCGCTGGCTGATCCTGCGCAGCGGGACGACGACGCTCGGCCTGTTCCAGGGCATGTTCGAGAAGAACCTGCTGACGTTCAACCCGGGCTGGGACGGCGAGGCCAACCCGCTTGGCAGCTTCGCCGATGTCCGCGACATCCAGCGGCACCTCAAGGCGCAGGGGATTCCCTTGGCGCAGGAAGCCGACGAGGGCACCACGGGCCCGGCGCACATCGTCGTGGTGGATCCGGACGGCAACGAGATCTTGCTCGATCAGCACGTGTAGGGGTTGCGGCGGGGATGGCTTGCGCGGTTCGGGTGACGGCTTGACGGGGGTGATCCGCAGCCGCCTCGACACCCTCCACCCACGCCATCGCCACCCCTACGGCCACCCGCTCCCCTTCGGGCACTGGACCACCGCGGCGAGGCGCCGGAACACCTCCACCAGCGCCGCCGCGTCGTCCGTCTGGTGGTAGCCGTCCGGCGACCCCGCGATCGCCCGCAGCAGCGCCGGCAGGATCCGATCCGCCAGGTCCGCCGCATCCTCGCGGCCGTAGCCGACCGTGTGGATCGTGACGCCTGCCGCGCGCACCCGCGCCGCCGCCGCCAGCACCGTGTCCTCCTGGCTGCCGCCGCTCGCCGGCGTCGGCACCCGGTTGGGCACCCCGTCGGTCAGGAAGACCATCGCCTGCCAGCGCGAGCCGTCGCCCGGCCCCAGCGCGTCCGCGCCGGCCGCCAGCCCGAGGTCCAGCCGCGTGCCCTCGGCCACCACGCCTGCCAGCGTGTCGAGCGCCGCGTCCAGCGCCGCCCGGTCGCTCGTCAGCGCTTGCGCCAGCCACGCCCGGTCGTTGAACGCCGCGATCGCGATCCGGCCCCGGTCCGGCCCCGGCTGGAAGCCGTCGACGAACGCGCGCGCCGCGCGGATGATGGCCTCGAGCTTCGTCCCCCCGTCGCCGGCCGCGCGCCGCATGCTGCTCGAGACGTCGATGACCAGCACCACGTCCACCGGCTTCGCCTCGCAGCGCAGCCGCAGCGCCATCGGCAGGTAGATCCGGTACACCGGCGCCGGCGTCGCCGTCGGCGTGTCGGTCGCGGTCGCCGTCGCGGTGGCCGTGGCGGTCGCGGTCGCCGTATCGGTCGGCACCGGCGTCGCCGTCGGCGTGCGGCTCGCCGTCGGCGTCGGCGATGGCACCGGCGTGTCCGACGCCACCGGCGTCGCGCTCGGCGTGGGCGTGATCGTCGGCGTCGGCGTGTCCGGGAAGCGAACCCGCACGACAGCATTGTCGAACACCGGCAGCGGCAGGCTTTCGAACCGCCCGCCCCACGCGTTGTGCGCCAGGTCGTCCGGCACCGAGCCCGGCACGTCGAGCATCACGTCCACCCAGCGCGGCGGCGCGCCCGCCGGCAGGAAGCTGTCCGCCGGCCCGCCCGAGCGGCGCGGCTGCGGGTCGGGCCCCCACAGCCGGATGGCCGTGACCAGGCCCCGCGAACGGATCGCGCCGCAGCGCGTTCCGCCGACGTCGGCCAGCTTGCACGGCCACTCCGGGCCGCCGATGCCGGCGCCCGGCCCGCCCCACACCGCCACCGGGTCCACCAGCCCGTCGCGCGGGCTGCCGCCGACGGTGTCGAGCGCGTCGGGGGCGGCCGCCGAGGCCCAGACCTCGAGCGGCGCCCCGCCCGGCAGCACCGCGGCGCTGACGCCCGCGATCCCGCCGGCGATGCGCGTCGTCGGGCGGCGCGGCTCGCCGGGGCGCGGCAGGATGTCGACCGCGTCGAACCACTCCACCGGCCGGTCCGTCAGGTTGGCCAGGGCCAGCCGGTAGACCATCGCCTCGCCCGGCAGGACCACCGGCACGCGCGGGACCTTCTCGACCTGGGCCGCCGCGATGTTGGCCACGATCACCTGTGCCCACGCGCAGCGCCCGCCCTCGCGGTCGCGGTGCGCCGGCCCGCAGTCCGGCGCGCCGTCCCGCTGTGCGAAGAGGCCTGCGGCGTTGGCCAGCGCCGTGCCGCCCCGCACCAGGCGCGAGGCGCGCGCCGCGTAGCGGATGGTCGGCACCCGATGGCGGTACGGCAGGTCGCCCAGCACCCAGCGCAGCGTGGTCTGGCCGTCGCCCGGCCCGGGCGCCACCGCCGGCTCGAACGCCACGTCGCGGTCGATGGCCCCGTTGCTGTTGCGGTCCTCGCCCGGGTCGAGGATGCCGTCGCCGTCGATGTCCTCGCTGGCGATGGTCGCCGACCCGTCGACGTAGATCAGCCCCAGCGGCAGCGTGTCGGTCAGCAGCACGGCCGGCGCGATCGCGCCCGGCGGATAGGGCGGCAGCGGCGGGTCGGCCGGCCGCGGGAACGTGGCCGGCTCGAGCGCGAACGTCACCGCCTCGCCGGCGTTGACCACGGGGCTGCCGCCGGGCACCACCGGGTCCGTCCGCTTGGTCAGCCACAGCGGCACGCCGACGTGCACCAGCATGTCGCCAAGCGGCCCCGGCGCCCCCGTCGCGCCGGCGGCCGGGACGGGGCACTCGCGCCGCGTCCCGACCCCGAACGCGCCCGAGCACTCGTGCAGGCGCCACACCGCGCGCGCGCCGCTGCCGTAGCCGGCGGCAGCGTAGTTCATCAGCCACGTCCCCGCCGCGTTGCGCAGGGCGGTGTACTGCACCTCCACCCACACGCTGTCGCCGGCCGGCACGGGCTCGAGGAAGCGCGCCCGCACCATGTTGACGTCGCGCGCGTCGAGCTTGCCGCGCCCCTGGTTGCCGAAGTCGACGTCGCCGGCCGGCACCCACGTTGCCCCGAGCGCGGCGGCCGCGTCGTTGCATGTCGACGTCGCCTGGGCGTACCACGCCCGCCCGATGCTGACCTGCGGCGAACGCCTGAGGCCCCAGCGCCCGGCGCTGAACTCGACCGCCACGCGGCGCGGATCGTCGACCGGCTGGGCGACGGCGCCGCGCGGCTGCCACCACGCCCGGGCGCCGCCGATGCCGCCGTCGCGCAGGGTGTGGGTGCTGTTGTCCCACTTGTCGCAGGCAATCACGCCGGTGGCGCTGCCGCCGCCGCCGATGTCGATCCGCATGTGCGCCGCGAACTCCGACCCGTCGGTGACGGCCGCGCCGGCCGTGTAGGGCGTGTAGCGCTTGCTCGGCTCGACCGTCGGCAGGGCCGGCGTGGGCGTGGGGGTGCGCGTGGGGGCGATCGGCCGCGGCCGGCCCGGCCGCCCGGGGCGGCCCGGCGGGGGC
>CAYQBA010000057.1:0-23851 GCA_964415605.1 uncultured Anaerolineales bacterium | reverse complement strand
GACGGCCTGGCGCAGGCGCCGGCGCTGGACCGGATCCGTGCCGCGTGCGGCACCTTCAACCCCTTCTTCGCGGTCGCGTCGACGGCCTACGTCGACAGCGACCGCCACCCGCCCGGCTTCCCGGCCATTCTCGCCTTCACCGACACGCTGCGCGACGACCGGTCGGGCACGCTGACGCTGGCGACCCAGGACCAGGTCGGCGCGGTCTACGGGCTGGCGTACGACGCGCCGCGCGGACGCCTCTACGCGGCAGCGTTCCACAAGCGCAGCACGGCCTTCGGCCCGGGCGGGCCGGGGCAGATCTACGCCATCGACGTCGCCACGGGCCAGGTGTCGCCGCTCGTCGCGCTCGCGGCGGGCCCGGACCGGCACGACCATCGGCTCAACATGGACTCCGACGCGGCGCCGTGGGTCGGCCGCGCGGGCCTGGGCGACATCGACCTCGACGACAGCGGCGACACGCTGTTCGCCGTCAACCTGACGGACGCGCGGATCTACCGCGTCGACGTGCCGGGGCGCGCCGTGCTCGGCTCGTTCCAACACGGGGCGGCCGGGTTCGATTGGGCGCGCAACGCCCGGCCCTTCGGGCTGGCCTACCATGACGGCTGGCTGTATCACGCCGTGGTGGACGGGATGGAGTTCGAGAGCGTGCCGGGGACGCTGCAAGGGCTGGTGTTCCGCTCGCGGCCGGACGGATCGGAGATGACAGAGCTGGCGCGGGTGGCGTTCACCTACGCGCACAATGCGCCGTGGCGGCGCTGGAACAACTCGCCGCAGCAGATCTTCAGCCTGGATGGGGCGGCGCAGGCGACGGGGCAGCCCTGGATCACCGACCTCGAGCTCACGGCGGGCGGCGACATCGTCCTGGGCGTGCGCGACCGGATGGTCGACACGCTGCCGATCCTGGGCCGGCTGCGGTTCGGCACGACGGCGCCGCTGCCGGGCGTCGGCGACATCCTGCCGATGCGCCAGGCCGGGGGCCTGTGGGCGATCATCCCGGAGCCCGAGCACTACGCCGACGCGGGTGGCTTCGACGAGTCGGTGTTCGGCGGGCTGGCGGCGTTCCCGGGGGCGGACCTCGTGGTGGCGTCGGCCCGGGCGCCGGCGCCGGCGCCGCTCGTCGACGTCGGCGCGCTGTGGTTCTGGAACGACAGCGGCGGGGTGGCCGCCCGCGAGTCGCTGCAGCTCGTCACCCGCAGCGCGCTGCCGATCGGGTCGAACGGCCTGGGCGACGTCGAGGCGCTGTGCGCGCGCGACACGGTGCTGCGGCCAGACGTTCTGCCGACCGGGACGGCGATCGTAGCCACGGCGACGGCGGGCGCCATCGCCACGGCGACGGCCCTGGCGAACCCCACCGCGTACCCGGGCGCCACCGGGATGCCGCCGGAGTTCGACCGGCAGACCGACGGCGCGTGCCTGGGGGACAACCCGTTCGTGGCGACGGTGTGCTACGTGCCGGCGAGCCTGGCGCAGTTCGGGTTCGACGCGGCGACGGTGGTGGCGTTCCGCGACACGGTGGCCAACGCGCCGATCTACGGGCTGGGGCTCGCCAGCCAGGTCGGCGCCGTGTGGGGGCTGGCCTACGGCAACCTGCGCCACACGGTCTACGCGGCGGCCTACCAGAAGCGCCTGGCCTGGTTCGGCCCGGGCGGGCCGGGGGCGATCTACCAGATCGACCTTGGCACGGGCCGCTCGGGGCTCTTCGCGGTGGTGCCGGGGGCTGGCGCTGACACCCACGCCAATCCGGGTTCGGGCGACGAGCGGGCCCGCGACGTCGTGGGCCGGATGAGCCTCGGCGACATCGACCTCAGCGACGGCGAGGACGAGCTGTACGCCGTCAACCTCTACGACCGGCGGATCTACCGCTACGACGTCGCGACGGCGACGCTCCTCGGGTCGTTCGACCACGGGGCGGCGGCCGAGCCGTGGGCGGCGGACGCGCGGCCGTTCGCCCTCACGTTCCACGCGGGGCGGCTGTACCACGGGGTGGTCCACAGCGCCGAGTCCACCGGGCTGCGGTCGGACCTCGCGGGCTACGTGTACTCGTCGCTGCCGGACGGCTCGGACATGCGGCTGGAGACGCGCTTCGCGCTCGACTATCCGCGCGGGCTCGTCAAGGTGCCGGGCGTGGTCCAGAATCCGGGGCCGCAGGACGTGCCGCTGGACTGGCTGCCGTGGCGTGACGGCTACAACGACGTCTCCGGCGGCCGGGTGCAGACGACGTTCTACCCGCAGCCGATCGTCTCCGACATCGTGTTCACGGCCGACGGCGACATGGCGGTGGCCGTGCGCGACCGGCACGGCGACATGTCGCTCGAGGTGCAGATCCAGCTCGGCGCGCGGATCGAGAAGCCGGGGCTGGGGCTCGGCGACGTGCTGCACGTCGCGTTCGACGGGACGGGCTGGCCGGGCCCGGCGGTGGTCGACCACTACCGCATCCCGGCGGACACCGAGGCGCCGCGGACGGCGGTGGGCGGGCTGGGCTGGATCAAGGCCGCCGACACGCTGGTGGCCAACCGCCTGACGCTGACCTCTGGCAACGCGTTCACGACGCTCCTGGCGATCACGGAAGGGGCGTTGTGGTACGACGACGCCGGCAACGCGGTGCGGCAGGAGGCGACGTGCAACCTGCCGATCTTCTTCACGGGCGGTGCGCCGTTCGTGGGCGGGGGCGAGGGGCGAGCCCGTGGCGAAGGGCGGGCTCGCGGCGACGCGCCGCTCGGCCCGCAGCACAGCGAGTGGGTCCCGGGCAAGGGCATGGGCGACGTCGAGGTCCTGTGCGGTCTGACGCCGACGCCGACGGCGACGCCGTTCGAGTCGCCGACGCCGAGCGACACGCCGAGCCCGACGGCGACGCGGACGCCGACCGCGACGCTGACGCCGTCGCTCACGCCGTCGGTGACGCCGTCCCCGACGCCCTCGCCGACGCGGGGCCCGATCTACCTCCCCATCGGCGTCGACGACCACTGCGACCCGAAGGTCCAGCATGTCGACGTGGTGCTGGTCATCGACGCGTCGACGAGCATGCTGTTCCACACGCGGGCGGGCCGCACGAAGATCGACGCGGCCAAGGACGCGGCGCGGCGGTTCCTCGACACCATGAAGTTCCCGGGCGACCAGGCGGCGGTGGTGTCGTTCAACGCCGACAGCGCGGTGGTGGTGGACCTCACGGGCGACAAGGCGGTGCTGGCGCGCGGGCTCGACGGCATCCGGAACCGGGAGTTCACCCGGATCCACCTGGGGCTGGCGACGGCGCGCGATCTCCTGCGCGGCGCGCGGCGGGTGGCGGACCACACGCCGGTGGTGGTGATGCTGACGGACGGGCGCAGCAACCCGGACCCGGTCGAGCGCGCGCTGGAGGCGGCGGAGGACCTCAAGCGCGACGGGGTCGCGGTCTTCACCGTGGGCCTGGGCGACGACGTGGAGTTCGACGCGCTGCGCCGGATGGCGTCGCGGCCGGAGGCGTTCCGCTGGGCGCCGGACGGCGAGGATCTCGGCCCGATCTACGAGGCGATCGCGCGCGAGATCCCGTGCCCGCCGTCGGCGTACTGGCCGTGGCGGCCGTAGCCGGGCGCCGAGGGCGAGCGAAGGTCAAGGCGATCCGGCCCGCGGCCGTGAAGCGGTCCGCGGGCGCGATGCGGTCCGAGGGGCCTGCGCTGCCCGCGCGTGGATCGCGATGGGTCGAGCCGACCGGGCCGCGGCCCTACCGGAGGTATTTCTCCCAGACGACGGTGAGGATGATGGCGCCGATGAACGCGACGACCAGCTCGGCGATCAGGCCGATGGCGCGGAAGCCGACGAGATAGAAGAGGATCGGACCGACGATGGCGCCGCCGATCCCGACGAGCACGTCGCCGACGTCGAGCTTGGTGTCGCGCTTGAGCGCGTATCCGGATGCCCAGCCGGCGATCGCGCCGACGATGATCCACCCCAGCCAACCCATGCTGTGCCTCGCTTTGCGGTGCGTCTCACGGCGGTGCCCGTTGACGACGGTATGATAAGAAGGTGGGGCGATGCCGGCAAGCCGCTGCGGCGATGTATCATTGCCGGCAGGATGAAGATGCCTGGATCGACCACGTCGCCGCACCTGCCGGAAGGCCGGCGGAGGGACCGCCGGCCGGCGCGCGGCGCGCTGGCGCGCGCGGCGACGGCGGTGGCGGCGGCGCTGATGGTGGCTGCGTCGTTGGCGGCCACGGCGATGCCGATCGGTCTCGCGGCGCCGGCGGGCGTGTTCGTGGTCGACGACTTCGAGTCGCCGGCGTGGCCGGACCCGGCCTTCTGGACGCCGGGCGCGCCCGCCACGGATCTGTGGTGGCCGTCGAGCTGTCGGTCCCGGACGGGGGCGCGCTCGCTGTGGGCGTTTGGGCGGCGCGCGGACGGCGTGGCGCGGCTGTGCGGCGAGGCGGTGCCGGGGGGCACGACGAGCACGACCGTCCAGCGGCTGGACCTGCGCGGCACGCGGGCGGTCTCGCGGCTCGAGCTGCAGTTCGACGTGTGGATGCACCTGCCCGGCGGTGAGGCGGGGTCGTCGGGCGGGCTCTTCGTGTTCCTCGTGGCGCCGGCTGGCGGATCCGGCCCGCCCCGGGTCCCGGTGTTCGGGGCCACGGGCACGCCGGGCGAGTGGGTGTTCCCGGCGCGCCAGCTCGACCTCATGAACCTGGCGGACATCACGGACCCGCGCAAGGTGTATGACCTGCGCGGAGGCGACTGGCGGCTGGAGTGGCAGGCGATCACGGGCGCGGCCACGGCGCCGGGCGGCGGGGTGTTCGTCGACGACGTCCGGCTGGTGTGGGAGCCCGACGCGGCCTTCCCGACGCCGACGCGCGGGGCGGGGGCGACCGTCACGGCGTCCGCGACGGCGACGATTGCGCCGTCGGCGACGGCAGGCCCCACGGCGGTGCCGACAGGGACGGCGACGCCGAGCGCGTCGGCCACGGCGACGCGAGGGCCTGTCACCGCGACGGCCACCGCGGCGGCGGGGGGGACGGCGACGGTGACGCCGACCGCGACGACGACGGACGTGCCGCCGGAAGCGACGCCGACGCCCGCGGCGCTGACGGCCCGCGCGTGGCTGCCGGCGGCGTATTGGGAGCTGCCGCCGCCGACGGAGACGCCGTCGGCCACGCCGATGGAGACGGGGACGCCGACGCCGGTCGAGACGCCGGGTGCGCCGCCGGCGGAGACGCCGACGGCGGCCGCGTCGACGGTTCCGACGGCGGCGGCGACGCCGCAGGTGGCAGCGGAGGTGACGCTGGTGCGGGCGACGGGAGCGGCGGTGGGGGCGGCGGCGGGGTGGGCCCGCTGGCGGCGCGGGTGGTGACGTCGGCCGTGGCGGTGGTGGCGCGCGTGGCGGCGGCAAGGAGGGCCTGCCGCGGACGGTCAACGTTGCCCGCCGGCGGGCGTGGCGATATAGTTGTGGCGTCGTGGATTCAGACTGGGCACTCGCCCCCGTAGCTCAGGGGACCAGAGCGACTGGCTTCGAACCAGTAGGTCGCACGTTCGAATCGTGCCGGGGGTACTACATTTTACTCTGTTGAAGTCGCCCGAATCGGATGTCGCGCCGAGACGCGGCAGCCATCTTGGCAGCCAAAGGTTTAGGCATCGACCGCCGCGGTCTGGAAGAGCGTGTCCATCTTCGCTGCATTCTCCCGGCTCATGGCCTCCAAGAGGTGGGTGTCGGTGTCGGCGGTCAAGCTGATCTGGCTGTGGCGCAGGCTGGCTTGGATCTCCTTCAGCGACACCCCCTGCGACTGGAGTTGCCCCAGTTTCGTGGACACCGAGGAACTGACACATCAAGCAGCCGCAGCAGCGATATGATACCTCCTCTCGAACTCGGCAGGGGCCAGGCAGGCCAGGGCGGAGTGGCGACGCTTGGGGTTGTACCAGGCCTCGATGAAACGGAACACGGCGAGCTTGGCCTCGTGATGGGTCCCGAATCGGCGGCGGTCGATCAGTTCGCACTCCAGGGTGGCGAAGAAGCTCTCGCACATGGCGTTATCGAAGCAGTCGCCAACGGAGCCCATGGATGGCCGAACGCTGGCCTCCTTGCAGCGCGCTCCAAAGGCGAGGGCGGTATCCTGGCTGCCTTGGTCGGAATGGTGGATGACGTCCTTGGGCCGGCGCCCAAGGATGGCCATGTTCAAGGCATCCAGGACGAGCTCGGTGCGCAGGTGGCCCGCCATCGACCGACCCACGATGCGCCGGCTGAAGGCGTCCAGCACGACCGCCAGGTACAGGAAGCCAGCATGAGTTGGCACGTATGTGATGTCGACAACCCAGAGCATGTCGGGTGCATCGGCCTGGAACTGGCGCTTGACCAAGTCCGGCGCCGTGTCGGCACCCGGCCGGCGGATGGTCGTGCGGCAGGACTTGCGACGGCTCACGCCGACCAAGCCCGCGCCTCGCATCAGACGCGCCACCCGCTTGCGGCCCACCCTCAGGCTCGCTTCGGTCAAGTCGAAGTGGATCCGTGGCGCACCGTAGGTTCTGTCAGAGTCCTGGTGAATCACACGAATCTGCTCCAACAGTGCCGCGTCTGCCTTCGCCCGCGCCGAGGGCTCGCGTGTCATCCAGGCGTAGTAGCCGCTGGTGGAGACCCCCAGCACGCGACACGCCGTGGCCACGGGATAACGGGCCTGGTTCGACTTCACGAACTCGAATCCCGCCCTGGGATCGAGTTGGCCTCCCGGGCGAACCAGGCCGCTGCTTTTGAGGCGCTTCGGCACATAGCCCCGGGGCCGCACGTCGACGGCGACCGACAATCGCCACAACGAGCTGCTCGAGCGCACCCGCCGTGACGAGCTGACGAACACCGACCGAATGGCACTGCAGCGCCTTCGTGACGCGGCCAATCGCTGCATGCTGCGAAAGGCGCACGCCCCGACACTGCTGCGCCGCCGCCGCGAGCGCATACCCCGATGACGACCCTCCCCCTCACCCGCGAACAGATCCTCGCCTTCCGGCGGCGCGTCGGCGCACTCGATGCGCGGTTGCCGTATGGGGCGGGCGCCCTGCGCACGGCCGCATGGGCCGGGCTGCAAGACAGCATGCCGCGGGCCGCGGCCCTGTCGATCCACGCGCGCGTCGAAGGCGCCGAGGCGTCGACGTGGGAGGACCCGTCGCTCGTCCAGGTCTGGGGGCCGCGCTTCAGCGCGTACGCCGTCGCCGCGGAGGACCGCGCCGTCTTCACGCTCGGGCGCCTGCCCGAGGATGCCGCGGGGCGACGGCGCGCCGAGGACATGGCGACGCGGCTCGACACCTTCCTCGCGGGCCGGCGGATGCCCTACGGCGAGGCGGGGCACGCGATCGGGGTGGACCCAAACGCGCTGCGCTACGGCGCGCCGACCGGGCGGATCGTCATGCGCTGGGACGGGGCGCGCAAGCCGACGGTCTGGACGGTGCCGCCGCCGGACGTCGACCCGGCGGCAGCGCGGCGGGAGCTGGCGCGCCGGTACCTCCACGTCTTCGGCCCGGCGACGCCCGAGGCGTTCGTCCAGTGGGCCGGCATCGGGGTGCGGGGCCGCGCCGCCGCGGCGTTCGACGGCATCCGGTCGGAGTTGACGCCGGTGCGGACGCCGATCGGCGACGGCTGGATCCTCGCGAGCGACGAGGCTGCGGTTCGCGCGCCGGCCGGGCCGCCGGCGCCGGCGCGGCTCCTGCCGAGTGGCGACGCGTTCTTCCTGCTCCAGGGCGCGGACCGCGAGCTGCTCGTCCCGGACGCGACGCGACGGGGGGAGCTGTGGACGTCCCGTGTCTGGCCCGGCGCCGTGCTGGTGGCGGGAGAGGTCGTCGGCACGTGGCGCCGCGCCGGCGCGGACGTGTCGATCCAGGCATGGCGCCATCTCTCCGGCGCGGCGCGTGACGCGGTGGCCGCGGAAGCGGAGGCGCTGCCGCTGCCGGGGATGCGGGGCGCGATTCGGGTGGGGTGGGAGTAGGCGAAGCCGGTGGTCGGGACGTGCGGGCAGACGTCCGAAGCACGCGATCCACACACCGGGCCGGCGGTTGGCATCGACCCCGTCACGCGGCTGCCCCGTCACGCGGCTACCCCGTCACGCACCGCGCCGCGCCAGCGCGCGTTCGGCGGCGCCGAGGTAGGCGTCGGCGATGAGCGCCAGGCCCGTGGTCAACAGCGCGCCCTGCAGCGTCACCGCCGGATCTTGATTGGTCAGGCCCGAGATGATCGGGGCGCCCAGGCCGCCGGCGCCGGCGATGGCGCCGACGGTTGCCGTGGCGACGTTGATGACCACCGCCACGCGCACGCCGGCCACGATCACCGGCAGCGCCAGCGGCAGCTCGACGCGCCGCAGCACCTGGCGCGGGTGGAGGCCCATGCCGCGTGCGCTGTCCAGCACGCTCTCCGGCAGGCCGCGCAGACCGGCCACCGTGTTCTGCAGCACCGGCAGGACGCCGTAGAGCGTCAGCGCCAGCACCGTCGGCTCGAAGCCGTAGCCGAGCAGCGGCACGGCCAGGGTGAAGACGGCGACCGGCGGGAAGGTCTGGCCGAGGTTCACCAGGTCGGTGACGACGTCCAGGAATGCCGCCCCGGCCGGGCGGGTGACGAACACCCCGAGGCCCAGCCCGATGCCCACCGCGAGCAGGCTGGAGAGCCCGACCATGGCGACGTGCTCGCCGACGAGCGTGAGCATCGACGTCTGGAACAGCAGCCGCCGCTCGCCGGGAAAGAGCGCGCCCAGGGCCGCCGCCCACAGGTCGGGCCGCGTCACCGCCGCCAGGTACAGCCCGAGCGCCAGGGTCGGCGCCGCGAACGGGCGCCAGCGGGCCGATCGGCTCACGGCGGCGGCCGCCGGCAGTGACGCGCGATCTGCGTCCACCCGACGGTGCCGATCACCGTGCCGGCGTCGTCGACGACGTCGACCACGGGCCGGCCGGTGTCGAGCAATCGCGCCAGCGCCTCGCGCAGCGATGCCGACGCCGGCACGGTCGCGGCGGCGGCAGCGGTGGTGCCGGCAACGTCGTGGTCGTGGTCGAGGTCGTGGCCGAGGTCGCCGCCACCCATGCCTTCCCCGATCGGCCCAAGCTCGGCCGACACCGGGGCCAGGGCCAGACGCTTGAGCGCCCGCTCGCTGCCGACGAACTCGGCGACGAAGGCGTCGCGCGGCGCGGCGAGCAGCCGCTCGGGCGGGTCGTGTTGCACCAGGCGGCCGGCGTTCAAGAGGGCGATGCGGTCGCCGAGTCGGACGGCCTCGTCCAGGTCGTGGGTGACGAGCAGCACCGTCTTCTTCAGGCGGCGCTGGATGGCGGCGAACTCGGCCTGCAGGTGGCCGCGGGTGAGCGGGTCGACGGCACCGAACGGCTCGTCCATCAGCAGCACCGGCGGGTCGGCCGCCAGCGCCCGGGCCACGCCGACGCGCTGCGCCTCGCCGCCGGACAACGCGTCGGGATACACGCAGCCGTAGCGCTCGACCGGCAGGCCGACCAGCGCCAGCATCTCGGCGACCCGGTCCGCCACCCGCCGCGGCGGCCAGCCCAGCAGGCGCGGCACGCAGGCCACGTTCTCCGCCACCGTCCAGTGCGGGAAGAGGCCGACCCCCTGGATGGCGTAGCCGATGCCGCGGCGCAGCGCCTCGAGCGGCCACGAGCGCACGTCGCGCCCATCCAACGCCACCGCGCCCGTGTCCGGCTCCACCAGCCGGTTGACCATCCGCAGGAGCGTCGACTTGCCGCAGCCGCTCGGGCCGAGCAGCACGCACACCCCGCCGGTCGGCACCTCCAGGGTGACGTCGATCACGGCCGGCCGGGCGGCGCCGGGATACGTCTTGCCGACGCCGGCGAACGTGATCACGCCGGCCCCGCGGCGCGCTTCCCGCGGCGCCCCATCAGTGCCGCCGCCAGCCGGAAAGCGCCGTCGGCGAGCACCGCCACGGCCACGATGGCCAGCGAGCCGAGGAGGATGAGGTCGGTGGACTGCTGGGCAAGCCCGCCGAAGACGAAGAGCCCCAGCGTGCCGGCGGCCGCGAACGCCCCGAGCGTGGCGTTGCCGAGCGTTTGCACCGCCGCCACCCGCACCCCGGTCCAAAGCACCGGGGCCGCCAGGGGCAGACGCACCCGCGCCAGCACCTGCCGCTCGGACAGGCCCATGCCACGCGCCGCATCCACAGTGTCGACCGGCACGCCGGCCAGGCCGGCGTAGGTGTTGCGCACCACCGGCAGCAGCGCGTACAACGTCAGCGCGATCACCACCGGCGCCCAGCCCAGGCCGCCGAAGCCGACGACCCGCAGGCCAGGCGTGGCGCGGGAGAGAGCGGCCAGCACGGGCACGAGAAGGCCGATCATCGCCAGGCCCGGGATGGTCTGCAGCAGGTTGACCAGCCCGAACACCGGGCGGGCCAGGCGCGGCCGGCCGAAGGCGGCGACGGCCAGCGCGCCGCCGACGACCACGGCCAGCAGCGCCGACACGGCCGACAGCGCCATGTGCGCGCCGACCTCGTCCCAGAAGCGGTCCGACTGGTTGGCGTACTCGCGCAGGATGCCGAGCCCATCCAGCGCCCCGCCCGCGAGCAGCACCGTCACCCCGGCCGGCGCCACCGCCGCGATCGCCACACCCAGCGGCTGCCCCGCGCCAACCTCGCGGCGCGCGGAGAGGACGACGGCGTAGGCCGCCAGGATCGCCGCCCAGGCGCCCCCCCCGATGGACACGCGGGCATAAGGCCCCGCCCCGGCCGCCAGGTCGCGCGCGGCGGCGCCGGACAGCGCGGTCACGGCGACGATCAGGGCCCCGGCGACGAGCCCGCGTGCCGCCGACCGCCGCCGGCCGCGGACGTCGCGCAGCGCCAGGACAAGCAGCGCCAGCCACAGCGCGACGAGGAGCGTGGCCGCCGGCAGGCCCACGGCGGCGGCCAGGCCGACGGGGTCGCCGGTCTGGATGCGACTGCCGCGCAGCACGGCGAACGGCAGCGCCACCAGCGCCGGCAGGGCGGCGGCGCAGGCGGCGACGCCGACCGGGTGGACGGGGCCAAGCGCCCGCGTCAAGAGCCCCCGGTCAGCCCACGCTGCGCCAGGAAGTCCCGCGCCACCGCATCGGCCGACTCGCCGTTGACCTGGATGCGGGCGTTGAGCGTCTGCAGCGTCGCCAGGTCCAGCGCGTCGAAGGCCGGCTTGAGCAGCGCCTCCAGCTCGGGGTACTGTTCGACAACGTCGGCGTGGGTGATCGGCACCGGCCAGTAGACGGGCTGGGCGCCCTTGTCGTCGGCCAGGATCACCAGACCCAGGTCGGCCAACGAGCCGTCGGTGCCGTAGGCCATGCCGAAGTTGACGCCGTCGATGCCGTCGGCCACGGCCTTCTCGGTCTGCGCGGTATTGCCGCCGGAGAAGGTCAGCTTCTGGTCTGTGGCCACGTCGTAGCCGTAGGTCGCCTCGAATGCCGGGTTGGCGTCCTGGTTGTTGAAGAACTCGTCGGAGGCGGCGATCTTGGTCGGCTTGCCGGCGTTGATGTAGGCGGCCAGGTCGGACATGGTGGACAGGCCCTCGGCCGCGGCGAAGTCCCGGCGGGCGGCGATGGCCCAGGTGTTGTTGGCCCGGGCCGGGCTCAGCCAGACCACCTGGTTGCGCTCGCGGTCCAGCGCCCGAACGGCCTCGTAGCCCCGCTCGCCGTCCTTGAACACGGCCGGGTCGGCGTCCTCGAAGAAGATCATGCCCGAGCCGGTGTACTCGGGGTAGATGTCGATCTCGCGGCTCAGAAGGGCGGCGCGCACGACGTCGGTGGTGCCGGTCTGGCTGCGGTCGATGATCTCGAACCCGTCGTGCTCCAGCACCGTTCGGATGATCTCGGCGAGCAGCTCGCCCTCGGTATCGATCTTCGAGCCCACGGTGAGCGGGCCCTTCAGGGCCGGCGCGATCCCGGCGGGCACGCCCGCCTGCGGCGCGACGTCGGGCCCGCCGCATGCGCTGGCCGTCAGCGCCAACCCCACGGCCGTCAGGGCGGCCGTCCACTTCCCCATCAATACACCTCCTCGCCTTTCCTTGATCCGAAATGCGGTCCTATCATGCCACAAGCAGGGCGCGGGTGAGGACATCGGCGACGGGAGGGCGGCGGGTGGTCCCGGAGCGGCTGCGCCGTCCGATGGCTTGCGTTCACCAGCCGCCACCCGGCGCCACCCTGCTTCTCGCGATCGCCGTCCTCCGGAATCCAGTGTCGCCATCGCCTCCCGCGTTGCCATCGCCGCCCACGGCCGCCCGCCGCTGCCCACTTGACGGCGGGTGTAGAATGGCCCGCAAGCGCCGATCCGCCTTCACCCGATCCACGAAAGGACGCGCATGAACGCGGCCCACTTCCACATCACGATCAACCACTTCCCCGTGATCTGTGTCTTGCTCGGCATCCTGGTGCTGGCCATCGGCCACTGGCGGCGAAGCTCCGAGATCACCATGATTGCCCTCGTCCTGTTCGTCCTGGCCGCCGTGGTCACGATCCCGACCTACTACAGCGGCCGCAACAGCTCGCGCGTCATCCGCGGGGTCGAGGGCGTGGCGCGCGACATTACCCGCACGCACTCCGGCGCCGCGTCGTGGGCCTTCTACGCGAGCCTGGTCCTCGGGCTGGTGTCGGCGTGGGCGCTCAGGCAGTGGCGGTCGGCGGGCGACCTCACCGCGCGGGCGCGCGGGCTGGTCTGGCTGGTCGCGCTGCTCACGGTCGCCACGCTGACCCGGGCGTCGCTCACCGGTGGCAAGGTGCGCCACACCGAAGCCCGTTCGGACTACGTGATTCCGACCGAGGCGCCGGAGGAGGCCGGCGGCCCGGGCGCTCCGGGCGGCGCCGGTCCCGCGGAAGGCATGGCCACACCCACGCCGTGACGGCTGGCGTGGAGCGGCGCCGTCCCGGCGCGTGGCCCGGCACCGCGAGTCAGCGGCCGTCGCAGCGCAGCGGGTAGGGGCGCGCCAGGTCGTCGCGGCGGTCGCGGATGTGCAGCTCACGCAGTGGGACGCCCCACTGCTCCAGGCTGTCGCCGACCTTGCGGCGCACGTCGGCCGCGGCGCCCGGAACCACCACCTCCACGGCCACCCCGTCGCCCGACGCCCAGAAGCCGCAGCGGGCGGGCAGCGGCACCTCGTCCAACGCCTCCAGCGCTTCCAGGACGTGGCGCGGGCAGGTCCAGCGCCCGTCCGGGTGGCGCACGGAGAGGCTGCGCTTGCCCAGGATCATGCCCACCGCCGTGCCCGGCGTGCCGCACGCCGGTTCGGCGTCGAGCGTCTGGAAGAGGTCCTCCATGTCGTAGCGCAGGAGCAGCGTGGTCTCGCGGAACGGCGGGAGGACCGTGGCGACGAGCGTGGCCACGCCGCCCGGCGCCGCCGGGGCGTACGTGTCGGGGTCGAGCAGCTCGGCGTAGAGGCCGTTGCCGAAATGCATGTGTCCGGAAGGGCACGGGTACCCACCGCCCGAGCCGTAGATTTCAGTTGCACCGTAACTGCCCCAAGCGTGGTACATGCCAGGCGCGTTGCCGAAGACGTCCTGCGATCGGCGGATGAGACCGCTCGTCGTGATCTCGCCGCAGGCGTTGATCATCCGGAGGGAGAAGTCGCCCGGCCTGCGGCCGCGGCGACGGGCGGCCTCGACGACCGCCCCCCAATAGGATGCAAAGGCGACGGTCGCAGTCGGTTGTGACGTTTGCCCGCCGAAACGGTGGGTCTCCATCAACTGGTCGACCGTCGCGTCCGGATCGTGCATTCGCCCCCACATGGTGGCATCGCCCCAGATCGAGTCGATGCGCGCGCCAACCATCATCGAAAGAAACTGTGTGCTGTCGCCGATGTCGAGAACCAGGTCGAATTGAAACTCGACACTCGGGACTGCCATTGCGTTGATCGTATGGCTGAGTGTCATCAGCACGAGCTCGCGCTCGGACCACCAGATGCCGCTCGGCCGGCCACCGGTCGTGCCGCCGGTGAACGACCGGTACTGCGGCATGGTGTCCGTGGCCACGAAGCTCGCGGCCCGGTCGCGCATGTCGGCCTTGGGCGTGATGGGAATGCGCGCAAGGTCCTCCCAGGTCAAGCGCTCGGGGTCCAGCCCGATCCGCGAGAAGACCTCGGCGTAGTACTCGGTCTGCCGCGCCGCCCGGGTCGCCTGCATCCGGATGCGGCCGAGCAGCAACTGGCGCGCGGCGTCATCGTCGATCTCCGGTGGCTCCAATGGCAGAGGCGCCTCACCCGCGCGATGCTGGCGCATGAGCTCGGCGACGAGCAGGCGCAAGGCCTCCTCCGACGCCGGGGTGCCCACCGTCTTCATGGTGATGTACTGTTGCCTGGCCGTCTCGATGTCCAATGCGGGCTCCGATCATGATCGCGGGAAGCATGCCGACGGGTGGGGGGCGGCGATCACCACTGCCGTCCTCGAGGTCAGCGCACGGCCTGACGGCGACCGGGCGACGAAGAGCGGCGACCGCCGAATACCGACCGCCGAATACCGACCGCGGAGCGGAAGGCACCGGGCAGGCGCGATTATCGACCGTGCGGCGGCTGGCGTCAAAGAGCCGCGTCGGGGCGAGGCGGAGACGTGCGCTCGATTGACGGTGCGGAGTAAGCCTCGGATAGTCGTCGCCACACGGGATTGGGGCGGCATCCTTTCTCTGGTCGCAGACCATCGTCCGCGACCTGTTTAGCGCGTTGCGGGCCGAGGGCCTGTTGAGCACGGCTTGCCATCGGCGCTACCGCGACACGGTGCTGGCCCCCGGCGGGAGCAAACCGGCGGACGACCTGATCCGCGACTCTCTCGGGCGGCCGTTCGGGCTCGAGGCGTTTCGTGCATGGATCGAGGCGGCGTAGCCCCGGAAGCCCAAAGGTGGCAGGGGGACGACGAGTATCTTCGGGGCTGGGGTTCGTAGTGGATGCTGCCCCCGGCCTCTGGTTACACGTTCCGGATGGCCCGCGCCGCCAGCCGCGCGTAGTACGGCCGGCACTCGGCCAGCACCGCCGCCAGCGCGGCCGGGAAGGGCTCGGGCTTTGGCCGGTATGGCTGGAAGCCCGTCGACGTCCACACGGTGTGATACCAGTGCGGCGCCCAGACGCCGTCCTCGGGCCTCGGCCCCGCCGGCCAGCGCAGCATCGCCGCGTCGAACGGCAGGCCGAGCCGGTCGCAGACGCGCGCCAGCACGCCCGGCGGGTCCAGGAGCAGCGCGCGCGCGTCGAGCACAGGGGGATCCTGGCCGAGGTCGCGCAGGGTCTCGAAAAGCGTCCACTGGCGGGCCAACCCGGTGTCGCGCAGGGTGGGCCGCGGGATCTGCCGCGCCAGGCTCGGGAGCATCTGCTCGGGGTCGCGGATGAGCAGGACGTTCGCGCAGGCGCCGAGGAACCCCTCGTCCAGCTCCACCAGGTGGTGCGCCATCTGCTTGCAGAAGAGGACCGGGCGATCGCACGGGCCGAGGATCACCTCGCGGACGACGCGCGCCCCGTCGCAGTCGACGGCGGCCATCACCGCGGCGGCGGCCGGGTGGTCGGCGCCGCTGACGCGCAGATAGTGGCCGTAAAGCGGCTCGTCGACGACGCGCGTGTCGGCGCGCTGGGCGAAGCTGTACATCAGCGCCGTCGACACGTTGCGCGGCCCGCTCCACAGGTTGACCCGCAGCGGGGCGGCGCTACCGACGGGCTGGGAAGGCGGGCGAGCGGTCATCGGTCGCTGCATGCCAGATCGGTGGGATGATCAGTCGACCCGCATCACCAGGCGCCACAGGCGCAAGCGCCAATCCTCAGGGCGCCTTGCCTCGACGCTCGCGCTCGTCGCCGCGTTTTCTCCACCGGCGGCCCGTGCATTGCGGACGGCATTCGCGGCGACAGGGATGAACAGCTCGCGCCCTTCCGCGCCGGGGCCGACGCGCACCGCCACGGCCGGATGGACGCGGCGCTTGTCGTCCCCGTCGAGGACCTCCAAGCGGTAGTGCCATGTTCCCGCCCCCGGCACGTCGCGCAGCACGTACGTCGCGGCCCCGGCCGGGCCGCCGGTGGCCGGCATCAGCGTTGGGTTGACCACGGTCCATGGACCCTCCACCGCGGCGGCGCGATAGACGTTGAAGCCCAGCACGTTTTGCTCGGCGGCGGTCTCCCAAACCAGGATCGCCCGGTGCGCCAGGCCGATGGCCCGGAAGAAGCGCACGTCCACGGCCGTGGGCGGGCAGTCGACGGAGGCGCAGGCGGTCACCGGGGCGGATGGGCCCGCGCCGCTGTCGACCACGGTGTTGATGCACAACGGCACGCCGGCCGGTGCACCTGCGGCCACGCGGACCTCATACTCGATGGTCACGTTGCTGGTGGGCGGCAGGTCCCCGGTCCACATCATACCCCCTGGATTGACGACGCAGCTCGTGTTGCCGGACCCGCCGAGGAACGTGCAGGTTCCGGCCTGGCCGATGAGGCCGACCGGCAGCGTCGACTGGACGGTGACGCCGGTCAGCGTCCCGGCGCCACCGTTGCTGGCGACGACCTGAACCGTCAGGACATCCCCATTGGAGGTGCAGCCAAACGGATCGGTGATCGAGACCTGCGGCGCGATGGGCGTGCTGGTCGCTGTCGGGGTGTTGGTGGGCGTGTTGGTCGGCGTATTGGTCGGGGTGTTGGTGGGCGTGTTGGTGGGCGTGTTGGTGGGCGTGTTGGTCGGCGTGTTGGTGGGCGTGTTGGTGGGTGTATCGGTCGCGGTCGGCGTGTCGGTGGGGGTGTTGGTCGCGGTCGGCGGGACGGGCGTGTTGGTCGGCGTATCGGTGGGTGTGCTGGTTGGCGTGTCGGTGGCGGTGGCCGTTGGCGTATGCGTGGGGATGCTGGTTGGCGTGTCGGTCGCCGTCGACGTTGCCGTCGGCGTGTCTGTACTGGTGCTCGTCGGCGTCGCGGTCGGTGTGGCCGTTGCAGGAACCGTGGCCGTCGGCGTCGCCGTCGGGGTGACGAGCAGCTCGTAGGCGCCAGCATCGCAGTCGACGTTTTGCGGTCGGACCACACCGCGCTGATCGCTGGTGAACGTTGTCCCGCAGCCGTTCGTGCCGGGCGGGATCATGTCCAGCGCAAAGCTGCCGGCACCCAAGGCGTGGGTCTTGGTGGTGCCGGGCGCATTGAGCGCGAGAACGCCCAGGTCGAGCTGGGCCGGAGTGATCGACTGCAGATCGCCAGTCACGGTAAAACCGCACGCCAACCCACCTTCGACGTTGTAGCCCAGCGAGTGCAGAGGTGCGTTGCAGTCCCCGCCGGCCACCTGACCCGCAACGATGCTGTTGCGAACGGCGACATCGTACAGGAAGACAGTGGAGCTGGGTCGGTAGACGCCGCCGCCCGTGGTCGCGGAGTTGCCCGTGATGGTCGCATGGTCGAGGCTCACCGCGCTGTCGAAGACCTGGAGGCCGCCGCCGGCATAGGCCGAATTGCCGCTGACGGTCGCGTTGACCAGGCTCGCCGAGACGTAGCGGACGTCGAGGCCGCCGCCAGAGCCGGCCGAGTTGCCGCTGAGGGTCGCGCTGGCAAGGTTGAGCGTGCTGTGATGCGCGTAAATGCCGCCGCCGGCCGACGACGCGTTGTTGTCGCTGACTGTCGAGCGAGCCATGGCCATCGAGGAGTAGGCGGCGTAGATGCCTCCGCCTCCCGAGATGGCCGAGTTGCCGCTGATGGTGGTGCTGGTAAGGTTGAGGGTGCTGGTCTTGGCGTAGATGCCACCCCCGAGGAGCCCGCTGTAGTTGCCGCTGATCGTGGAGTCGACCAAGCTCACCGAGCTGGCTTCGGCGTAAATGCCTCCGCCAGTGCCCAGCCCGGTGGCCGCGTTGCCGCTGATCGTCGAGCCCGCCAGCGTCAGCGTGCTGTTCAACGCGTAGATGCCGCCGCCGTAGCTGCCGATCACGTTGCCGCTGACCGTCGCGTCGGTCAGCGCCACGCTGCTCCCGCGCGCGAAGATCCCGGCGCCAGTGTTGCCGACGGCGCTGCCCGTATTCCCGCTGACGGTGGCGCTCGTCAGGCTGAGCGTGCTGGCGTCGACGAAGATGCCGGCGCCGTTGCCAGCGCTGCCCCCCGAGATCGTCGCGTTCGCCAGCGCGAGGCTCCCGCCGCCCGTGACCCGTAGGACGCTGAACGCCGGGCCGCCCGTGCGTGTGATGGCCGTGTCGCCGTTGCCCTGGATGATGATCGCCGTCGTGATGGCCGGCAGCGGCGATGCGTAGCCGTAGGTTCCGTTCGCGTTCGCAAAGGTGATCGTGTCGACCCCGACGTCGCCGGCCGTGCAGCTCCCGATGGCCGTGTCGGTGTTGGCGGCACTGATCGCGTCCGCCAGCGTGCAGCCGCTCCCGCCGGGGTCCACCGTGATCGTGGCCGCCTGTGCCAACCCGCGCGCGAGCGCCAGAACCAAGGCTGCCGCCGGCAGTGCATGGCTCCAGCGCCGCGCCCAACCACGCCGCACCCGGCGCGGCAGGCTGGCCAACCAATCGCGAAACTGCGCCAGGCGCGCGCGGAGCATGCCGAGGCGGCGCATGAACAGGCTGGCGAGCCAAGGGCTGCCTTGGACGGCGGCGAGCTCGGCTTGCATACGAGCAAGCTCGGCGGCGCCCGGCACACCGGATGGTTGGGATGCGTTGCGGTCAGGGGCCATCGTCGACTTCACTCCAGGGCGGTAGGGTGCGAAGGCGCACCAATTCCCGGCCTCCGACGGCGCCGGGCATCGACCTACATTAACGACTGGCGATCCGGAAAGATGCGGGCGGCGGAGGTCGGGAGTCGGGGGCTCTCAAAACGGCAGCGGCGTGCCATCGGTCTCCGTGCGCGCGTCGTACAGCCCCTGCAGCCGCGCGGTGACGGGCCCGATCGCGCCCGTGCCGATGACGCGCCCGTCCACCGCCAGCACCGGGGTCAGCTCGCCCATGGTGCCGGTGACGAACACCTCGTCGGCCGCGTAGACCTCGGCCAGCGTGACGTTGCGCTCCGCCAGCGGCAGCCCGTCGCCGCGGGCAAGGTCGATCACGACGGCGCGGGTGATGCCGGGCAGGCAGCTGTCGGCGTGCGGCGTGACGACGGCGCCGCGCTTGACCAGAAAGACGTTGGTGGCGTTGGTCTCCGCCACGAAGCCGGCCAGGTCGAGCATGAGGGCGTCGTCGGCGCCAGCGGCGTTGGCCTCGAGCTTGGCCAGGATGTTGTTGATCAGGTTGTTGTGGTGGATCTTGGAGTCGACGCACTGCGGGCTGTTGCGCCGGACGGCCGCGGTGGCCAGCCGGATGCCCCCGCGGTCGTACACGGGCGGCTTCCACTCGGCCAGCACGATGAGGGTGGGGCCGTACGGGTTGAGGCGCGGGTCCATGCCGGACGTCGTCTTGCGGCCCCGCGTCAGGGTCAGGCGGATGTGCACGCCGTCGCGCATGCCGTTGGCGGCGAGGGTGTCGAAGATCGCCTGCCGGACGGCGTCGCGACCCGGGATGTCGGCGAACGCCATGGCCCGCGCCGAGTCGAGGAGCCGGTCGAGGTGGGCCTCGAGCGCGAAGACGCGGCCCTGGTAGACGCGCAGGCCCTCCCACACCGCGTCGCCGCCCTGGACGACGCTGTCGAACACCGAGACGGCGGCCTGGTCGCGGTGGACCAGCCGCCCGCCGACGTGGACGCGGATGTCGGCGTTGCGGGGATCTGGGAGCATGGGTTCGGTCATCGTGGGCGGTGGGAGTGCGCGGTGGGAGCGGCGGTGGGGGTGGCCGTGGACGAGATCGGACGGGCCGACCTGCGGAGGCTTCGGCGCGCGCGGCCTTCCTTCGTGCGCCGAGTCGCGGTGGCCCGATCCTGCTTGCCCGTCCGCGATCACCAGGCTTTCCCCGGCGCGCCGGGTCGCGGTACTATAGCGGCGGCGGGTCGGCCGCACAATGCGGCCTGTTGGCGCGGCACGCTCGGCGTGCCGGCGGATCGTGTCCGCGGAAGGGGATCCCATGCGGCGCGCCCGCTCGATCGTTCGATCCGTCGATCGCAGGTCGTCCCACGTGCTCCACCGTGCTCAAGGAGGCACCCCATCATGCGCACACCGCTTCGCCTCGTCTTAGGGTCCGCCCTCGTTGCGATCGCCGCCGCGTTTCTTGCCGCGACCGTCGCCGGCTGCACCCCGGCAGGGGACTCCGCATCCCCGTCCCTGGCCGCGGCGCCGGCGCTCGCCGATCCCGACGCCGAGGGCCGGCGGCTGGCGGAGCGGTTCTTCGCCAGCCTGCAGACCGGCGACGTGGCCCAGGTGGCCGACATCCTGGCGCCCGACGTGCGCATCGCCCGCGCCAACGGCGACGTGGTCGCCCGCGACGCCTACTTGACGATGCTGCCGGTCATCGAGCGGTTCGCGATCGACAAGGTCGATGCCGGCCAGAGCGGCGATGCGCTGGTGGTGACGTACATGGTCGAGGTGGACGAGGTCATCGACGGCGTCCGGCAGCCGACCAAGCAGGCGCCACGCCTGACGGTGTTCCAGTGGCGGGACGGCGACTGGAAGCTGCTGGCGCACGCCAACTTCGGGGCGATCAACACGGCGGGCAATCCGTAGGCTGGGCTGAGGCGTGCCTGATCGATCCTGTCGCAGCGTTGGGTCGATCGATGATCCCATTGTTGTGGGGGAGGCTCGCCGCCTGCCTCCAGCCTTCAACGGCGGCGGGTCAATGGCAAGAAGGCCCGCAGGGCATCCACGCGGACCGCCACCGGACCGTACAGCTCGGGCGCCCCGTCAATGCCGATGAGCTCCAGCTTGTAGTAGTACCCGCCGATCCCCGGCATGTCGCTCATCCGGTAGCGCGCACCTTGCGTGGCGCTGCCTTGGTTTGAGATCAGCCTGCGGTTAACGCGCGTGTAGGGCCCTTCGCGTGAGGTGCCGCGGTGGAGGTTGAATCCGAGGACGCTGGCCTCGCTGCCGGTTTCCCAACGGATGTCTACCCTGCCTGTCGGGGTCGTATCGGCCTCCAGGCGCGCGAGCTCCGCGGCTGTCGGAATCTGAATTTTCGGCGCATTGGTGAAGGTGCAGGTGACGGTTTCGCCTCGGTCGAGGTTCACCGTGGCCGTGAGCAGGGCGGTGGCGCTGTTGTCGTCGTCGCAGTCGCTGCCGAAGAGAACATGATCCGGGGAAGGATCAACCTCCGATACCTTGTACTTCCCTGCCAAGACAGCGGCGAAGGTCTTCATCTCACCATGCCCGAGCACGAAGTCGATCCCATCGATGTCGTTGGTGAAGATGAACTGGCCCACGCCGCCCGGGGGGCTCGTCAACTTCTTGACGATGATCGTCCCAAGAGGAGACAGGCCCTCATAGGACCCGATATCGCAAACAGCCGGCGCGATGCCGTCGCCATCCTGCGGCCGACTGACGCCGCGCTGGTCGGTGGAGATCGTGCCCGCCGCTGCAATCCCCGGCCTCGAGCGCATCGCTGCCTGAAAGCAGGGCGTGAGTGGCGGTGGCGCCGGGGGCGTTCAGCGCCAGCGGACCGAGGTTGGCGTTGCCGCCAGGGATGTCATTGGCTTGGGTGAGGTTGCAGGAGCCGTCGCTGTCAAGGTTGTGGTCGTTGCTCACGACCGCGGGGAGGGCGATACAGTCGGCGCCGGCAAGTTGATTGGCGATGATGGTGTTGGTGAGGATGGCATCTCCGATGTTGTACACGCCGCCGCCGCCGATGGCCGCCGAGTTGCCTGCGACCGTGCTGTTGGTGAGCGCGACCGTATCGCTACGGTTGAAGATGCCGCCGCCTTGGCCGGCCGAGTTGCCCGACACCGTGCTGTTGACGAGGGTGACGCTTGCACCGAAGTTGAAGATGCCGCCGCCCTGCTGGCTGGCCGAGTTGCCCGAGACCGTGCTGTTGTTGAAGGCGAGGCTGCCGAAGTAGTTGTAGATGCCACCGCCCTGGCCCGCCGAGCTGCCGGAGACGGTGCTGTTGGTCAGCGTGACCGTGCCTCGGTTGAGGATGCTCCCGCCGCTGCTTTCCAGGAACGTACCATCCGCCACTCCCCCCGTCACGCGCGTGCCAACGAGCGCAAGGGTGCCGGTCGCCGCCACATGGAACAGGCGGAAGGTATCCGGATCCGCCGGGTTTCGACGGATCGTCGCGCCGTTGCCCTCGATCGTAATCTCCGCGGTATCGATCGACGGCAGCCCGTTCTCGCCGTCAGTCGTGTTGTCGACGTCCGGCACCGTGAACATGCTCCCCGCCGGCAGCACGATCGTGTCCGGACCCGGAGAGCCCGCCGCGCAATCCGAACACCGTGAGGACCACGAAGCCCGTCCCCAAGACTCCTGGAGGGCGACTCGCATGGGATCCGTAACCGATTCACCAAGCGATGTCGCCGCCGACGTCCGGCCAGCGGTACCCCGTGCACGAACAGCGGCCAGATTGCCGCGCGTCGAATGCCGACGATTGCACCGCCGCGGTGTTGCCCAACGGCCTCACCCGGCGTCAGCGTTCAGGCAGCCAGCGTGACTACCGCCGGCGGGCGCGTGGACGTCAGTCCATCGCCAAGGTGCCGAGCGTTGCACCGCCGCGCGCGACGCTCGGTGCCACGCTGGTCCGCGAACGAGGATCTCCCCACATGCGGCCGTGTTGGCGACGGGGTCGAAGTGTCATGGCCGAAGGCCAAGTCTCGTGGGTTGGCTGGCGCCGCCAATTGTCGCCGGGCGGACCATGATGGTACCGCCGAGCATGGTCTGGGCCGCCCTCCAACGGCGCGTCAACGGCAGCGGACATGCGCATCCCCGTGTCGGCCTCGCCGTCGTGGCTGGATGCGACCGCGTCGTCCATGGCCGCGGCTGCCGAACGGCGGCGCGACGGCGCGGCCGGAAACACCACCTCCACCCCCACGCCGAACCCCGCCAGCGTCGCCTGCGCCCATTGCGCCACCGCCAGCCGCGTGCGGCGGTCGACGTCGTCGACGACGAGCGCCACGCGTCCGTGCTGGTCGACGCTCCGGCGCAGCGTCAGCGCCCGCCCGTGGATCGTGACCGTCGAGCGGAGCGGATCGCACTCGCGATCGCATCCGTGCCGGGCGTCAGCAGAGACCAACGTGGCATCGGCTGTCCGCACTTGGAGCGCCACTCGTCCCAGCAGCGGTTCGATGGATCGGTGCTTCAGCCCCCTGAGCCGGGGCGCCACGACGGCCTGCACCTGGCTCTTGCCGAGCGGAGCGCCGAACACGGCCAGCGCCCGGCTGACGTCGCGCAGCGAGAGGCCCGCCAGGCGCAGCGCGGCGGCGAAGCGCTTGACGGAGACGGCGACGTTGCCGCGATCGATGCCGGCCGGGTAGACGCGGAACGTGCGCCCGCACGCCCGGCAGGCGTAGCGACGCGCGACGACGGTGCGCGGCGTCGCGTCGCGCACGGGCTTGGCGACGCGCTGGAGCAGCCGGAAGCGCCGCCCGGCGCACCCCGCGTGGGGGCACGCTGCGGGCGGCGCGACGCGCGTATCCGGTTGTGTTTCCGGCGTCAGCCAGAGCTGCATGGCGGTGGGCTCCTGTGTGTACGACGTCAGCATGCTGATTCAACGCGCGCCGGGGCCGGAAGGTTTCCCGACTTCCCTGCGCGAGTTTGCGCGGCTGCCCGTCGCGGCGGCCATTGCCGCACCTGTCGGCGACCGCCAGGCTCCCGGATGCCCGATGCAGCGGGAAAATGAGCATCGTTTGGCAAGCTGCACGGCCCGTCGGCGGCGGCGTCCGACGATCTGACGCAAGCCCGCCTTTTCGATGCGCTGTGTGTGAGGGCTACGGTGACAAGTTAAGGGTTGGCGGAGGCGGTCAACCGTGTCATGTTGGTCGGCGGGTGGGGTGGCCCCCCTAACCCCCCAATAATGGGGGGAACTCTCTGATCAACCTCATGCAAGATACCGGAAGACGTCACTTGGTCGATGGAATTCTGATGTCCATCCCCGACCAACCTGAGGTGCCCGAGCAC
>CAYQBA010000056.1:0-24078 GCA_964415605.1 uncultured Anaerolineales bacterium | reverse complement strand
CGCGGCGCCGGTCGCGGACCCCGCTGCCGCTCGCATCCTCGCCGATTGCGGGCCGGCCGGCGCGGGCGGGACGGCCTCGCGCCAGGGCTGCCGCGGGCTGCTGCTCGCCCCGACCGGCGAGCGGCTGGCGTTCGGCGATGCCGGCGGGCTGCACGTTGTCGAGCTCGCGGGCGGCCCGCCTCGCACGCTCGCCGCCGCGGTGCCCGAGACGCAGATGGGCGTCGAGGGCATCCACCGGCCGCGGTCGTGGGCGCCGGACGGGCGCCACCTGATCTCGACCGTCAGCTACTTCGAGGGCAACGGCAACGTGGTCTGGGACGTGGCGTCGGGCGAGCCGCGCGACCTCGAGGCGTTCGAGTACGTCGGGCCGGGGTTGGACCTGGGGTGGCTGTCCGACGGCTCGGCGGTCCTGGAAGCGCGCGACGGCGCCGCCCCGCTGAGGCGACTCGATCTGGCCGCTGGCGCCGAGGGCAGTGGCTGGCGCCCCGTCCTCGGCTTCCTCGCCGGCCCCCGTGATGCCGATGCCGGCGGCCACCTCGCGTTCGCGCCCCACGGCCTCCCGGATGGCGACGTCGGCTTCATGCTGCGCCAGAGCGCCACCGACCTGTTCTGGGGGAACGGCGTCTTCCGGGTCGGCCCGGACGGGCGGGGTTGGCGGCCGATCGCGGCGCTCCCGGTGGGCGCGGCCGACGAGAACGGCCGCTTCCGGTACGACCTGCGCGGTCAGGTCACGTGGACGCCCGACGGCGCCGCGTTCGTGTTCGTCGATCTCGTCCCGGCCGATGGCAGCATCCGGTCCGTGCTCGTCGGCCGGACCACGGGCGGCGATGCCGTGTGGGACGCGACGGGGCTGGTCGGGCCCGACGGCGGCTTCGCGTGGGGGGCAGGACGGTGACGGGGCGCTAGTGCCCCGCCATCGCCTCCGCCACCGGAGCGATCACCTGCGCCGCCTGGTTGGCGAGCTGGATGAACGGCGTCGGCATGAGCCCGATCGCGAACGTCATGACGAGCGCGACCACGACGACCAGGCGCAGCGGCGACGCGAGCCGGATCGCGCCGGCGCCTTCGGGCGGGGCCGTGAAGAACGCCTCGCGCATCACGCGGAAGTAGTACCCCACCGAAATCACGCCGGTCAGCACGCCGACCACGGCCAGCATTGCTTGCCCGCCGGTGACCGCTGCGCTGAAGACCGCGAACTTGCCGATGAAGCCGGCCAGCGGCGGGATCCCGACGAGGCTGAGGAAGAACACCGCCAGCGCGACCGCCAGGAACGGCGACCGCTTCATCAGGCCGGCGTAGCTGCCGACGTCGCTCGACCCGGTGGCGTGGTCGACCGCGATGATCACGGCGAAGGCGCCGAGGTTGGTGAAGAGGTACGCCAGGATGTACACCAGCACCGCGCCCACCGGTTCGATGCCCTCGAGCATCCCGCCGCCGAGAGCCACGAGCCCGAGCAGCATGTAGCCGGCCTGCGCGATCGACGAGTAGGCCATCATCCGCTTGACGTCGGTCTGCGTCAGCGCGCCGAGGTTGCCGACAATCATCGTGACCGCTGCGAGCGCCGCCAGGAGGCCCAGCCACGACGGCGCCAGCTCGGCGCCCCCGAAGGTCGACAGCATCAGCCGCAACAGCACCGCGAAGCCGGCCGCCTTGGGGCCGACGGACAGGAACGCCGTGATCGGCGTCGGCGCGCCCTGGTAGGCGTCCGGCGACCACTGGTGGAAGGGCACGAGCGCGATCTTGAAACCGATGCCGGCCACCACCATCGCCAGCGCCGGCAGGAGCAGCCCGCCCAGGCCGTTGACCATCAGCCGCTCGGGGTCGGCGGCCACCGCCGCGATCGTGCGTGTCGCGCCCGCCGGGTCGACCAGCGACGTGGTGCCGGCGGCGCCGTAGAGCAGCGACATGCCGAACAGCATCGCCGCGCTGACGATGGATCCGTACAGGAAGTACTTGAGGCCGCCTTCGACCGAGCGCGGGTCGTTGCGGAGGTACCCCGTGAGGATGTAGCTCGTGATCGACAGGAACTCGATTGAGAGCGCCACCATGATCAGGTCGTTGGCGCCGGCCATCAGGTTCATCGCCAGCGCCGCCGAGAGGACGAGCGCGTAGAACTCGCCCTTGTACGGCGTGCGCCCGCGCATGAACGCCAGCCCCGACAGCGTGACGAGCAGCGTCGTCACGAGCCCGATCAGGCGGAAGAAGTGCGTGAAGCCGTCCGACAGGAAGACGCCAGCCCGGATCACCTTGCCCGGGTCGACCGCGCTGCGTGCCTCGAAGATCGCGCCGGCCGGCTGCGTCGACAGCCACACGGTGGCCACGATCGCCGCGACCAGCGTGGCCACCGCGATCCAGGCCTGGGCCGCGTCCCGCCCGCGTACGACCACGTCGTACAGCAGGATGACGAGGATGCCGACCGTCAGGATCAGCTCCGGCGCGAAATGGACGTAAATGTTGCCGAGATCGGGCATGGCGTCCCCCTCTCCCCCCTCGTGGGTCTCAGTGCAGGCTCTGGATCAGGAGCGCCGTGGCTTCGGCGGCCGGCTGGATGTGCGGCTGAATCACCGTGATCAGGCCCGTCATCGCGCCGTTGATGAGGTCCAGGATCGGCTTGGGCCAGACCCCGAAGAGGACCATTAATACGACGAGCGGCGCCAGCATGGCCATCTCGCGTCCCGTCAGGTCCGGCGTCCCGATCCACCGCTCGTTCTGCGGGCCGAGCAGCAGCATCTGGATCACCTTCCACAGGATGAACGCGGCGGTGAACAGGATGCCGAGCACCGACAGCGACGTCAGCACCAGGAGCGGCAGGTTGCCGGCCAGCGCCACGCGGAAGGCGCCGTTGAACACCAGGAACTCGGCCACGAAGCCGGCCAGGCCCGGCAGGCCCAGGCTGGCGAAGGCCGCGACGATCAGGAACGTGCCGTAGCGCGGCACGGTCCGCCACAGGCCGGGGCCGAGCTCGCGGAAGTCGCGCACATGCGTCCGCTCGTCGTAGATCAGCCCGACCAGGAGGAAGAGCGCGCCGGTGATGATCCCGTGGGCGAACATCTGCAGCGCGGCACCGTTCAGCGCCGCCACGCGTGCGTCGGTGAGCTGCTGGATCTGCTCGGCGCCCATCTCGCCCGACGGTTGCACCAGCGCCATCGCCGCCACGAGGCCGAGCGTGATGTAGCCCATGTGGTTGACCGACGAGTAGGCGATGAGCTTCTTGAAGTCCCACTGGGCCATCGCGACCATCGCCCCGTACACGATGCTGGTGAACGCCAGGAACGCAATGGGGACGGCCAGGAGCTGGAACGCCCCGGGGAAGAGCGGGATGACCACCCGCACCAGCCCGTAGGTACCGAGCTTGAGCAGCACGCCCGCCAGGATGACCGAGCCGGCCGTGGGCGCCTCGACGTGCGCGTCGGGCAGCCAGGTGTGGAACGGGAAGCTCGGCACCTTGATGGCCATGGCGATGAAGAAGCCGAGGAAGGCGGCCACGGCCACCGCGCCGCGCAGGTCGCCGGCAAACGGGATTGGGGCGGCCTGGACGAAGGCCGACGTCATGCCCTCGCGCACCAGGCTGAAGCTGCCCGTGTTGTAGGCCACCGCGATGAGCGCCAGGAGCATCAGGACGCTCCCCGCCAGGGTATACAGGAAGA
Organism: uncultured Anaerolineales bacterium; assembly: GCA_964415605.1. Taxonomy (GTDB): domain Bacteria; phylum Chloroflexota; class Anaerolineae; order Epilineales; family Epilineaceae; genus UCB3. The sequence goes on along the minus strand of CAYQBA010000056.1, from coordinate 20,431 downwards.
ACTTGATGGCGGCGTACTCACGCCGCGGGCCGCCCCAGATGCCGATCAGGAAGTACATCGGCACCAGCCCGATCTCGAAGAAGACGTAGAACATGAACAGGTCGAGCGCGACGAACACCCCGAACATGCCGGTCTGCAGGAGCAGGAAGAGCGCGAAATACTCGCGCACCCGTGTCTTGATCACGCCCGACGAGTACCACAGGCTGATGGTGGTCAACAGCGCTGTCAGGAAGATCAGCGGCACGCTGATCCCGTCCACGCCGACGTGGTAGTTGACCCCGAGCTGGGTGATCCACGGCACGTACTCCTCGAACTGGAAGCCCCCGGCCGTGCGGTCGTAGCCGCCCCACAGGAGCACCGACAGCACGAGCGGGATCAAGCTCCAGCCGAGCGCGAAGCGCTTGACCAGGCCGTCATCCTTGAGGAAGAACAGGATGAGCATGCCCACGAGCGGCACGAACGTGATCAGCGTGAGCAGGTACGGAATCGACATGGACGATCTCTCCTCCCGGGAAGGGGCGCCCGCGCTACCAGAGGTACGCGCCGACGAGGACAAGCAGGCTGAAGAATGCGACGAGCAGGTACTGTTGCACGCGGCCGCTCTGCACCAGTCGCAAGCCACGGCCGAGCTCGGCGTTGACGATCCCCACGAGGTTCACCGCGCCGTCGACGACGCGGCTGTCCACCCAGCCATTCAGGCGGGTGAACGCCTCGCCGGCCCGGCCGGTCAGGTTGACCAGCCCGTCGACCAGGCGCTTGTCGAGCGCGGCGTTGGCGTTGGCCGCGCCGATCGACGCCCGGATCACCGTGGCGGCGTAGAGCTCGTCCACGTAGTACTTGTGGTGCAGCGTCTGCCACACACCGCCGAGGCGGCGCAAGGGGTCGTACGCCCGCGCCGCGGCCGGGTCGCGCCCGTAGAGGAACCACCCGAGCGCCCAGCCGGCCACCGCCACCACCACCGACAGGGCGGCCGGCACGGCGTTGAACGCCAGGCCCTCGAAGTGCGCGCCCGTGGCCGTCAGCGCGCCGACGAAGTGGTGGAACGGGTTGCCGAGCAGCGGGCCGATCACGGGGAACGTCTCGGGCACCCCGGCGAAGCCGAGCAGCACGGCGAACACCGCCAGGAACGCCAGCGGGTACACCATCGCCGGCGCGCTCTCCGGAGCGTGGCGGGCGCCCTCCGTCGACGGCGGGCCCGCGAAGACCATGAAGACCTGGCGCGCCATGTAGAACGCCGTCAGAAAGGCGGCCAGCGTGCCCATGAGCCACACGAACCCCGCGATGGCGATGCCGCTCTCCAGGCCCTTGTGGAACGCCTCGGCAAGGATCTCGTCCTTGCTCCAGAAGCCGGCGAAGACCGGGATGCCGGTGAGCGCCAGCGTGCCGGCCAGAAAGGTCCAGAAGGTCAGCGGCATGCGCATGCGGAGGTTGCCCATGTTGCGCATGTCCTGCGGGTCGTGCGGGTCGGCGCCGCCGGGGGGGTGCCCGCGGCCGTGATCATCGCCGTGGCCGTGGGCGTGGTGCATGCCGTGCTCCACGCCGTGGATGACCGAGCCGCTGCCCAGGAAGAGCAGGGCCTTGAAGAACGCGTGCGTCAGGAGGTGGAACACCGCCGCCACGTACGCGCCGATCCCGAGCGCCATGACCATGTAGCCAAGCTGGCTGAGCGTGGAGTACGCCAGCACCCGCTTGACGTCGAACTGCGCCACGGCGATGCTGGCCGCGAAGAGCGCCGTGAAGGCGCCGATGGCCGCGACGACGAACATGCCCCCGCTGATGTCGCCCGGGCCCTCGGCGTAGCCGGCGCTGAAGACCGGGTACATGCGCGCCACGAGGAACACGCCGGCCGACACCATGGTGGCGGCGTGGATCAGCGCCGATACCGGGGTCGGGCCCTCCATGGCGTCGGGCAGCCATACGTGCAGCGGGAACTGCGCGCTCTTGCCCACGGCGCCGCCGAAGACGAGCAGCGCGATCACCGCCGCCAGCGGGATGCCGGTGCCGCCGATGTCGCCGAGCGCCCGCACCTTCTCGATCCCGGCTTCCGACAGCATCGTGGTGTAGTCCACCGAGCCGAAGACCCAGTACAGGGCCATGATGCCGACGAAGAAGAACAGATCGCCGATGCGCGTGGTCAGGAACGCCTTCTTGGCGGCGGCCGCCGCGCTCGGCTTGTGGTACCAGAACCCGATGAGCAGGAACGAGCACAGGCCCATGATCTCCCAGAAGACCAGGGCCTCGAGCAGGTTGCTCGAGAGCACGAAGCCGAGCATGCCGGTGGCGAAGAGCGAGATGTAGGCGAAGAACCGGGCGTAGCGGGCGTTGCCCGTGCCGGCGTCGACGGCGCCGCTGCGCGGGTCCTTGTAGGCCGTGATCTCGCCTTCCATGTACGCCGTCGAGAAGATGAAGATCATCGTGCACACCACGGTGACCATGGCCACGGTGGCGGCGCCCAGCGGGTCGACGAGGATGCCGACGTTCAGGCTGCTGGCGCCCATGGGGAGCCAGGCGAACGTCATCTCGAACGGCGCGTGCGCCAGCTCCTCGCCGCCCGCGCCGAGCGCCGCCGCGAACACGGCCAGGCCGACGACCGTGCTCAGCACGATGCCGCCGACGCCGATGCGGGCGGCGAGGCGGCCGTCGTGGCTGCCCGACGCGATGAGGCCCACGATGACGACGAACGCCAGCGCGGTGAACGACGGGATCAGCCAGGCGTAGCTGCCGATGGTGTGGATGTCTAGCATGAGCGGTCTCTCGTCTCGAGGATGCGCGCGGCGGTGGGGCCGTCAACCGTTCATCAAGCTGAACTGGTCGAGCTCGACGGTCTTGCGCAGGCGGTAGATGGCGATGATCAGCGCCAGCCCCACGGCGGCCTCGGCCGCCGCGAGCGCGATGACGAACACGGCGAAGATCTGCCCGTCCACGCTCGCCAGGTAAGCCGGCTGGCCGGCGGCCTCGACGGCCACGGTGGGCGACACGAAGCGCCACAGCGCCACCGCGTTGAGGTTGACGGCGTTGAGCATGAGCTCGATGCCCATCAACACGGCCACGGCGTTCTTGCGCGTCAGCGCCCCGAACAGGCCGATCGCGAACAGGCCGGCGGACACGACGAGGTACCACCAGAGTGGGATCACGGGCATGTCAGTCCTCCTTGGCGCCCGCGGGCGCGCGGCCGCTCATTCACGGGCGATCACGATCGCGCCGACGAGGGCGATCAGCAGGATCAACGAGATGACCTCGAACGCCAACAGGTGCTCGGTCATGAAGGCCCGGCCGATCATCGTCACCTGGTCGGGGATGGCGTAGGTCACGGCGCCGTCGGCTTCCGTGCGGACCGCGGCGGGCAGCGACGCGGCCTGCTCCGCCGTGATCGCCACGCCACCCGCCCCGGCCACGGCCCCCGCCGCCAGCGGCCAGTCGGCGGCGTAACCGATCACGCCGAGCAGGCCGAACAGGATCATCGCCAGGAGCAGGCCCATCGCCCACTGGTTGTTGGGGCGCTCGCCGTCGGTCATCGCGTTGTGCGTGAGCATGACGGCAAACAGGATCAGCACGCTGATGGCGCCGACGTAGATCAGGATCTGGATCGCGGCCAGGAACCCCGCGTCGAGCAGGACGTACATGCCGGCCACGCCGATGAACGACAGGATCAGCCACAGCGCGCCGACGAACACGGTGCGCGCCACCACCACGCCGACGGCCCCGCCGAGCGTCATGAGGGCGAGGACCACGAAGACGATCTGGGTCACGATGTCGGTCGTCATGCCAGGCTCTCCACTTCCACGGCGGGCGGCTGGTCGAACCGCACGGCGCGGGCCGCGCCGCGCGCGCGCGATCGGTTGATCAGCCCGGCCGTGAGGAGGATCAAGAGGCCGTTGGCCAGGGCGAACCCGACGAAGACCAGCAGGGGATTGTCGAGGCCCTGGGTCAGCTTGCCGAGGAGGCCCGCCACCAGCAGGTTCGCCAGCGACAGCGGCACCAGCACCTTCCACGCGAAGCCCATGAGCTGGTCGCTGCGCAGCCGGGGCAGCGTCCCGCGCAGCCAGATGAACACGAAGACCAGCACGAACGTCTTGAGCCCCATCCAGAACCACCCCAGCGGGATGCCGGTGCCGGGGATGGTGTTCAGCGCCGCGATGGGCGCCTGCCAGCCGCCGAGGAACAGCACGGCTCCCAGGGCCGCCGAGGCGATCGTGAAGAAGTACAGCGACAGGTAGAACATCCCGAACTTGATGCCGGCGTACTCGGTGTGGTAGCCGGCGATGATCTCGCTCTCGGCCTCCGGGATGTCGAACGGCGATCGCTCGATCTCGGCGGCGGTGGCCATCAGGAAGATGACGAACGCGATCGGCTGGATCAGGATGAACCACAGGCCGGGCCACCCGCCGCTGCCCTGGGCGACCGTCAGCCCCTGCATCGAGAGCGTGCCCGCCAGGAGCAGCACGCCGACGACCGACAGCACCTGCGGGATCTCGTACGAGACGATCTGCGCGACGGCGCGCATGGCGCCGATAATGGCGTACTTGTTTCGCGAGCCCCAGCCCGCCATGAAGATCGGCACGACGGCCGTCGACGCCATGGCGATGAAGTACAGGAAGCCCACCGCGAGGTCGGTGGCGATCAGGCCGATGCCCATGGGGACGACCGCGAACACCAGGATCGAGGGCGGCACGACCAGGATCGCGCCGAGGTTGAAGACGCTGCGGTGGGCCGCCTCGGGCGTGACGTCCTCCTTGGTCAGCATCTTGATCATGTCGGCGAACGGCTGCAGGAGGCCGTACGGCCCGACGCGGTTGGCGCCGAGGCGGTCTTGCATGCGGCCGACGGCCTTGCGCTCGAGCCATGTGGTGTAGAGCATGGCGACTTGCACCACCAGGATGATGACGGTGGCGATGAGGACCCAGACCACGACGTCCGTGGCGAGCGCTGTCACGTCGGCCGGCCACCCGGCACCGGCCACGATCCGGCCGATCAGATCGCGGACAGGGTTGGTCTGGGCTTGCAGGAAAAAGCCCGCGGACGGATTCATTGGCTCACTCCCCCAGCCGTGGTGCGGTGCTGGTGAACGGGGCGCCCCGGCGGCGGGCACCCGGAACGATGGTCGGCGATCAGACCCACTCCAGCGCCCCCTTGCGCCAGGCGTAGGCCAGCCCGACGGCGAGGATCGCGAGGAACACGAGCATCTCCACCAGCGCGAACAACGGCAACGCCTGGTAGGCCACCGCCCAGGGGTAGAGGAACACCGTCTCGACGTCGAAGAGCACGAAGATCAGCGCGTACAGGTAGTACTGGACCTTGAACTGGATCCACGTCTCGCCCACCGTCTCGAGACCGCACTCGTAGGTGGTCTGCTTGATGGGGCCCGGGCGGTGTGGCCGCAGGGCCCACGACATGATCAAGCCGATGATCGGAACGCTGAGCGCGATCAGAGAGAAGAGGGCGACGAACCCCCAGCGATCGGCCATGCTTGTGTCCCCCTTGCAGTGATGGCACCGGATGCCGGCGGCGATTATAACACAGGGCCGGCGGGCGGTGTCAAGCCGTGCGCCGGGGTTGGCGGCGGGCCGGCGCCGTGCTACGCTGACCCCGATGGGGAGCCCTGGAAGCGCAGCGGAATGGTCCAGCGACGACGCGGCATGGGACGCGTTCGTGGCCGGCCACCCGTTCGGCCACTGCCTGCAGTCGTCGGCCTGGGGCCGGGTGCGCGCCGCGCAGGGGTGGGAGGTGCGGCGAGTCGTCGTCGACGCCGGCACCACTGGCGCCGCTGGCGGCGCTGCCCCGCCTGGCGCCCCGGCGCGGGCCCCGATCGCCGGCGCCCAACTGCTCGTCCGCCGCCGCCTGGGCGGCGCGGTGGCCTATGTTCCCCGCGGCCCGGTGTGCGTCCCGCTCGACCCCGCCTGGCCGGCGCTGAGGTCCGCGCTGCGGGCCGCCGCTCGCGGCTGCGTCGCCGTGCGGGTCGAACCCCACTGGCCCGACGACCCGCTGACCCGCGCGTGGTTGACCGACGCGGGCCTGCGCCCGGCCGACCCCGTCCAGCCCCCGAGCACCGTGCGGGTCGACCTGGCGCGCGGTGAGGACGCCGTCCTCGCCGGCATGAAGCAGAAGTGGCGCTACAACGTGCGGCTCGCGGAGAAGTCGGGCGTCGTCGTGACCGAGGGCGGGGCCGAGGATCTCGACGTTTTGGAGCGCCTGGTCCACGCGACCGCCGCGCGCCAGGGCATCGGATCCCGCCCGGCGGGTTACCACGCCGCGGTCTGGCGGGCGTTCAACCGCCCGCCCCGCGCCCCCGGGGTCGGCGCCCACGTCTACGTCGCCCGTTGGGGCGACGCGCCGCTCGCGGCGATCCTCGTCGTCCACTTCGGCGACACCGCCACCTACCTCTACGGCGGCAGCGCCGGCGAAGAGCGCCAGCGGATGCCCAACCACCTGCTGCAATGGGAGGCGCTGCGCCGCGCTGCCGCCGCCGGGCTGCGCTGGTACGACTTCTGGGGCATTCCCGACGCCATCGGGCGCGCCGCGGCGTCCGGGATCGCGCCCGACGCCGTGCCGGCCGGCGCCGGCGACCTGTGGGGCGTGTGGGGCTTCAAGCGCGGCTTCGGGGGCACGGTCTGGCGGTCCGTCGGCGCGTGGGACGACGTGCTCGCGCCGACGCGCTACGCCCTCGGCCGGGCCGCGGCGCCGTGGCTGGGCCGCCTGCCGGGCCTCGCGCGCCGATGACCCCGCCCGCGCCCCCCGCCGCTGCGGGCGAGGACCGATGACCCGGGGCGACGGGCTTCGCGCGCCGCTCGAGGTCCACGACCCCGGCGCGTGGGACGCCCTTGTCCTCGCCCTGCCGGCGCCGCACCTCCTGCAAGGGTGGGCGTGGGGCGACCTCAAAGCCCGTTGGGGCTGGGCCGCCGCGCGCCTGGCCTGGACCGACCCGGCCGGGCACCCCGAGGCGGCCGCGCTGGTCCTCACGCGCCGCGTCGGGCGGCTCCCGATCCGCGTCGGGTACGTCCCCAAGGGACCACTGCTCGCCCGCCCCGGCGACCCGGCCGCCTGGTCCGGCGTGCTGGCGGGCCTGGAGGCGTGGGCCGCCGCGACGGGGCTGGTCCAGCTCAAGATGGACGCCGACGTGCCGCTGGCCGCCGAGCCCGTGGCACGGCTCTGGCGGTCCCGGGGCTGGCGGCCTTCGCCGGAGCAGATCCAATTCCCCAACACGATGATCAGCGACCTCGCCGGCGGCGAGCCGGCCGTCTGGGCCCAGCTCAAGGCTAAGACCCGCTACAACCTCCGGCTCGCCGAGCGCCGGGGCGTCTCGGTGCGCCATGGCGGTGCCGGCGACCTTGACACGTTCTACGCCCTGTATGCCGACACCGCGGCACGCGCCGGGTTCGGCCTGCGGACGCGCGCCTATTACGACGACGCGTGGCGGGCGTACCTCGATCGCGGGGACGCGACCGTGATCCTGGCCGAGCGGGACGGCCGCGCGCTGGCCGGGGTCATCCCGGTGGCCTTCGGGGACACCGTGTGGTACCTCTACGGCGCCTCCACCGATGCCGGCCGCGAGCACATGCCGGCCTACCCGGCCCAATGGGAGAGCCTGCGGTGGGCCATCGCGCGCGGTGCGCGGCGCTACGACTGGTGGGGCGGGCCGACCGGGCCGGACGAGACCGATCCGCTGTGGGGCGTGGGGCGCTTCAAGCAAGGCTTCGGCGCCGTCCTCGTCGAACAGCAGGGCGCGTGGGACTACCCGGCCGGCCGGGTGCGCTACGGGCTCTACCACGCCGCCGCGCGCTGGCGCAGGGCGTGGATCGACCGCCTGGCGCGGCCCGTCCATCGGCCGCGCCTAAACACGCCAACTTGATATAAGCGGACAATGGGTATACTATTAAATTAAGGCGTCACCCGCTTCCGACCCGACCCGCTCGCCCTTTGGAACACGCATGATCGACACCTCGCCGTTGCCGGACGTCCTGTCGTACACCGCAGACAACATCCAGGTTCTCGAGGGCCTCGAGGCCGTCCGCCTCCGCCCCGGCATGTACATCGGCGGCACCGACATCCGGGCGCTGCACCACATGGTGTACGAGGTCGTCGACAACGCCGTCGACGAGGCCATGGCCGGAGCATGCGACCGGATCGACGTCGTGATTCACCCTGACGAGTCGGTGTCGGTGACCGACAACGGCCGCGGCATTCCGGTCGGCATCCAAAAGCAGACCGGGCGCAGCGCGCTCGAGACCGTGATGACCAAGCTCCATGCCGGCGGCAAGTTCGGCGGCGGCGGCTACAAGGTCTCGGGCGGCCTGCACGGCGTCGGCGTGTCGGCGGTGAACGCGCTCAGCGACTGGCTCGTCGCCGAGGTCCGCCAGAACGGGTTCGTGTACCGCCAACGCTTCGAGCGCGGCATCCCGAAGACCGAGGTCGAGACCGTCCGCCCGATGGCCCCCGGCGAGCGCAGCGGGACGACCGTCACGTTCCTGCGCGACACCACGATCTTCAGCGAGACCGACTATCGCTTCCCGATGCTCCAGCAGCGCCTGCGCGAGATGGCGTTCCTGACCCGCGGGGTCACGGTCCGCCTGCGCGACGAACGGCCGGAGATCCCCCACGACGTCACGTTTTACTTTGAGGGAGGCGTGCGCAGCTTTGTCCGGTTCTTGAACCGGGGCCGGCAGGTCGTGCACGGCATCGTATACGCGCTGAAGGAGATCGACGGCACCCAGGTCGAAGCCGCCTGGCAGTACACCGACGGTTTCACCGACAACACGTACTGCTTCGCCAACACGATCGTCACGCCCGACGGCGGCGTCCACCTGACGGGCTTCCGGGCGGCCATCACGCGGGTCATCAACGACTACGCCCGCAAGCAGGGTCTCCTCAAGGACAACGACAGCAACCTGAGCGGCGACGACACGCGGGAAGGCATCACGGCGGTGGTCAGCGTGAAGGTGCCCGACCCGCAGTTCGAGAGCCAGACCAAGGTCAAGCTCCTCAACGCCGAGGTGCGCTTCCACGTCGAGTCCGTCGTGGCCGACGCGTTCGCGCAGTGGCTCGATGAGCACCCGCGCGAGGCGCGCGCCGTGATCGACAAGTGCCTGACGGCGGCGCGGGCCCGCAGCGCGGCGCGCCAGGCGCGCGAGCTGGTGATCCGCAAGAGCGCCCTCGAGGGCTCGTCGCTGCCCGGCAAGCTCGCCGACTGCGCCACGCGCAACAGCGAGGAGGCCGAGCTCTACATCGTCGAGGGCGACAGCGCCGGGGGCACGGCGAAGCAGGGCCGCAACCGCCACTTCCAGGCCATCCTGCCCTTGCGCGGCAAGATCCTCAACGTCGAGAAGTCGCGCCTCGACAAGATCCTGCACAACAACGAGGTCCGGTCGCTCATCCAGGCGCTCGGCATCGGCATCGGCGACGACGTCGACCTGGCCAACCTGCGCTACCACCGCGTGGTCGTGATGACGGATGCGGATGTCGACGGGAGCCATATCCGCACGCTGCTCTTGACGTTCTTCTACCGGTTCATGCCGCCCCTCATCGAACGCGGCCATCTCTTCATCGCCCAGCCGCCCTTGTTCATGATCAAGGTCGGCAAGCACGTCACCTACACCTACAGCGACGCCGAGAAGGATCGCCACATGGCCACCCTCGCCGATCCTTCGCGCGCCATGCTGCAGCGCTACAAGGGGCTCGGCGAGATGAACGCCGACCAGCTCTGGGAGACGACCATGAACCCCGAGAACCGCCAGCTCCTGCGCGTGACCATCGAGGACGCGGCGGCGGCGGATCGGACCTTCGAGATGCTGATGGGCGCCGACGTGCCGCCGCGCCGCCGGTTCATCATGACGCACGCGCAGGACGTCAAGAACCTCGACGTCTGACCCGTCAGGCGTCCCGGTTCCCGGGCTGCCCGCCGGAAGCGGCTGGAGATCGGCGTGGGGCTTGCGCGCCGGCCGGGATCCCGTTCAGGCCGGCAGCCGATCGACCCGCCCGCGCCAGAGAACGGCCGCGGCCATGATGCCGACCACGGCCACCGCCGCGCCACCTTGCAGCAACACCCGCACCCGCGGTCGCGCGGCGCGCCTGCGGCGGTCCGCGGCCCGCGCGGCCATCGCTCCGGCGGCGGCGTCGATGTCGGCCCCGAGCCGCGCCCGGAAGTCCGACCGCGGCTCGACGGGCGTCAACACGTCGCCCAACCGCTCGGCCAGGGCCATGGATCTCGCCACGTCGGCCATCGGGGCCGCCGCTTGCCTGACGCGGCTCGCGCCGTCGCGATCGCCGCGCTGCACCAGGTGCGCATGTCGATCCAGGAGCTGGCCGATCTCGGCCGTGTGATCAGGCGTGTGGGTGGTCATGGTGTCGTGAGGCTCCCTGTTCGATCTGTCCCCGAATGCTGCGCGCCTTCTTCCCGGTCGAGCTGTTCGCGCAGCGCCAGCAGCGTTCGATGGTACAGGCTCTTGACGGCGCTCTCGGTGCGGCCGAGCGTCGCGGCGATCTCGGTGTTTGACAGGCCATGCGTGAACTTGAGGATCAGGAGATCCTGCCGCTCGGGGTCAAGCTGCCGGACGGCGTCGGCCACCCGGGCGTGGGTCCACGCCTGGATGGCCAGGCCATCGTCGCTGTCAGTGGTCAGGTCGTCGATCCCGGCACCGAGCCCGTCGAGCGAGACCGCCTGCCGGCGGCCCTGATCCCGGTGCCAGTTGGCGATGAGGTTGTGGGCGATGCGGTACAGCCACGCCGCGAACGGCGCGCCGCGGTCGACGTACGCCGGCATGCTGGCCAGCGCGCGTTGAAACGTCCGCGCGGTCAGATCCTCGGCATCGACCGGGTTGCCGACGCGATGATACGCGTAGCTGTAGATCGCGTCGACGTGCCGGCGGTAGAGCTCACCGAAAGCCCGCGGGTCGGCCTTGGCCCGGTCAATCAGCTCGGACTCCGAGATCTCTAGCACCAATAACACCTCAGACGCGCTCGAGTTGCGCGCGTGGCGGGCATCCGGCCCCAACGGCGGGAACGGCCCGATCGACTTGACCTCGCCCCGTGACCGACGCCGGTCGCGCGGGCCGCTCAGGCGCGACCACCGCCCAGGCCATCGCAGGGCGACCCGGCGGCTATTGTACCGTGCCCGGCGCGGATTCCTCAATCCCGGGAACGCCCCAACGGCCGCGGAACTCACTTGTCAGTTGTCCGACGCCCGTGCTATATTGTGCGGTACGACAAGGCGTCCGGGTCTTTGGAAGAGTGGGCCACCCCCACTTTTCTTTGTGTCGGGTGCCCGCACGTTTCCGAAACGTTCCAGGTGGGGATCGCATGGCCAAGGTTTCCAGCACCAGATCCGAGCTGATGAGCGCCATCCGCGGGCTGAGCGCCGCTCGTGAGCTGCCGCCAGAAGTTATCCTGGACGCGCTGAAGGCGGCGCTGGTCTCCGCCTATCACAAGATGCCGGACGCCGAGGGCAGCAACGTCACGGTCGAGATCCACGAGTCCACCGGCGAGACGCACGTCTTCTCGCACTACGCCGTGGTCGAGGAGGCGTATCTCGAGGACCCGCATTCCGAGCTGACGGTCGACCAAGCACAGGCCCTCAAGCCCGACGCCGTGGTGGGCGACGTCATCACCCGCGACGTGACCCCGGAGGACTTCGGCCGGATCGCCGCTCAGACCGCCAAGCAGGTCATCCTGCAGCGGATCCGCGAGGCCGAGCGCGAGCAGACCTACAGCACCTACGCCGACCGCGCGGGCGAGATCGTTTACGGCACCGTGCAGACGGTCAACCGCGACGCCGTGACCATCGCGATCGATCGGATCGAAGCGCTGCTCCCGAAGATCGGCCAGATCCCGGGAGAGCGCTACGCCCCCAACCAGCGGCTGCGCGTGTACGTCACCGAGGTCAAGCGCCTTCCCAAGGGGCCGCAGGTCATCGTGAGCCGCACGCACCGCGAGATGCTGCAGCGGCTGATGGAGCTCGAGATCCCCGAGATCTTCCAGGGCACGGTCGAGATCAAGGCGATCGCGCGCGAGGCGGGCAGCCGCTCGAAGGTCGCGGTGTGGTCGGGCCAGGCCGGCGTCGACCCGGTCGGGGCCTGCGTCGGCATGCGCGGGGTGCGCATCCAGGCCCTCGTGCGCGAGCTCGGGGGCGAGAAGATCGACATCGTCGAGTGGGATGCCGACCCGCGCGTCTACATCGCCAACGCCTTGTCGCCGTCGAAGGCGCTGCACGTTCGGCTCGAAGAGGAAGGCGAGCGGCGGACGGCCAACGTGATCGTGCCGGACTCGCAGCTCTCGCTGGCCATCGGCCGCGAAGGGCAGAATGCCCGGCTGGCCGCCAAGCTGACGGGTTGGCGGATCGACATCCGGTCCGAGACAGAGGCGAGCGACGTGCTCGACGAGATCCGCGCCGAGGAGCGCAAGCGCCGCGAGGAGCGCGCCCGACAGGCCGCTGCCGCGGCCGCGGCGCAGGCGGCGGCCATGGCCGCGCTGGCCGAGACGCGGCCGGCACCCGCGGTCGTGGCCGAGGAGCCGGGCGAGGCCGCCGCGGCGCGGGTCGCTGCGCCGCCGGCCGCCGCGGAGCGGGCCGAGGCCGTGGCACCCGCCGTGGCGCCCCCGGCCGAGGATGCCGCGCCCAAGCCGGCCGAGCACGTCAAGGCACCGGATTGGGACGGCGAGGCTGTCGAAGCCGAAGCCGAAGTCGAAGTCGAAGACGAAGAAGCCGAGGACGGGGAGGATCGCGGCCGCAAGCGCAAGGGCAAGCGGCTGGTCATGGATCCGAAGACGGGCCGGCTGGAAGCGCGGCACGATCGCAAGGGGTCGCGCAGCCGACCGGCATGGGAGGACGAGGTCGGGCGTTGGTCAGAGGAGGAGCTCGAGGACGCGCTCGGGTTCACCGAGTACGATTTCCTGCCCGACGATGAAGAGACCGACGACGAAGAGAGCTGAACGGGCATCCAACCCAGACGTGCCTGAGACGGGAGCGGAGGGCGCTGGCCGCCGGCGGTTGCCCCCTGAGCGGATGTGCGTCGGCTGTCGGGCCCGGCGGCCCAAGCTGTCTCTCGTTCGGCTGGCACTGGCCGCCGATGGCACGCTGGCGGTCGATCCGACCGGCAAGGGGAGCGGCCGCGGGGCGTACCTGTGCCGGCGGCGGGCGTGTTGGACGGTCAAAGGGCTCGCGCAGCGGGTCGGCCACGCGCTGCGGGCCCCGCTGACGGCGGCGCAACAGGCGCAGCTCGCGGCCATGAATGGCTGGGGCAACGACGAGGAAGAGGAAGAAGACGACGGCGTCGACGGTGGGCGCGAGATGGCGTAGGCCAGGGGGCGCGTGCGGGATGGGCTGAAGCACGCCGTGGATCGACATCCCCGCCCGACGGCCCGCCGTGATCGCCACGCCACCCGATCGCCATCCGCAGACGGATCGATCAAGAACAGGGTGGCAGCGCATGGCCAGTCAGGTACAGGTAAAAGAACGCAAGGTGGTCGAGATCCCGGCGACAATCGCGGTTCGCGTTCTCGCCGACAAGCTCGAGGTCAGCCCCGTCGCGCTGCTCAAGCGATTGATTGCCAACGGGGTCATGGCGAGCATCACGCAGACCCTCGACTTCGACACGGCGGCGATCGTGGCGGAGGACATGGGCGTCACGCTGCGCCTCGAGGGCAGCGGCCCGCCGGCGCGCGCCACCGAGGCGCCCGCGGCCGAGGCCCAGGTTGCGCCGGGTGGGGACGAGCCGGCCCCCGAGCCCGGCGGGCCGTGGTATCTCGCGGGCGAGGCCGAGGATCGGCTGATCGTGCGCCCGCCGGTCGTCACGGTCATGGGGCACGTCGACCACGGCAAGACGAGCCTTCTGGACGCGATCCGAAACACGCGGGTGGCGGCCGGCGAGTCGGGCGGCATCACGCAGCACGTGGGCGCGTACACCGTGGAGCGGGCCGGGGGGCGCATCACGTTCATCGACACCCCCGGCCACCAGGCTTTCAGCGCCATGCGCGCCCGCGGCGCCCAGGCGACCGACATCGCGATCATCGTGGTGGCGGCCGACGACGGGGTCATGCCCCAGACGCGTGAGGCCATCGATCACGCCAAGGCTGCGGGCGTCCCGATCATCGTCGCGGTCAACAAGATCGACCTTGCCGGCGCGCGTCCCGAGCGCGTGATGGAGCAGATGGCCGAGATCGGGATCGTGCCCGAGGCGTGGGGCGGCGACACCTTCTTCATCCCGGTCTCGGCGGTGACGGCGAAGGGACTCGACGACCTGCTCGACGCGATCGTCCTGGTGGCCGAGGAGCACCCGGCGCGGGCCAACCCCAACCGGCCGGCCCTCGGCGTCGTGCTCGAAGGACGCATCGACCAGCAGCGCGGCGTGATCGCCGACCTCCTCGTGCAATCCGGCACGCTGCGCACCTCGGACACGCTCGTCGTCGGCGCGGCGTACGGCCGGGTGCGGGCGATGTTCGGCGAGCGCGGCGAGCGGGTGAAGGAGGCCGGGCCCTCGACGCCGGTGGAGATCATGGGCCTGTCGGCGGTGCCGGATGCCGGCGCCCGCTTCGAGGTCGTCGCCAACGAGAAGACGGCCAAGGCGATTGTCGCGGCGCGCGCCGCGGACACGCATGCCCGGGCCGCGCGGGTCACCACCAAGCCGATGACACTCGACGAGCTCTTCGCCAAGGCCGAGGCGGGCGAGGCCAAGACCCTCAACATCGTCGTCAAGACCGACGTGCAGGGCACGCTCGACCCGGTGGTCACGGCGCTCGAGGGATGCTCGGGACCGATCCGCGTCAACGTGCTGCGCGCGGCCAACGGCGACATCACCGAGTGGGACGTCAACCTCGCGGCGGCCTCCAACGCCATCGTCATCGGCTTCCGGGTCTCTCCGGACAACGCGGCGCTCCAGGCGGCGACGGCGCAGCATGTCGAGATCCGCGAGTATGACGTGATCTACAAGATGATCGAGGACGTCAGCGACGCGCTGACCGGCATGCTCGAGCCGACCTATCAGGAGAAGACCATCGGCCGGGCCGAGGTCCGGGCGGTGTTCAGCATCTCGCGGCAGGGCAACATCGCGGGGTCGTCGGTCGTCAGCGGCATCATCCGCCGCAATGCCACCGTGCGGGTCCTGCGCGGCGGGGCCGAGATCGCCCAGAGCAACGTCGCGTCGCTCAAGCGCTTCACCGAGGATGTGCGCGAGGTGCGCGAAGGGTTCGAGTGCGGCATCGGCCTGGCCAGCTTCGATGACTTCAAGGAAGGCGACGTGCTCGAGTTCTTCGTGCGCGAGCGCGTCCGCTAGCCGGCCCCCGGCCGGGCTGAGGGGATGTCATGACCACCCGCCGCCAACACCGGGTCAACGCGCTGATCTACGAGTCGCTGGCCATGATCGTCCCCGGGCGCGTCAGCGACCCGCGGCTCGTGGACGTCCTGATCACGCGCGTCGAGACCACGCAGGACATGGCCACCGCCAAGGTGTACTTCACGTGTGGCGACGGCGACGACGCCGAGGTCGCCGCCGCGCTCGAAGCGCTGCGGCATGGCGAGGGCTTCCTGCGCGCCGAGATCGCCGACCTTGGCCTGCGCCGGCTGCCGCACCTGGTGTTCGCGCGCGACCGCCAGCACGAGAGCGGCGAGCGCGTGTTGCGCTTGCTCGAGCAGCTGCGGGCGTCGGGCGGCACGGATGCCGCCGCGCCGCCCGACGACGCGCCGCCCGAAGATGACGACGCCGCACACGGCGCCGACCGACCGGGCGGCGCGGATGATGCCGGCCACGAGACCGGCCGCGCCCGTGCCTGACGCGACGCGGCGCGACCCGACGGCTGCCATGGCCGCCGCGGCGCGGCGCGTCCAGGGGGCGGCGGTGATCTGGCTCGGCACGCACCTCGACCCCGACGGCGACGCCATCGGGAGCCTGTTGGGCCTGGGCCACGCGCTGCGCGCTGCCGGCAAGACGGTGGTCTGCGCCTGCCAGGACCGGCCGCCGCGCGAGGCGGCCGCCCTGCCCGGCGTCGAAACGATCGTCCACACGCCACCTGCTGCTGTCGATCTGGCGATTGCGCTGGACGCCGCCGACACGCGCCGCCTGGGGCGCCTGTATACCCCCGAAGCGTGGGCGGGCCAGCCCACGATCGTCGTCGACCACCACGTTTCCAACCCGGGCTTCGGCGACGTCGACGTCATCGATCCGACCGCCGCCTCGACCGCCGAGATGGTGGTCGATCTCATCGACGCGGTTGGCGCGCCGCTGCCCGCCGCGGCGGCGGAGTGCCTCCTCACCGGGGTCGTCACCGACACGTTGGGCTTCCGCACGACCAGCACCACGCCGCGCAGCCTGGCGGTCGCCCAGCGCCTGATGGGTGCCGGCGCGTCGCTGGCGGCCGTGAGCCAGCGCGCGTTCTTCAACCAGCCGCTCGCGACGCTGCGGCTGGCCGGCCGCGTGCTCGACACGCTCGTCGTCGACGGGCCGTTCGCCATCGGCCAGCTGTCGCGGGCGGACATGGCCGCGTATGGCGTCACGTCGGGCGAGACCTCCGACATCACCCGGCTCCTGCAGTCGGCCGCGGAGCCGATGGCCATCGCGTTCGTCCGCGAGCGGTCGGATGGCGACGTCGACGTCTCGCTCCGCGCGCGCCCCGGCGTGGATGTCGGCCCGGCCGCGGCGGCGCTCGGGGGGGGCGGGCATCCTCAGGCGGCGGGTGCGCGGCTGCCGGGCCCGCTTGATGCGGCTGTCACCGCCGTGCGGGCCGCCTTGCACGCCCACGTGCGGATCCCCGCCGACCAGTCAGCGCCATGAGCAGCGGGTTGCCGGGCGATCCGGCCGCCGCGGACGCCGGCGCCCTGCCGGCACCACCGGCCAGCGCGGACGATGGCGCACCGCCCTGGTGGGAGCGCTTGCGCGCCGACGCGGACGCGGTCATCCCGCTGGTGCCGGCTGGCCGGAGCCCGGCCATGGCCGCGGCCGCGGGCCAGGCGCCGCCGAAGAGCGGCATCCTCGTCGTCGACAAGCCGGCCGGCCACACCAGCCACGACGTCGTGGCGACCATCCGCCGGGCGTCGGGCGAGCGCCGGGTCGGTCATGCCGGCACGCTGGATCCCATGGCCACGGGCGTCCTCGTGGTGTGCCTCGGCGCGGCGACGCGCGTCGTCGACGAGATCCAGGCGACGCCGAAGACCTATCTGGCCCGGCTCCGCCTGGGCGTGCGCACCGACTCCGGCGACGCCGACGGGCGAGTGGTCGACACCCGCGACCCGTCACAGGTGAGCCTTGCCGATGTCGAGGCAGCCCTGGGCCGCTACCGCGGCGACATCCTTCAGACGCCGCCGATGGTCTCGGCCGTCAAGCATGCGGGGCAGCGGCTGTACGCGCTGGCCCGCCAGGGGATCGAAGTCGAGCGCGCCGCGCGGCCGGTGACGGTCCACGCGCTGGTCGTCGTGGACTGGGCGCCGCCGGAGCTGACGCTCGAGCTGCGGGTGTCCAAGGGGACGTACGTGCGCGCCATCGCCGACGACCTCGGCGAGGATCTCGGCGTGGGCGCGCACCTCACCGCGCTCCGCCGCACCGCCGTCGGCCCGTTCCGGATCGACATGGCCGAGCCCCTCGCGCGCGTGGCCGCCGCGTTCGAGGAAGGGTGGTGGCCGGCGCTCCTGCACCCGCTCGACGCGGCGCTCCTCGGCTACGCGGCCATGGTGGTGGACGCGGCGCGCGTGGCGGCGCTGCGCCACGGCCAGCAAATCGAGGGCCCCGCGCCTGGATCCGACGCCACCCGTCTGGTGCGGGTCTACGATGCCGACGGCCGGTTCGTCGGGCTGGTGGCCTGGGATCCCGTGTCCGGGCGTTGGCAGCCGGATCGGACCTTTCCAGCGCCATGAGGCCTCCCGCCAGCGGCCCGGCGCCCGACGGCGCCCGACCGGCGGCCGTGCTCGCGATCGGCAAGTTCGACGGGGTCCACCTGGGGCACCGGCGGCTGGCGGCACGGCTCGTCGAGACGGCGCGCGACCTCGGCGCGCGCAGCGTGGCGCTCATCCTGGCGCCCCACCCGGCCACAGTGCTCGCCGGACGGCGGGTGACGATCCTCACGGACGTCGACGAGCGCCGCCGGCGCCTCGAGGCGTTGGGCGTCGACGCGGCCGTTCACCACGTGTTCACCCGCGATGTGGCGTGCTTGTCGCCGGAGGCGTTCCTCGACGACCTGGCGGGGCGCTATCGCTTGGCCGCCATGGTCGTCGGGCCGGACTTTGTCTTCGGGCGGGATCGCGCGGGCGATGTCGGCACGCTGCGCCGACTCGGCGCGGTCCGCGGGTTTCGCGTGGTGTGCGTCCCACCCGTCATCGTCGACGGCGAGCCGGTGAGCAGCCGGCGCATCCGGCATCTGATCGAAGCCGGGGACATCGGCGCCGCCCGGGACCTGTTGGCCGCGCCGCCGCGGATCGTGGGGGCGGTCGTGCATGGCGCCCGCCGCGGACGCACGCTCGGCTTCCCCACGGCCAACCTGGCCCCCGTCGATGACTACGTGGTGCCGGGCCACGGCATCTACACGGTCCGCGCGACGTGGGACGGCGCCCCGTCACGGGCGCCCGGGGCCTGGATGGACGGGGTGGCCAGCATCGGCGTCCGCCCGACCTTCGACACCGGGCCGCGGTCGATCGAGGTCTTCCTCCTCGACTTCGCGGGCGACCTCTACGGCCGCGTGCTGACCGTCGAGTTCCTCGCCTGGCAGCGCGGGGAGGTGCGCTTCGACGGGGTCGAGGCCCTGGTGGCGCAGATGCACCGCGACGTCGAGCTCGCGCGCGCCAACCTGGCGGTTGAGCGTCCGGACGCCGGTTAACGAAGCTTGACCGGCGCCGGCCGTATCCGGCGGCCCTCGCGCGCGTTATTTGAGTATGGGCGTGAGCGACCCATGCGCCATGGACCCGCGCGGCCGGCCTCGTCGGCGACAAGTGCCTGCACGACGGCGTGCCGAGATGGCGTCCGGCGATCGCGATGCCCCTTCTGAACCGACCTGTCCCGCACGTGCCTGGAGCCACCATGTCGCATGCCGCCATCGCCGTCGCCCGCTCGCCGCGCCGTTCGCGTCGCCCACGGACGGTGGTCGTCGTCGCCGTGGCCGTCCTCGCCGTCCAGGCGGCGGGAATCGCGGTCGCGCGATCGGGGCCGGGGCACACGGCGCCGGCTGCCGACCGGACGGAGCGGCTGCTCGCCAACGACCTGCGCATCAGCCAGGTCTACGGCGGCGGCGGCAACACCGGCGCCCCCTACCAGTGCGACTTCATCGAGCTGTTCAACGCCGGCGCCGCGACGATCTCGGTCACCGGCTTCTCGGTGCAGTACGCGTCGGCGTCCGGCACGACGTGGGCCGCCACGCCCCTGAGCGGCAGCATCCCGGCCGGCCGGTACTACCTGGTCCAGGAAGGCTGCGGCACCAACGGCTCGCCGCTGCCGACGCCGGATGCCACGGGCACCATCGCGATGTCGGCCACGAGCGGCAAGGTCGCCCTGGTCAACACCACGACGCTCTTGTCCGGCAACGGCCTGGGCGACGCCTCGGTCGTCGACTTCGTCGGCTACGGCACGGCCACCTCGTGCGAGGGCTCGCCGCCGGGCTCGTGCACCACGGCGGCGCCGACGCTCAGCAACACCACCGCCGCCCTGCGCGCCGCGTCGGGTTGCACGGACTCCGACAACAACGCGTCTGACTTCGCGTCCGGCGCGCCGTCGCCGCGCAACTCGGCGTCGCCCGCCAACAACTGCTCCGCCGTCACGAACACGCCGACCCACACGCCGGTCCCGCCGACGGCGACGCCCACGCCCACCGCGACGAACACCCCGGTCCCGCCGACGGCGACGCCCACGCACACGCCGACCAACACCCTGGTCCCGCCGACGGCGACGCCCACGCACACGCCGACCAACACCTCGGCCCCGCCGACGGCGACGCCCACGCACACCGCGACCAACACCCTGGTCCCGCCGACCGCGACGCGGACGAGCACGCCGACGAACACGCCGGTCCCGCCGACGGCCACGCCCACGAACACCGCGACGAACACCCTGGTCCCGCCGACCGCCACGCGGACGAGCACGCCGACGAACACCCCGACCCACACGCTGACGAACACACCCACGAACACGCCGACCAGCACGCCGGTCCCGCCCACCGCGACCCCGACCCACACGCCTGGCAGCACCACGTGCAGCGTCACCGGGAACACCGTCCGCTGCCGCCCGGTGGCCGACGCGCGCACCGCGCAAGGCTCGCCGAACAGCAACTTCGGGTTCTCGACGTACCTGCGCGTGCGCACCGCGTCGTTGGGGTCGTACGCGACGTACGTCAAGTTCGACGTCAGCGGCATCGACCGCCCGGTGCAGGGCGCCGTGCTGCGGCTGTTCGCCTACGACGGCGCCGACAGCGGCGGCTCGGTGCACACGGTCGCCAACAGCTGGACCGAGGCCGGCGTGACGTGGGCGAACGGGCCGGT
>CAYQBA010000055.1:0-25923 GCA_964415605.1 uncultured Anaerolineales bacterium | reverse complement strand
ATGACCGACTCTGAACACGCGACGCCGGGCCTCGCCCCGATCGTCGTCTCGCAGTACCTCGCCGCGCTTGAGATGCTCAAGGCGGCCATCGACCGCTGCCCGGACGACCTGTGGAACGATCCGCGGGACAAGACCCCGGTCTGGCACGTCGCCTACCACGTGCTGTTCTACACGCACTTCTATCTCCAGGATTCGGAAGACAGCTTCGTGCCGTGGGTCAAGCACCGGCAGGAGTACCAGTTCATCGGCCCGCTGCCGTGGCCGCCGCATCGCGCCCCGGAGATCGGCGAGCCCTTCGACAGGGCAACCGTGCTCGAGTACCTGGCGTTCTGCCAGGCGGAGGCCCGGCGGCGCGTGCCGGCGCTGGACCTGGACGCCGCGTCCGGCTTCGACTGGCTGCCCTTCGGCAAGCTCGAGCTGCAGCTCTATTCCATCCGCCACATCCAGCAGCACACGGGCGAGCTGATGGAGCGGCTTGGGGTGCGCGCGGGGCTGGACGATCTTCCGTGGGTGGGCATGGGGGCGGCGTAGGCGTCGTCTAGGCGCAAGCCGTGGCCGTGAGCGCCGCCCTCCAGGCGGCAGTCGGCCATCCGTGCCGGCAAGCCGCCGGCGCTCCCGGGGGTGGCTGGCCATCGCCCGCCCACCACCCGCACCCCCGCTTGGCGATCCCCGTCCGCCCGACTACCATCCCCCGCCGACCCACCCATCGCCGAGGAGCCGCCGCCGATGTCATCGCCCACCCCCGTCGTCCCCACCCCCGCTCTGCCGCCCGCCGCCATCGACGCCGCGATCGAGCATGCCGTCGCCCGCCACGGCGAGGCCGAGCGCGCCCGGATCGCCGCCGGCGCCCGGCGCGCCGCCCAGCGCTGGATGCCGGCCGACGGCGACGCCGCGGCCTTCGCGGACCTGTGCGCGCGCTACTACGTCGCCGACCCGCGCGCCCGCGCCCGACTGCTCGACCGCTTCGAGACCTTCGTCGACCTGACGGGCGGCCACCTCTACGAGATCCACCGCCACCTGCGGCGGTGGTCGGACCTGCGGGGCGACGACCTGCCCGGGATCGACGATCTCCTGGCCACGTTCAACCCGGCCCCGGACATCGCCGACCAGGTGTATGCCCAGAAGCTCGCGTTCGTCGGCCTGCTCAACTTCGACCGCCCCACCCTGCCCGACATGCTGCGCGACGGCCCGGGCTGGGACGTCGACCGCTGGGCCGAGGCGCGCATCGCGCAGGCGTTCGGGCCGCGCATCCCGCCGTCTGTCGACGCCGCCGCCCGCGAGCTCGGCCACGCCGCGAACGCGTTCGTCAGCGCCTTCCACATCCCCGTCGACCGCCTGGTCGACGCCGACGGCAAGCACTGGTTCGAGCCCGGCCGCAAGCTCGTGGCCCACTGGCTGGTCCGCGAGCAGATCAAGGCCGCCTACGCCGAGCCGGCCGGGCTGCCGCTGCAGCGCGCCCTGATGTCCGCCATGGCCCGCCACGTCGAGGGCAGCATTCCGGGCGCCGTGATGGACGGCACCGCCAGCGCCGACTGGGATCCCGCCGCCAACACGCTGGGCGGGGCGCCGGTGGACCCCGCCGCGACCGTCGGCCCCGTGCGGTACGCCCGCTGGCTGGACATGTTCGGCGTCGCCCGCCAGTTCGACGCGTACTACCCCGACCACCCCACCGCCATCGACCGCCGGTTCAACCTGGAGCGCGAGATCCCCGAGGCCGACGTCGAGGCCTGCCTGGTGACCATGCTCGAGCACCCCGCGCGCGCCGCCCTGGCCGACCTGATCCGGCGCCGCCTCGGCCGCGAGCTCGAGCCGTTCGACGTGTACTGCGAGGACGTCGAGACCGCCCTGCCGGCCGCCGAGATGAACGCCCTCGTGCGCCGCCGCTTCGCCGACGCCAAGGACCTCGAGCGCCGCCTGCCGGAGGTCCTGGCCGAGCTCGGCTTCGGCGCCGCCGACGCCGCGTTCATCGGGACGCGGATCTGGGTCGAGGTGGCCAAGGGCGCCGGGCACGCCATGCGCCCCGGCCGGCCCGAGTACGGCGCGTGGCTCAGAACGAGCAGCCTGGACGGCGAGCTCGGCTGGGACGGGTTCGACACGGCCATGCACGAGCTCGGCCACAACGTCGAGCAACTGGTCAGCACCCACCGCGTCCCCCGGCCCGCGCTGCGCGGCGTGCCCAACACCGCCTGCACGGAGGCGTTCGCGTTCCTGTTCCAGGCGCTCGGCCGGCAGGTCGTCGGCTTCGAGGCGCCGCCCGGGGCGCCCGACCCGTTCGACGTCGATGCCGTTCAGACGGCGCTCGGCGCGTGCCAGATCGCGGGCCCGGCGCTGGTGGACCTCTACGCGTGGCGCTGGCTCTACCAGAACCCCGGCGCCGATGCCGCGGCGCTGCGCGACACCGTCATCCGGCTGGCCGGCGAGGTCTGGGACCGGTTCTATCGCCCGCACTTCGGGCCCGACCGCTACCACACGCTCGGCGCCTACCAGCACATGATCGCCTACCCGCTCTACCTGCCGGACTACGCGCTGGGCCACATCATGGCCCACCAGATCCGCTCGCACATGCGCGGCCGCGACCTGGCGGAGGAGACGCTGCGCATCTGTGCCATCGGGCGCGTGACGCCGGACCTGTGGATGCGGCGCGCCGTCGGCGCCGGCATCAGCCCGGCGGCGCTGATGGACGACGCGGCGGCGGCGGTGGCGCGCATGGGGTGAGGCGGCAGTGCGGCGCATGCCCGCGCTGCTGCCATCGAGCGAGCCACCCCGGCTCGTCAGCGCCTATCCCGGCGCGGAGGGTTCCACATGATCGCCGAACATGACCGAATCGCGTTGCTGCGTGACATCCCGGAGGTGGGCCTCTTGGCCGGCGATGTCGGTACCGTCGTCCACATCTACCGTGACGATCGCGCCTACAAGGTGGCGTTCACGACGCTGCGTGGGGACACGGCGGCAGTCGCCACCCTCCCGGCCGGAGCCGTGCGCGGCGTGACTGGGTTGGACATGACGCACGCTCGGGCGCGGACGGTCGCCTGATGCGGCAATAGCTCGCCCAAGACCCTGGTACGCCGCCCGCCGGTCGTCGATTGTGCCTGTCGGCATCCGCGGCCCACCCCACCCCGTGTGGTATCCTTCGCCGCGTGTCCCCCGCCATCCAGGTCGACGGCCTCGCCAAGCACTTCAGGATTCCTGTCCGCGAGGCCGGGCTGAAGGCGTCTATCGTCAGCTTGTTCCGGCGCCAGCACCGGACCGTCACGGCCGTCGACGGCGTGTCGTTCAGCATCGCCCCCGGCGAGGTCGTCGGCTTCCTCGGCCCCAACGGCGCCGGCAAGACCACCACCCTCAAGATGCTGAGCGGCCTGCTGCACCCCACCGCCGGCCGCGCCGACGTCCTCGGCTTCGAGCCCGCGCGCCGCCAGGCCGCGTTCCTGCGCCAGATCGCGCTCGTCATGGGCAACCGCAACCAGCTCGTGTGGGACCTGCCCGCGCTCGACTCCTTCGACCTCCAGCGCGCCGTGTACGGCCTGCCGGCGGCCGACTACCGCCGCACCCGCGACGAGCTGATCGCGCTGCTCGACCTCGGCGACCTCGTCCGCAAGCCCGTGCGCAACCTTTCGCTCGGCGAGCGCATGAAGGCCGAGATCGTGGCGGCGCTCCTGCACCAGCCGCGCGTGCTCTTCCTCGACGAGCCGACGCTCGGCCTCGACGTGACGATGCAGCGCCGCATCCGCGCGTTCGTCGGCGCCTACAACCAGCGCCACGGCGCCACCGTCCTCCTGACCAGCCACTACATGGCCGACGTCGAGGCCCTCTGCCGCCGCGTGATCGTCATCCACCACGGCCGCATCCTCTTCGACGGCGGCCTGGCCGGCCTCGTCGAGCGCTTCGCCGCCTTCAAGACCATCGGGGTCACGCTGCGCGACGGGGCGGCCGACCTCGGCGCCTACGGCGAGGTCGTCGGCCAGTCCGGCGCCGAGGTCAAGCTGCGCGTCGCGCGTGCCGACGCCCCGCGCGTCACCGCCCGCCTGCTGGCCGAGCAGGCCGTCGACGACCTGACCATCGAGGACCCGCCGATCGACGACGTCATCGAGCGGGTCTTCGCCCTGGAGCCGGCGTGACGCGCCACGCCGACTTCTACCGCGCGCTGATGCGGATCGCCATCCAGGAGCAGCTCCAATACCGCGCGGCCAACTACTTCTACATGATCGGCATGATCGCCGAGCCGATGATCTACCTCGTGGTGTGGTCGACCGTCGCGCGCAGCCAGGGCGGCGCGGTCGGCGGCTACACGCCCGGCGCGTTCGCCGCCTACTACATCGTGTGGACGCTCGTGCGCAACATGAACATCGTCTTCACGCCCTACGGCTGGGAGGGCCGCATCCGGCAGGGCCAGCTCTCGATGGCGCTCCTGCGCCCGATCCACCCGCTGCACGCCGACGTCGCCTTCTTCGCCGGGTGGAAGGTCGTGGTGATCCTCTTGTGGCTGCCGCTGGCGGCGTTCCTGGCGTGGGTGTTCGAGCCCGACCTGCACCCGACGGGGCTGGAGGTCGCGGTCTTCGCGGTCGCCATCTGGGGCGCGTACCTGATCCGCACGCTGCTCCTCGCGATCCTGGGGATGATCACGTTCTGGACCACGCGCGTCAGCGCGATCTACGAGCTGTTCTTCGCCGCCGAGCTCATGCTCTCCGGCCGCCTGGTGCCGATGGCGCTCATGCCGGATTGGGTCCAGCAGGCGGCGGGCTGGCTGCCGTTCCAGTGGACGTTCGGGTTCCCCATCGAGGCGCTCGTCGGCGCCCTGCCGCCCCGCGACCTCGCCCGGGGGCTCGGCATGCAGCTGGCGTGGATCGCGCTCGGCACGGTGGCGGTGAACGCGGTGTGGCGGGTCGGCATCCGGCGCTTCGCGGCGGTCGGCGGCTGAGGGCGGGGCCCGGCGCGTTCATGTCAATCCCCTCGCTGCTCGCGGTCCCGCGGCTGGCCCTGACGTACGCCCGGGTGGGCGTGCTGAACGAGCTCCAGTACCGCGTGGACTTCTTCATCCAGGTGCTCCAGGCGTTCGTCGCGCTGGCCACCGGGCTCATCGGGCTGGGGCTGGTGTTCAGCCACACGCGCGAGCTGGGCGGCTGGTCGCGCGACGAGCTCCTGGCGGTGATGGGGGTGTACATCATGGTGGGCGGGCTGATGCGGGCGTCCGTCCAGCCCAACATGCTGCGGCTCATCGGCGATATTCAGGAGGGCACGCTGGATTTCGTGTTGACCAAGCCCGCCGACGCCCAGGCCTTGGTCAGCGTGCGCGAGCTGCGGATCTGGCAGATCGTCGACGTCGGGGTGGGTCTGGCGGTGCTGGCCGTCGCGGTGGCCCGCCTGCCGGACCGGCCGGGCGCGTGGGACGCGGCGGCGTTCGCCGCGGCGCTGACGCTGGGCGGGGCCATGATCTATGCGTTCTGGCTGATGCTGGCGTCGACGGCGTTCTGGATCGTGCGCGCCGACCACATCACCAACCTGTTCGAGGGCCTTTACGCCGCCGGCCGCTGGCCGGTGGGGGTCTACCCGGGCTGGATGCGCCGGACGCTGACGTTCCTCGTGCCGATCGCCTTCGCCGTCACGGTCCCGGCCGAAGCCCTGACCGGCCGCCTGACGCTCTCGACGCTGCTCGGCGCCGCCGCCCTGGCGCTCCTGCTGCTGGCGCTGGCGCGGGTCGTGTGGCGTCTGGGGCTGCGGCGGTACGGGGGGGCGTCGGCGTGACGCACCGCGCCCGGATCCGGAACTTTTCCGGAAGCGGCGGGTATGTTTCGCCATGCGAGGGATGCCGCGCTTGACCCTCGCCCATTCGAGTCGATCCGCCCGAGAACCTTCGGGCGCGAGTCCTTCACCGTGCAAGAGGAGAAACCCACCATGACGCGCGTCACACCTCGCGCAGCCGTTCTGTTCGCCGCCGTCTTCGGGATCGCGGCGTGCACCCAGTCGCCGTCCGAGAGCTTGTCGGGCTCGGCCGTCGGAGGCGCCACGGAAGTCGCGCCGGCCGTGCCGGCCACCGAAGCGCCGCCTGCGCCTCCGGCCGCGGAGGATGGGGAGGCCGGAGCCCCCATGGTTCCCGACGGCGTCGTGGCCCCCGCCGACCCGAAGGGCTCCGGCGAGCCGGTCGCCCCGGCGGGCGATGCGAGCGCCGATTCGAGCGCCGATGCCGAGTCCGGAGCGGGTCTCGACAGCCTCGACCCCGGCGACAACGACGCCTACGTGGCCGCCCATAACCGCTGGCGGCAGAACTACGGCACGGCCAACGTGGAATGGGACCAGACGATCGCGGACTTCGCCCAGGAGTGGGCCGACGTGCAGGCCGCCGCCGACACGTTCAACCACCGCGACAACAACCCGTACGGCGAGAACCTGTTCTCCGGCACGTCGGGTTTCTACGGCCCGGACGCAGTCGTCGACAGCTGGGGCAGCGAGGTCAAGGATTGGGACCTCACCTGCACGGGCGACCTCGAGCAGTGCTGCAAGGTCGATTGGTCGAAGTGCGGGCACTTCACGCAGGTGGTCTGGGCCACGACGACCAAGATCGGCTGCGGCAAGGCCACGACGGCCAGCGGGAACGACATCATGGTGTGCAACTACAGCCCGGCGGGCAACATGAGCGGCGTGTCGCCGTTCCCGCCGCTGCCGACGCCCACGCCGGCCGCAGCCACGCCGCGACCCGCGGGCGCCGCCGCCATCATGAAGGCCCCGAAGCTCGCGATTCCGGATGCGGGTGCGGCCGTGAGCTATGCCGTCAACTTCACCGGGTACGCCAACAAGAAGGTCAACCGGGTCAGCGTCTCTGTCAAGATCACCCATTCGTACGTCGGCGATCTCTCGATCAAGCTGGTGCATCCGGATGGGACCGAGGTGATGCTGCGCAATCGAACCGGCGGCAACACGCAGAACATCGCCGAAGCCTACGGCTACACGGGAATCCCGGTCGCCGGTCTGGACACGCTGGCCGGCAAGCCGGTGGATGGTAGCTGGAAGGTGGTCATTCAAGACCATGAGGCGCAGGACGCCGGAACTTTTGACATGACCACGGTGCAGGTCGAATACTACAACGGCTGAACCGAAGGATCGCGACGTCGCTGAGCCCGCGGCACGGCACGCCGTGAGCGCGGGCCGCGGCCGGACCCGCCAATTGAAGAGACCCTGCTTCTGGATCCGACGTCACGGATCAACCTCAGGGATCGATCGACTCCGGAGCTTCCCCCGACGGTGGGGGAAGCTCCGAGTCGTGTGTGGCGTGGGCATCGGCTGCCCGCGGGCACCTGAGCCGGCGTGCCTCTCGGCGAGCGCGACAAGCCGGCGACGCCGCTGCCGACGCCGGGGCGGAATCTCATCGCTGTGCTATGATGAGCGCCATGAGAACGATATCGGTGGCAGTATCGGAAGACGACTACGAGGCATTTCGCCGCGCGGCCGACCGCCAGCGGCGCCCTATCGCCCAGTTGATCCGTGAGGCCATGTTCGTCTACCGATCGGAGCATCTGAGCGAGCGGACGCGCTTGACGGACTTTCCAGTGCTGGTTGGTCACCGACAGATTGCGCCACTGCCCACACGAGAGGAATTGTGGGACGAGGTCAGTGCTGAGACGCTGCCGTGATCGGTGCTCGCTACGGGCTCGACACCAATGTGCTTGTGCTGGCTCACATGCCGGCACTGGTCGGCCATGATAGGGTGAACCGATTCCTCTCCTCGCTGGCTCGAACAGAAGACACGTTCCTGACGGTCACGCCACTGGTGTTGCATGAGTTGGTGCATGTCATCACCGACCCACGGCGGTTCGACCCCCCGGTTGCGATGTCGGAAGCCGTCGCCCTCGCACGTTCCTACGTGGGTCGGACCAACGTGGACTGCATCGATGTCACGGGGGAGGCGGTGGCGCTGGCGCTCGACTTGCTCGATCGCCATCACCTTGGTCGCAAGCGTGTTGCGGACACGCTGTTGGCGGCGACGTGTATCTGCCATGGTGTGATGACGCTGGTCACCTGCAACCTCGACGACTTCAGTCCATTCGAGAACCTAACGCTGCTCGATCCCCGCGTCGACCACCCCTGACCGCGGCGAGTCACGCCCAGGCCCTCACCCCCCACGGCCCCGATCGACCCCCCGCGCAGCGTCGGCTAAAATCGCCGCGATGCCCAAGCCCGACCGCGGTCTCTACGAGGTCCTGATCACCGAGGCGCTCGATGCCGAGCTGCGCGGCCTCGGCGATCGACTCGACGCCGTGCGCGAGGGCCTGGACGCGGCCGAGGCCGCCGATCGGGTGGCCCTGCACGTCAGCCGAATCGTACAGCGGGCGATCGCGGCGGTGGGCGACGAGAAGATTCGCGTGGCGGTGAGCATCGCGCTGGCCCGCGACCTGATCGAGCGGATTCACGCGTCGATCACCGCGCACAACCACGCATTCGACGCAACACCCGACCTGCCGATCGACCCCGGCACGCTGCTGCGCGCGGTGCTGGGGCACCTGCCCGACGGCACCCCCGAAACGATCGACCCGCCGCTCACCCCGTTGCTCGACACCGCGCTCCTGACCAACGCCCCCGGCGAGCCGCGCGTGGGCAGCCAGGTGCTGGCGGAGATCCCGTCCGCCGACCGGATCGACGTCGTCATGGCGTTCATCCGGCGCAGCGGCATCGCGCCGCTGCTCGACGCGCTGCGCCGGCACTGCGAGCACGGCCGGCCGGTTCGCGTGCTGACGACCACGTACACCGGCACGACCGAAGCGCACGCGCTCGACGCGCTGCACGCCGCCGGGGCGCGGGTGCGCGTGTCGTACGACACCACGACGACCCGCCTGCACGCCAAGGCGTGGCTCTTCCACCGGGGTTCCGGGTTCTCGACCGCGTACATCGGCTCGTCGAACCTCACCCACGCCGCCCAGGTCACCGGCCTGGAGTGGAACGTGCGCGTGTCGGGCGCGCGCAACCCGCACGTCGTCGAGAAGGTCGGCGCGGTGTTCGAGAGCTATTGGAACAGCGGGGACTTCGTCGACTACGACCGCGCGGAGTTCGACCGCCGGACCGAAGCGGCGCCGGCGTCGAGCGCCACCGTGATGCTGAGCCCCGTCGAGCTGCGGCCCGAGCCGTTCCAGGCGCGCCTCCTCGAGCAGATCGCCCTGGCGCGCCAGCGCGGCCACCACCGGAACCTCCTGGTGTCGGCGACGGGCACCGGCAAGACCGTCATGGCCGCGCTCGACTATGCCGGACTGGCCCGCAGCCTGCCGCGCGCCCGTTTGCTCTTCGTCGCCCATCGCGCGGAGATCCTCGAGCAGAGCCTGGCGACGTTCCGCCACGCCCTGCGCAACCACGCGTTCGGGGAGCTGTGGGTGGGCGGGCATCGCCCGCGCCGGTTCGAGCACGTGTTCGCGTCGATCCAGAGCCTCCGCGCGACCGGGCTGGCCGACCTCGACCCCGCGCACTTCGACGTCGTCGTCGTCGACGAGTTCCATCACGCGGCGGCACCGTCGTATCGGGCGCTGCTCGACCACGTGCGGCCGGCCGAGCTCCTCGGCCTCACCGCCACCCCCGAGCGCAGCGACGGCCTGCCGGTGCTCGAGTGGTTCGACCACCGCATCGCCGCCGAGCTGCGGCTGTGGGACGCCATCGACCAGCATCGGCTGACGCCGTTCGCCTACTTCGGCGTCCACGACGGGCAGGACTTGCGGACGGTGCCGTGGCAGCACGGCCGGGGCTACGATGTCGACGCCCTGTCCAACCTCCTCACCGCCGACGAGGCGTGGGCGCGGCTCGTGCTCGAGAAGACCAGAGAACGGGTCGACGACGTGCAGGCCATGCGGGCGCTGGGCTTCTGCGTCAGCGTGGCGCACGCGCGGTTCATGGCACGCGGGTTCCAGGCGGCCGGCGTGGCGGCGACGGCGGTGTGGGCCGACAGCCCGGAGCCGGAGCGCAAGGCAGCCATCGAGGAGCTCGCCGCCGGCCGCGTGAACGTCGTGTTCTCGGTCGACCTCTTCAACGAGGGCATCGACGTGCCGGAGGTGGACACGCTCCTGATGCTGCGGCCCACCGACAGCCCGACCCTGTTCCTGCAGCAGCTCGGCCGCGGGCTGCGGCTCAGCCCGGGCAAGTCGGTGTGCACCGTGCTCGACTTCGTCGGCCACCACCGCAAGGAGTTCCGCTTCGACCGGCGCTTCGGGGCGCTGCTCGGCGGCAGCCGCAGGCACCTCGCGGACCAGGTCCGGGGCGGGTTCCCGTTCCTCCCCGCCGGGTGCCACATGGCGCTCGACCCGGTCGCGTCCGACATCGTCCTGCGGAACATCCGCGATGCGGTGCCGTCGCAGTGGAAGGCCAAGGTCGCGGAGCTGCGGCTGCTGGCGGACGAGGATCCGTCGATCGGGCTGGCGGGCTATCTCGACGCGGCGGGCCTCGACCTCGGCGACATCTACGGCGGCGGGCGGACGTGGTCCGACCTGCGCGCGGACGCCGGGCTCGCCCCGGCACCGTCGGGCCCGGCCGACAGCCTCGACGCGGTGCGGCACGCATGCGGGCGGCTGGTCCACGTCGACGACACGGTCCGCATCGACGCCTACCGCCGCTTCCTCTCGACCGCCTCCCCGCCCGATCCGGCACGCCTGACGGTCCGCGACCGCCGGCTGCTGCGCATGCTGATCGCCAGCCTGGCCGACCAGGTCGTATCGAAGTCGACCAGCCTGGAGCAGGGTGGCGCCATCTTGTGGGCGCACCACTGGCTGCGCGACGAGCTGCGCGCGCTGCTCGACGTCCTGGCGGCGCGGGTCGCGCACGTGACCCTGGGGCTCGACGCGGCGGGCGCCCGGCTCGACGACCTGTCCGCCGTGCCGCTTCAGGTGCACGCGCGCTACACGCGCATCGAGATCCTCGCCGCGTTCGACGTCGGATCAGGCGCCAAGGTCGCCCCGTGGCAAACCGGGGTGTACTGGGTGCCCGCAGCCCGCGCGGACCTCCTCGCCTTCACGCTCGACAAGTCCAGCGGCCACTTCTCGCCCACGACGCGTTACCGCGACTACGCCATCAGCCGCGACCTGATCCACTGGGAGAGCCAGTCCACGACCCGCGCGGACAGCGAGACGGGGCTGCGCTACCAACAGCACGCCCGCCAAGGATCGCACGTGATGCTCTTCGCCCGCCCGAACACCGCCGAGCGGGCGTTCATGTTCCTCGGCCCCGCCGACTACGTGGGTCACGTGGCCGAGCAGCCGATGGGCATCACGTGGCGGCTGTGGCAGCCCCTGCCCGGGGATGTCTTCGCGGCGTTCGCGGCGGCGGTGGCGTAGCCTGACACGCGGCTCTCGCTGACCCGCAGGGCGCCGGTGGCAGCACCGGCCAGACGAGGGTCAACGGTGCGCCCACGCGGGCGGAACCCGGGTGCTGGAGGCTCCTCGGATGGACCTCGCGCGCCGGATGGGAGAGGCGGCGGGCGGAGGGAGGCTCATCGGCCGGGCGTGATCCCTCGCCCCGCGGCGGCGGGCGCCCGCGCCGCCGACCGCGCGAGCATGACCGCCGGCACGACGGCGATCGCCGCCATGAGGCCGCCGAACCAGTAGGGCGTGGTGGGGTGCAGCTCGAAGAGGACGCCGCCCAGCGCGGTGCTGCCGATCGTGGCGAGGCTGAGCGCCGACTGATACCAGCCCAAGACGCCCCCGCGCAGCTCGTCGGGGACGACCTTGGTGGTGATGCTCTGGAGCGCCGGCATCGACAGGCCCATGCCCAGCGCAAACAGCGCCGCGCCGCCGGTCGCCAGCCACGGCGAGCGGATGACGGCGAAGACGAACAGGCTGAGCGCCCGCAAGGTGCCGCCGACGACCACGAGCGGGCCATCGCCCCAGCGCACCACCGCCGGCCGCAGCACGAAGGCCTGGGTGAGGAACTGCGACAGGCCGATGACGGTGAGCAAGAGGCCGATGCCGAGCTTGGTCGCCTGCTGTGACGCGCCCTGGAACAACACGGCCGCGCCGTAGAGCGCGAAGGTCGACTGCAGCGTGCCGAGCGCGAACTGGCCGATAAAGGCGACGCCGAGCGCCATGACCAGGCTGCGGTTGGCCATGATCCCGGCCAACGTCAATCCCGCGCGCCGCGTCGCGTGATGCGCCGCCCGCTGCTCGGCCGTCAGCGTCTCGTCCAGCGTTGCCCAGGTCAGGACGACGGTGAGCGCGGCGGCCACGGCGGCGACGACGAAGAGCATCGTCGAGCCGAAGAGCGCGGCGATCACGCCGCCGAGAACCGGGCCGACGATGAAGCCGAGCCCGAAGGCCGCGAAGATGTAGCCCAGGCTTTGCGTCCGCTTCTCGTGCGGCGTGACGTCGGTGATGTAGGCCTGGGCGACGATGATGTTGCCTCCGGTGATGCCGTCGAGGATGCGACCGGCGAACAGCCACGCCACGTTCGTCGCCAGCGCCAGCATCACGAAGCTGATGGCCGTGCCGATCTGGCTGACGATGAGCACCGGCAGCCGCCCATGGCGGTCGGACAGCCGCCCCAGCCATGGGCCGGCCAGGAACTGCGCCGCGAAGAACGACGACACCAGGAGCGTGATGACCGGTGGCGACAGCCTGTACTGCTCCTGCGCGTACAGCGGCAGGACCGGCAGGATCAGCGCCGCGCCGGCGATCTGGACGAAGACGATGACGAGGATGGTGATCAGGCGGCGGTCGGCGTTGCGGAGGTTCAAGGGCGGGCCTCGCGGGGCTGTGGGCGCATCTCGGGAGATCGAGGAGGCCGGTCGCGGAATGATAGCCGACGACCGGGAGCTGGTGTCGGGTTGGGCGCAAGGCGGGCCGCCCGCACGTCTGCGAACCCGGCCCGTCCACCTACCCCGAGCGCATGCCAGTCGCATCGCGGTCGCACCCCGGTCGCAGCCCGGTCGCAAACGCCGTCGCGCCGCCAGGGCCATTCCTGGCAGACTGCGGGTGACCGCGTGTGCGGTCGGTGTGGGATCGATCCGCGATCCCATCCGGCTCGAGAGGAGCAACGCCATGAGCCCTGGTACCTTCCGAGAGCCTCGGGCCTTCCGAGGCCTCTTCCGCTGCGCGAGCCTTGCGCTCGCCCTCACCGCCCTCCGCCCGCTGCCGGCCGCGGCCGACGTCGAGGCGATCCTGACGGCCGACAACGCGTACGGGTTCGGCTGGGGGTCCGCGACGACGATCACCGCTCCGAACTACTATGGCCCGGTGATCAACGTGAACGACTCGAGCGGCCAGTACAGCAACAAGACGTTCACGGGTTGTCCGGCCAAGAACGTGACCCAATTGGCCCCGAACAACCTGGACGGCGTCGAGCGCTTCGTCATCCCGACCGGCCAAGTGCCGCCGCCGGGCGGCTTCTTCTATGTGGTGACCGACAGCGACGACACGTCGTACCAAGGCGTGCTCGGCACCTTCCGCAACTTGCTGGGAAACGGCAAGGTGATCCCGACCGGTGATCCGGCCTGGGAGGTCTGCGCCACGGGTGACAATCAGCTGGTCGGGGCTTCGGGGTCAGCCTTCCCGAATCTGACCAACATCAACGCCAAGATCCAGCGCTGCAACCAAAACGTCGGCCCGGCGGACCCCGTCACCAGCGGCGGCTGGGTCAGCGCCACGGCCGGCCATCTGCCGAACAACACCGCCGCCAGCCTCGGCCGGCTGTTCCCGCCGAACGCGTCCGACACGTTCAACGGGGCAACCGCGAACCCGTCGAACGGGACCGCCGTCAAGGGCAGCCTGAACCCGTACGGCTCGATCAGCTGCATCGCCTCGGACGCCGCGTGGATGTGGTTCAACGCCGACGCGCCCAGCGTGAACACCAACGCGCTGAACAGCCCGCCGGCGACGCTGCCGAACCAGGCCCACCACAAGGAGTTCCTGATCTTCCGGCTGCCCGTGGAATCCGTCGTGCAGAGCGAGTGTCCGATCGAGGTCTCGCAGTTCGGCTCCACCAGCTGCCAGACCGGGCTGACGGGCACCGGCTCGTCGGGCTGCTACCAGCTCACGGTGCGGGTGAAGAACACCGGGGCCCAGAAGATCACCCACATCACGCTGCGCCCGGCCGCCGGGCCGCCGGTCGTGGTTCCCTTCGAGGTCCTGCCGGGTGCCACGCAGGCCAGGATCGTCACGCTCTGCATCCCGCTCTCCGGCGTCGGCACGTGGGTCGACGTGTCGGCCGTGGACGAGGCCGGCGGGGCGTGCTGCTCGCGGCGGCTCAACGTCACCCTCCCGCGCTGCGCCGCGGACCCGTGCCTGAACGTGCCCAAGGTCTTCTCGGTGGCGTGCGACCCCAACGGCCTGCCCGGGGCGTTCAAGGTGCAGCTCGCCGTCCACACCGGCGCGCCCGGGACGCTGTTCGCGCTGCAGCCCGACGACCCCAAGGTCAAGATCTCGCCCGCCAGCTACAACCTGGGCGCCGGCGGCCCGTTCGGCCCGACGTTCACCGTGCACGACCCCAACTTGGCCAAGAGCAACCCGCGCCGGTACTGCATGAAGCTCAACCTCCTGCCGCCGGTCTCCGGCACGGCGCCCAGCGGGCTCGGCGGCGACTGCTGCACCCGGACGGTCTGCTTCGAGGTGCCGTTCTGCGGGCTCCCGACCCCGACGCCGGAGAAGGTCCCCTTCGCCGACGCCGACACGGCCGCCACGCCGGACGCGCCGAACGGAGACCGGTGATGATCCCGCGCAGCCAGGCCGGCACCGCGGCCGGTGGGACCACCGGCACGCGGCGCGGCCCTCGACCGGCGCTCCGGCCAGGCACGGCGGCGCTCGTGGGCCTGGCCGCCTCCCTCGCTTTCATCCAGGGCTTCGGCCCGGCCCGCGCGGTCCCCTCCCAGGGATCGCACGGGCCGGGCCAGCCCCCCCGTGCGGCGGACGGCGTGCTCGGCGAGCCGACGCTGACGCCCGAGCCCGCCGACCCGACGGCCCTGCCGACCGTCACGCCCGAGCCCACCGAGGCCGGCGAGCTCCCGACGCTGACGCCGGAGGCCACCGAGATGGCCGAGCTGCCGACGCTGACGCCCGACCCGCTGGACCCGACGCTCGCGCCGCCGCCCACGACGGCGGTGCCGCCGAGCCCGACCCGGACCGCGAGCGCGACGCCCACCGCCACCCACACGCCCACCCGGCTGGCAACGGCGACCCCGACGGCGACCGCATCGCCTTCACCGTCGCCGACGGCGCCCGCGGTGGCTGCCGGCAGCCTGGCCAACATCTCCACCCGCGGCTGGGTGGGCACCGGCGACCGCGTGATGATCGGCGGCTTCATCGTGAGCGGCGGGCCGGCCAAGGTCGTCGTGCGCGCCCGGTCGGGGAGCCTGGCGGCGGCCGGGGTGCCGGGCCTCCTGCCGAACCCGCGGCTGCGGCTGTTCAGCGGGCAGGCAGTCATTGCCCAGAACGACGACTGGCAGACCGGGACCTGCGGCGCCGAGGCGCCGGCCGGCTTGCGGCCCACCGACCCGCGCGAGGCCTGCATCGCCCTCACGCTCGACCCGGGCCCGTACACCGCCATCGTCGACGACGCGGGGGGCAGGACGGGCATCGCCCTGGTCGAGGTGTTCCACGCCGGCGGGGCGGGCACGCTGTCGAACATCTCGACGCGCGGGATGGTGCGGCTGGGCGACGAGGTGATGATCGGCGGCTTCATCATCCGCGACCACCCGCGCAAGGTCGTGGTCCGCGCCCGCGCCGGCAGCCTGGCGGCAGCCGGGGTGCCGGGCCTCCTGCCGAACCCGCGGCTGCGGCTGTTCAGCGGTCAGGCCGTCATCGCGCAGAACGACGACTGGCAGACCGGAACCTGCGGCGCCGAGGCGCCGGCCGGCCTGCGGCCCGTCGACCCGCGCGAGGCGTGCCTGGTCATGACGCTCCCGCCGGGGCCGTACACCGGCATCGTCGACGACGCCGGCGGCCAGACCGGCATCGCCCTGGTCGAGGTCTTCGCGGCCGACTGACCAGACAGAGCAAGGGGAGGGAGCGCCGCTGGGCCGGGCGCGGCGCGCCCTCTCCTCTGGGATCTTGGTGGTCGACGGCCTGGCCACTCGACGCTACAATCGCGAGCCGTCGAGCCTGAGACGCCCGCGGCGCCCGCCGGCTTCAACCTCGCGCGCACGCGGAGACAAGGGGGACACCGTGACGAGACGATCACCGGCCGTCATCGAGGGAGGAAGCGCCGATCATCCCGGGCGGCGCGCGCGGCGGGCCTTGCTCGCCGCGTGCATCGCGGTCGCCGGGCTGGCGGCCTGCGCGCCGGCGCCCGACGATGCGCGGACACCGGCGGCCGAGTCGGCCAACCCGGTCCCGACATGGGAGCCGTCCGGGATTCCCTCGGTGGTCATCGCGCCGCCCGAAGGAGCGACGGTCGACGCGACGCTCGAAGGCGCGACGCCCGTGGACGCGGCCCCGGTCGATGCGCCGGCGGCCCAATCGTCCACCACCGCCGAGCCCCACGCCCAGCCCGCCCGCCCCCCACAGCCGGGGCCGCCGACCACCGCCCCCGACGACGCCCGCCCTCTGGCCGTCGACGAGCTCGTCAACGTCGACGTCGTCAACGAGTGCTTCGCGGGCGACCCCGGGGAGACGCCCCAGGCGTTGGCCTTCGAGTTCGACCTCTACGCCATCGCCGGGGTCGCGGCGCCCAGCGCGACCACCCTCACGCCCGGCATCACCTACGAGGAAGGGTGCACCGCCTTGGGGCCGCCCCAGCGCACCGAAGGCGGGGTGACGTCGGTGTGCAACCCGTTCGCGCACGTCGACCCCATGACCCAGGACTCGCTCACGCCGATGCCGCTGTGGAACAGCCCCGCCGGCCACATGCGCCTGCGCTGGCGGTCGGACGGCACCGACAACTTCACCATGCACGGCGCGCCGCCCCAGGGCGCGTCGTTGCCCGAGGTCCCGGGCTACGTGCGCACCGGCGAGACCGCCCATTTCGGCTACTCGCTGACCTACGCCAACCCGGGCCTCGGCTCCGCCGTCCCGGTGCCGCACACCATGGTCGCCCGCTACCTCATGTCGGCCGGCGGCGATGCCACCCCGGAGCCGAGCCAGGATTGCGCCAGCGTGCCCGTCTCGGTATCGGTCAGCACCGCGGGCGAGTACACCGGGACGATCGAGGCGACCATCGGCAGCGGGGCGCCGATGCGGGTGCGCGTGAGCGCGTGGACTTGGCCGGGCCGCGCCGCGCTCGACGACCTGGTGGCCGGCAACCAGCGCTTCCGGCCCGCCCCCGTCGTCTCACGCGACCTCACGCTGGCCGCCGGCCAAACGGCGCGGCTGCCGATCCCGGTCGGCCGCGGCGCCCCGAGCCTCGTGCTGCGTGCCGAATGGCGGCCGCCGCTGCGCGCGCCCGCCGCCCGTTGGGGGCAGCTGCGCCGCATGACGACCTACCACGCCTACAACCTCGATTGGCGGAGCCCCGGCCCGGCGACACCGCGCGGGCCGGCCGTGCCATCGGATCGCTAGGCCCATCGGTTCCAAGTTGAGGGTCGGTGGAGGCGGTCAACCGTGTCATCGTGGTCGGCGGGTGGGGGGATGGCCCCCCTAACCCCCCGATAACGGGGGGGGAACTCTCTGGCGGGTGGCATGCGAGCCGTCGGGCGCGATGGATTGTACGGGTGATGGACCTGAAGATGCTGTCGGCTACGCGACATGTGCCGACATCTTGCATGAGGCGGCCAAGGGAGTTCCCCCCGTTATCGGGGGGTTAGGGGGGCCAAAGTCGCCCACTGACCGCTTGACCCCGCCGCCAGACCCTTTACTTGTAACCGATGCGCTAGCCCGCCCGCACCCAGCTCCCGAACCTAACGCGCCTGCGCCACCCGAAACCCCAGGTCCTTGACGCGCACCGCCGCGAGCTTCGTCCGGCGGGTGGCGCAGGCCTGAGCGGCCGCGGCCTCGGCAAAGGAGCCGCCGCGCAGCGCGGCCAGCACCGTCGCGTCCGCAGCCGGGTCCGGATCGCGGTCCCCGTTCGCCGGGTCGCCGCCCCGCCCGCCCGCCAGCCACTCGCTCACGTTGCCCGTGAGGTCGCTGACCCCTTCCGGCGTGTCGCCGGCCACGAACACCCCGCCGGGCGACGGCCGCTGCAGCCGCGTCTCGGCGGCGTTGCAGGCCAGCGGGTCCGCCGTGTCGCCGTACGCGTAGCGGCGGCCGGCCGTGCCGCGCGCCGCCGCCTCCCATTCCGCCTCCGTCGGCAGCCGGAACGGCGAGCCGGTCTGCGCTGCCAGCCATCGGCAGTAGGCCCGCGCCTCGAACCACGACACGCCGACCACGGGCTGCGCCGGGTGGTTGAAGTCGGCCGCCTGCCAGTACTCCGGCGCCGCCTTGCGGCCCGCCGGCCAGTAGACCGCCAGGTGCGCCTCGAACTCGGCGTCCGACATGCGCAGGCGGGCCACCCAGTCATCGTACTGCCGCGGCGGCAGCAGCCCCTCCCGGCGCTTGTCGTCGAGGATCGCCGGGTCCGCGCGCAGTCGCCGGCGCCAGTCCCGGAAGCCCTCGCGGCTGCCCTCCGCCGTTCCCTCCCCGCGCTGCCAGGCGCCCGCCGCCGCGCCGGTCCACCAGCGCGGGTCGTCGTAGCCCCCAGCCCGCACGAAGCACGCCCACTCGGCGTTGGTCACCGGGAAGCGCCCGATCGCAAACGGTTCGAGACGCGCCGCCCCTTCCACCCCGCCGGTGCCCGTGCCGACCGGATACACCCCGCCACGGATCTCGACGAGGGGCGGCACCAGGCACACGTCGCCGTCGGGGCCGACCCGGCGCTCGAAGCGCGGGTCGCCCAACCGGCCCAAGGCGCGCGCCGCGTCGATGCGCGCCCGGAGGTCCGCGTCCGCGTCGCGGCTCCGCTCGACCAGCGATCGGCGCAAGCCGTCCACCGTCGGTGGCGCGAGGACGTCGCGCAGCTCGGGCTGGACCGCGCACCGGCCCGCCAGCGGCAGGTTGCCCGCGGCCACACCCAGCACGAACACGTCGGGGCCGGCGGCCATCGGCGCCGCCAGGAGCGCGGTCTCCTCCCAGCCCGTCGCCGGCAGCGGCGGCAGCGGCTCAGCCGGCGGCAGCGCGGCCAGGAGGTCCGGCAGGCCGGGCACCAGCCCGGCGGCGCGCCACTCGGCCGCCACGAGCCCGGGCTCGGGCGCCGCGGCCAGGCGTCGCGCCGCGAAGTACTCCTGCAGAAGCTGGTGGAAGAACGTCAGCGACGCCGCCCCGCCCGGCTCGTCCAGCACGCCGAGCGCCAGCCCGGCCGCCAGGATGCGCTCGCCTTCCGCCGTGTC
This sequence comes from uncultured Anaerolineales bacterium, assembly GCA_964415605.1. Classification (GTDB taxonomy): domain Bacteria; phylum Chloroflexota; class Anaerolineae; order Epilineales; family Epilineaceae; genus UCB3. The sequence continues at coordinate 6,680 of CAYQBA010000055.1, read as the reverse complement.
GGGCCGGTCCAGCAGCGCCACGGCCTCGTCGTGGTCGACGCGCACCTGCGCCGTGCGGCCGGCCTCCGCCTGGCGCTGCATCTCGAACGCCAGGCGCGCCAGTCCCGGAAAGAGCGGGCCCTGCGTGGGCAGCGCGTAGGCGTCGGCCGGCGGGCCGGCCAGCGCGACCTGGCGGCAGTCACGCGCCGTCAGGAGCCCGCCAGGCGCGAAGAGCGGGTTGTCGCGCTCGATCTCGCGGCGCAGCGCCTGACGGGTGAAGCCCGTGAACAGGCCCGCGCGGCCGATGGGGATGCGGTCCTCGGACTCGACGTAGGCGACGAGCAGCGTCAGGAAGTACGGCGACCGCAGCAGGTCGAGCTGCGCCGTGGCCGCGATCTCGCGCCAGATGCGCGCGGCCCGGGCCGGGGCGTACAGCTCCAGGAAGCGGCGCGCCTGGGCGTCGGTGAGCGGCTCGATGCGCACCTGGGGCACCCGCAGCGTGGGGGTCGACAGCGGGGCGCTGTAGTCCAGGCTGCGGCACGAGAAGATCACGCGGTTGCCCGGCCGTGCGAGCACGACGTCGTGCAAGAGCTGCTTCCACGCCAGCACCCGGCGGTGGTAGTCGGCCGGGTCGGCGTGCGGCATCTCGTTGAGGGCGTCGAGGAGCAGGGTCAGCCGTCCCTCGCCCAGGAGGTGCGCCAGCGCGGGCAGCTCGGGGTGCTGCGCCTGCCACCGGGCCGACAGCCAGTCCAGCGGGGCGGGCGGGTCGCCGCCGAGCGGCGCGCGGTAGTGGTTGAGCGGCACGAAGCACGTGACGTGGTCGTGCGCGCCGCGCAGGGCGCCGCAGGCCAGGTCGAGCTCGAAGCGCCGCAGGAGCGTGCTCTTGCCGGCGCCCGGCGGGCCGAGGACGACCACCGCCGGCTCGGCGACGGCGTCGAGGACGTCGGCCAGCCGATCGAAGCGGCGCGTGGCCACCTGCCACCGCCCCCCGGCGGTCGACTCGCCCTGGTCGACGAGGAGCGACAGCGCGACGAACCGCTGGTCCAGCCGGTAGCGCGGCTGCGACCACTCGGCGATGCGCGCCAGCCGGTAGGCCTCGAGGTCGCGCGCGTCGGCGCGCGCCACGGCGCGGGCCTCGCGCGCCGTCAGGCGGATCACCGCGTCGTCGGCACGGACGGCGCCGAGCAAGGCGCGCCGCAGCGGCTCGAGGGCCGGGCCGGCGTCGGCGCCGGGCAGCACGCCGCCCTCGCCGGCGGCCGGCTCGACGACGATAACCCGCTCGGCGGCGGGTCGGCCGGGCAACCGGGCCAGCGTGCGCGTCGCGGCGATCTCGCGCCGCCGCAGCTCGGCCGCCAGGGACTCGGCGCCGCGCTCGGTGCGCCGCTCGAGGGTCCGGCGGACGACGCCGAGGTCGTGCGCCAGCCGGGCGACGGGCACGGCGCGCGGGGCGAGGTAGCGCGCCCACAGGACGCTCCACGCCTCGAGATCGGCGTCGCCGGCGGCGAAGGCGGCGGCGATGGCGGCGGCGGCGCCGGGGTCGGCCGGGGCGGCGGGCCCGGCGGTCGAGGGGCCGGCTGCCGCTGGCGGGATCGCCGCCGATCGTCCGGTTGCGGGCTCGGCGGCCGCGATGCCGGCCACCTGCCGCCGCCGCGCCAGCTCGGCGCGCACGACCTCGTCCAGCACCCCCCCGACCGCCCACGCCCGGCTCTCGGGCGCGTCGCGCATGCCGTCGTCGCGGAGGCGGAGCGTGACGAGGTCGAGGTGGACAAGCGGGCAGTCGCGCAGCAGCCGGCCGCCGCGCAGCGCCTTGAGCGCCGTGCGGACGATCGGGCCCGTGATCGCGTGCGGTTCCATGCCGGCTGCCCCCGCTGCCGCCACGGCCGGTCGGCGACGGCCCGGCGGCGATCGCCCGGTCGTCGGTCGCCGCCGGGCAGGGCGGGACGATAGCCAGGGACGGGGATCCCGGTCAAGTCGCAGCCGGGCAGGCAACCCGGCGGCGGGCTATCGGGGCGGACCCAAGGCCGCGATGAGAGCGGCGGGAAGCGGTGCTGTGATCATATGCGGGATCTCCGATCGCCCACCGATTGTAGCACCGCTCCCCGCCGCCCCCGCCTCGGTCAACCGCCCGAGGACCCGATCTCCCAGCCGGCGAGCAGGGCCGGCAGGAGCGCCCGCCACCGGTCCGGCTCGCGCACCCACTCGACGGCGAGCTGGACGAGCCCCGGAGCGCCGCCCGGGCCGAAGGCCACGATGCCTTCTTGCACCGCGGGCGCCGCGGCGAGGTCGACGCCGCGCACGCACACGTCGAACGTGTAGCCCTGGCCGCCCTTGACCTCCGCCGGGAGGTTGGCCAGGTGCACCTGGTCGCCCGCGATCACCCGCACGCGCAGGTCAAACGTCCCGTCGCCCCCCGCCACCGCCGATCCGTGGACCCACGCCTGATACCGCCCCGCCGGCTGGCCCGCCGGCAGCGCGATGGTCTCGGTGGATCCCGGCCCGTTGGCCGTGCCGACGACCTCGGTCTGCTGGTTGAACACGCCGTCGCCGTCGCGGTCGTACAGCACGTACAGGTCGATGTCGTCATCCGGGCGGCCGGTGGCCGTCACCTCGAACAACCGCGGCGGCGTGTCGACCCGGATGTCGTGGGTCGTGTGCCCGGCCGCGACGCTCGGCGTCTGCGTGACCGCCAGGCCCGTCAACAGGCTGGGCACCGACAGGCCGGCCGAGAGCGCCTCGAACCCCGGCAGGTCCATGCCGGCCGTGAGTCGCACCGACCGGCAGGCGTTGCCCGCGATGCGGACCACGGCCGGCTCGACCTTCAGCGCGCCGACGGTCACCTCGAACGGCATCTGGAACTGCGTGCCGCTCGACCGCACGTTGTGCAGCGTGACCTCGTGCAGCCCCGCGCCGGCCGGCGCCGACACCCAGTCGTCGTTCCCGCCCGAGCTCGTCTGGAACGCGTAGTTCCCGCGCCCGCCGTGCAGCCACGGGCTCTGCCCGATGCGGGTCATGCCGTGCGGGCCGAAGAAGTCCGGGTCGTCGGTCGTGAACGTGTCCTCCGCCGGCCCCCAGATCCGCGTGTCGATGTCGGCCTGGCCGGGCTTGGAGTCCTCCCAGGTCGTGCGCGTGACCAGCATCGTGCCAGCGTCCGGCTCGGCCATCTCCACGAAGAAGTGGCGCCAGTCGCCGGACTCGGCCCGCCAGGTCCAGGATTGCGTCCCGTACACCGAGCCGTTGTCGTACAGGGCGTCCGGGTCGGCCGACTCCGGCCCGCCCAGCGTCAGCGCCGCGCGCCAGTCGTAGCGGGCCGCCACGCTGGCATTGACCGGGATGACCAGCCGCCGCCCCGGCAGCTCCCACCCGCCGCCGGTGGCGATGGGCACGTCGCCGGCGCCGCGCGCGTAGTCGGCGAAGATCGCGCCCTGGTAGGCACCCAGCGGGGCCACGCCCGGGACGCGCAGCGTCGCCTCGAGCGCCGCCTGGCCGCCGGCCGGCACGGTCAGCGTCGCCTTGTCGAGCGCCAGCCAGTCCCACCGCTCCCAGCGGTAGAAGTCCACCCGCAAGCGCACGGTGGGGTTCGGCGCGTTGACGCCGCGCCCCTGGCACTGGTTGCCCTGGCACACCTGGGTGTTGTACAGCCCGATGTGGATGCCGTCCTTCCAGCGCTCCAGCGGGTGCTGCACCCAAACGTGCAGGTTGCTCATGTGCTGGTTGGTGCTGGCGAAGCGGGCGTACTCGCCCTGGTCGATCTCGGAGTTGGCGTAGTCGACGGCCGCCGCGCGGTCCAGGCCGTAGGTGGCGCCGGCCAGCATCGCGTGGTTGACCACGCCGTTGCCGTCGCGGTCCTCCCACAGCTTGCCGTCGCCGTCGCGGTCGGTGTGCTGGTAGACGATGAGCGCGAACGCGCGGTCCAGCAGCATGTCGCCGCCGGTGTCGGCCTGGTCGAGCGGCCAGACGGCGCGGACGGCCATCAGCTCGGTGCCGGCCGGGATCCGGTCCTTCGGCAGCGCCACGAGGTAGTCGGGCGTGAGCGCGGTCGGGGGGCTGGACAGGGCCGCGGCGTTGGTGACGATCTCGAGGCCATCGTACGAGCCGATCCGGCGCGGCACCTGGGCGCTCAGTGCCACCTCGATGGGGTGGTCGGACGGGTTGGTCAGCGTGAAGCGGCCGACCTCGGCGGCGCCCTGGCGGGTCAGCTTGGTGAAGGCCGGGTAGTCGCGCCCGCCGTAGCCGCCGGCGGTCCACTTGGGGGGCATGGCGTACACGCCGTGCGTGCCGGCGGCGATGCGCGTGGCATCGCCGGCGTCGACGGTTCCGGCGCCGGTGGCGAACGGGTCGTAGGCGTTGAAGCGCGCGCCGGCCATGAGGATGGCCTGCGCCTCCTCCCACTTCGGCCAGCGGCCGTGCTTGTGCTTGAAGGCCTGGTAGACCAGCGCCAGATTGCCGGCCTGCGCCGGCCCGGAGCGGCTGGTGCCGCCCCACGTGACGTTGGCGTACAGGCCGTTGCGCTGGGTCGGGGGCAGGTTCTGGTTGGCGGCGACGAGGTTGATCGGGATGCCGCCCGCGGCGTTGGCGCCGTCGGCGGCGACGTCGGGGCCGAGGCGCCCGTCGGACGTCGGGCCGCGGTTGGAGAACGGGACGATGTCGCCGAACGTGATCTGGTCGGCGCGCGCGATGGAGTCCATCCCGGTGGAGCCGGTCTGGGTCGTGCCGGCGACCTTGACCGAGGCCAGCGGCAGCGGCGGCATGGTGGTGCCGTAGCCCGGGCCGCCGTTGCCGGTGCCGCCGGTCCAGATGGTGGACGGGCTGTGCTTGCGGGTGTAGAAGTCGACCGGCCGCGACCAGGTGGTGCTCCAGCCGCCGTCCTCGACGCCCGAGAAGACGTAGCTGTTGGACGAGAGCTGGATGGCGTCGTCGTCGCGGGCGGGGTCGTGGCCGAGCACGACGTAGCGCCAGGCGCTGTCGATGACGAGGTTGGTGGGGCCGGTGAAGACGATCACCGGCACGAGGTGCGCGTCGGGCGCGCCGCCGGGGTTGACGGCGGCCGGCTGGCCGTCCGGCAGATCCTCGAACCGCAGGTTGACCTCCGGCGGCACGCCCAGGCGGCCGCGCGACACCACGCTGGTGGCGCACAGCGTGCCGTGGTTGCCAGTATCGTAGAACAGCGCGACGACGGTGCCGGCGGCGGGCACGCGGTCCTCGATGCCCCAGAGGTACGCGCCGGGCACCGGCAGCGTGCCGTCGGCGATGTAGTACAGCAGGCCGCCCGACAGGTCCGCGACGGCGTCGCCGTCGACGTCGCGCCAGGCCAGCGGGCTGGCCTTGGTGGCGGGCTTCTCGTCGGTGAAGTCGCGGTCGTTGTCGAGGTCGACGTACACGGTGTCGTAGACGCCGGCGGTCTCGGCGTCGACGACGAGCACGCCCATGAACTCCTGGCGGACGGCCGAGAACGCGCCGTCGGGGTGATGGCCGAGGCGCGGGCGGCCGCTCTTGGACTCCGGCACGACGTAGTCGCACGCCTCGTCGCCTTCGACGCGCGTGCCGCCGGCGGCGGGCTTGAGGGGGCGGAAGCACGCCGTGGGCCGCATGGTCCCGGCGACTTCGCGCTCGACGACGGCGGAGGTTTGGTGGGCCTGGATGATGCCGCTGCGCGCCTGGCGCGAAAGGGCGGTCTGGCTGCCGGCGTTGGTGTCGAGCATGTAGTTGTACACGCCGCCGGGGTCGTAGGCCTGGGGCCAGCCGCCGTAGGGATGGCCCGCGGGCAGCACGCGCCAGGCGTCGTGCAGGTCGGGGTGGCCGAAGTCGACGCCGGTGTCGAGCACGGCCACGGTCACGCCCTCCCCGGTGAAGCCCTGATCCCACGCGTCGCGGGTGCCGTGGCCGGGGCCGACGTCGTGCCAGCCGTCGGCGCGCGGGGCGGGGGCGCGGTCGGCGGCCGCGCCTCGATCGGCAAGCTGCGCGGCCGTCTCGGCCCAGCGCGGGGCACGGGCCATGCGGGCGGCGAGGTCGGCGGCGGCCTCGGGCGACCATGGGGCGTCGGTGCCGGGAGCCGTGTCGATGGCGGTCGCCGTGTCGCCGGTCGTGGCGGAATCGCCGCCGAGGATGCCGCCCATCCCCGGGACGGCGGGGACGGTGGTGTCGCCGGACACGCGGGCCACGGGCTCGCCGGACTCGACGCGGGCGACGCCTGGCAGCGCGGCGATGCGGGCGACGGCGTCGCGCGGGACGCGCAGCACGCTGAGGTGCTCGCCTTCGGGCCACGTGAAGGCATGCACGTGGGGGTCGAACGCCCGCAGGTCGACGGGACCGGCGGAGCGCACGACGATGTGGACAGGGGCGGACGGATCGGGCGCGGCGTCCCCGCCTCGGATGTCCCCGCCGGCGGCGTCCGGGGAGCCGTCGCGGACCCGAGCATCGCGGTCGGGCGCCGCGCTGCCCTTGTCGGCGCGCAAGGCCGGGTCGATCTTGGCTTCGGGGGCGGCCAGCGCCTCGCGCCGCAAGAGGTCGAGCGGCGACTCGAGCGCCGGCAGGCCGTCGAGGTCGGTGGCCGGCTCGGGCAGGCCGCGCGGCGCGGGGGTGGCCAGGCCGGGGATGGCCGGGGCGGTCAGCAGGCACGCGGCGACGGCGAGGAGCGCGGGCAGGCGGCGTCTGAGCGGGGTGAACATGGCGGTCGGGTTCCTCCTGGGCGGCGGGGTGGGTGG
>CAYQBA010000054.1:0-26118 GCA_964415605.1 uncultured Anaerolineales bacterium | reverse complement strand
TCCCCCGGCCGGTCACGGCGAGCGCCGGGCGCGGCCTCGGCCAGCCCTCGGCCGCCTGCGCGGCCGCGGCCACGACCGCCCCCGTCGTCTTGCCGGGCCGCCGGCCGATCCCGCCACCCGCCGCTCGCCGGAGCGGCGGGGCCGGCCGGCGCAGGACCGGCCTCCACCCGTGCCGGGGCGGTGGGAAACGCGGCGCCCGCCAGGCGGACATCGGCCCCCCTGCACTCCGTGCAGAATGCCGGAGGATCCAGCGGCATCCCGTGCTCGGCCCGATAGCGCTGTTCGCGCACCGTATAGACGAAGGTCTTTCCGCATGCGCCGCAGCGCACGAGGTGGTCCTTGAACACCATGCTTGCCTCCCACTCTGCGCCGACGACTGTCCTCGGACAGCACAGGCATGCTGCGCGGCCTTGGGGCCCCGCCGGCGCGCTAATCGCTGGACTCGCGCATCCCGCACCACCGTGCGGGGCGCCCGTACGCCTGGCTGGCGCGAGCCTTACGCGTCGCTCACCGGCGCGTCATCGCCGCCATTGGCCGGCACCTCGGTGTCGGCGCTGGGCTCGGCCGCCACACCGGCCACGCCACCGGGCGCCGGGGTCACTTCAACATCCGCCGCGTCTTGAACGTGCCGCAGGTGCGGCGGCACGCGGCGAATGCTCAATCCCACCCGTTGGCGCCGCGGGTCGATCGAGATGATCTCCACGGTGACCCGTTGGCCGGGTTTGATGGCCTCGCGCGGATGCTCGATGTGGTCGTCCGAAAGCTCGGAAATGTGGATCAGCCCCTCCAAACCGTCGTCGAGACGGGCGAAGGCGCCGAACTTGGCGAGGTTCGAGATGGTGGCTTCCATCAGCTCGCCCACGTAGTGTTCCTGCTCGACCGTCGCCCACGGGTCGGGGCGCAGGCGCTTCATGCTGAGCCCGATGCGGCTGTGGTTCCGATCGATGGACAGCACGACGACCTCGACCTCGTCGCCGACCTGGACGATGTCCTTGGGGTGTTTGCCGCGTTCGTGCGACATCTCAGACACGTGCACCAGCCCGTCGGCACCCCCCAGGTCGACGAACGCGCCGAACTCGGCCACGGAGCTGATGCGGCCGCGCCGCACGTCGCCCACCTGCAGCGTCTCGAGCAGCTCGCGCTTGCGGCCCGAGCGCCACTCGCGCAGCGCCTGCCGCTCGCTCGCGATGAGCCGGCCCTTGCGGCGGCTCACCTCGATGATCTTCACCGGGATGGGCGTCCCAAGCAGCCGCTTGGCGTTCTCGTCGTCGGAGCTGCCGGCGTGAAGCTCCGACAGCTGGCTGCGCGGCACGAAGGCCTGCAGGTTGCCGAACCCCACCAGCGCCCCACCCTTGTTGAACCCGACGATTTCCATCTCGCGAATCTCGCCGCTGTCGAGCAGCGCTCGGGCATCGTCCCAATCGTTCATCGTCAGCGCCCGATAGATCGAGACGATCACCTCGCCTTCCGGGCGCATGATGATGCCCTTGATCTTGGCGCCGACCTCGATGTCGTCGAGAAAGCCCTCCGGCATGCGGAGCAAGTCGTCACCGGGGACGATGCCTTCCTGCTTGGCGCCGATGTCGAGGACGAGCTGGTGCTTGTCCTTGCGGACGACGACCCCCTCCACCACGTCGCCGCGCTGGAACGTGCCGGGGAAGTAACCGCCCGCCTCCATCAGCAGGTCCTGCATCGTCATACCGCTGGCCTCGCCTTCCGATGGCGGAGCGGGCTCGGCGAGGGCCGACCCACTCGGCTTGTCGGGGCTCGGCGTGGCCTGATCATCCGCCTCCGGCTGAGCCTGATCGTCAGGCTCCGGCTGAGCCTGATCGTCAGCCTGGGGCAGGTCGGCCGCGGCAACGGCGGCGTCTTCCGCCGTCGGGGCGTTGCCGGCCCCGGCGGCGGCCGGCGCCTCGGTCCCGTCCTCGGCCAAGGGCGGTTGATCCTCCTCGGCGGGCGTGTCGGTGCCAGCATCCGGAGGGGGCACATGCGCCGCCACGGCCGCCTCGGCGGCCGTCGGCTCGGTCTCGTCTTCCTGGTTCTGAATCTCGTTGGCGTCGTCCACTACTCAGTCCTCATCGTAGGCTTCGGCGTCGAGGTCGGAGTCGTCCTCGAAATCGACATCCACATCGTCGAGAGGCTCTTCGTCCTCATCCTCTTCCGGTTCGTCATCGCTCTCGAAGAGGTCGACCTCTTCGTCGTCCTCGTCGTCAACGGCCTTCGCCAAGTCGGCGTCCGCCACCGCGAGCACCTCATCGTCGGCCTCGTCGCCGATGAACACCAGGCGTTCCAGATCGGTCTCGTCCTCGAGGAGCTCGGCGAGCACCTCCTCCGACAAATCGAGGCCGACACCATCCTCGTCGCGCGCGATCGCGTCGTCGCCCAGGTGGGCCCGGCGCCGGAAGCCGGTGCCCGCCGGGATGAGCTTGCCCAGGATCACGTTCTCCTTGAGCCCGACCAGGCGATCGGTCTTGCCCTCGATCGCGGCCTTCGCCAGGATGTTGATGGTATGCTGGAAGCTCGCCGCGGACAAGACGCTGTCGGTCTCGAGCGATGCCTTGGTGATCCCCAGCAGCATCGGCTGATAGGTGGCCGGGCGGCCACCCTCCGCAACCACCGTGGTGTTGATCTCGTCGATGGCCGCGCGGTCGATCAGATCCCCGGGGAGCAGCAGCGTGTTGCCCGGACGCAGGATGCGCACCTTGCCGAGCATCTGCCGCACGATGATCTCGATGTGCTTGTCGTGGATCGAGACGCCCTGGCTGCGATAGACCTTCTGGATCTCGTCGAGCAGATAGGTCTGCGTGGCCTCCACGCCGAGGATCGCGAGGATGCGATACGGGTTCTGCGACCCTTCCGTCATCTGCGTCCCGGCCTGCACGACATCCCCATCCTTGACGTAGAGGCGCGCGCCGGCCGGCACCACGTACTCCTCCTGCTGGCGCGTCTCGCGCGCCACGACGACTTCGGCGTCACCGACCTGTGCGACGCCCGCATGATCGGCCACAATGCGGTGGTCGCCGCTGTCCATGAGGACGTCGCCGGCCTTCACGTCGTCGCCATCTTTGACCCGGACCGTGTAGGCGTCGGGGCGTGGATAGGCGTCGCGCACGACGCGGGCATCCGTGACCCGCAGCGACAGCACCTCGCCGTCGCGGTGCAGCGAGACGCGGCCCGAGATGTCGGCGAGGATCGCCTCACCCTTGGGGTTACGCGCTTCGAACAGCTCCTGCACCCGCGGCAAGCCATGCGTGATGTCGCCGCCGCCGCCCGTGGCCACGCCCCCGGTGTGGAACGTGCGCAGTGTGAGCTGCGTGCCGGGCTCACCGATGCTCTGCGCTGCGATGATCCCCACGGCCTCGCCGACGTGGATGAGCCCGCCCCGCCCGAGATCCTGCCCATAGCACAGCTGGCAGATGCCGTGCCGGAGCGAGCACCCCAAGGGCGACCGCACGCGGATCTCGCGAACGCCATGCGCATCCATCACCGTCACGTGCTTGCGGTCCAGGATCGTGTCGGCCTCAATCAGGACCTCGCCGGTGGCCGGATCGACCACCGGGTCGAGCACCACACGCCCGAGCGCTCGCTCCGACCACTGCTCGATGAACTCGCGCGGTGAGGCTGCCTCGAGCACGATCCCGTGGGTCGTACCGCAATCGTAGTCGTTGATGATGGCATCTTGGGCGACGTCGACCAAGCGCCGTGTGAGGTAGCCCGCGTCTGCGGTGCGGAGCGCCGTGTCGGCCAACCCCTTGCGGGCGCCGTGCGTCGAGATGAAGTACTCGAGCGTCGTCAACCCTTCGCGGAAGTTGGACCGGATCGGCAAGTCGATGATCCGGCCGGACGGGTCGCTCATCAGGCCGCGCATGCCGGCAAGCTGGCGAATCGGGGTGAAGCCACCCTTCGTCGAGCCGCTGGCCGCCATCATCCGGATGGAGCCATACGCCGGCATCTCGTCCGTCACCGCCGAGGTCAGCTCCTCGGTCGCGCGATGCCACTCCTCGATGGTGCGGGTGTACCGCTCCTCGTCGGTGATGAGGCCCCGGCGGAACTGCCGGTTGAGCTGCAGGACGATATCGTCGACCTCGGCGATGATCTCCGACTTCCGTCGCGGCACGGTGATGTCGTCCACGGCGATCGACAGGCCCGAGCGCGTGGCGTACTGAAAACCGATGGTCTTGAGCTCGTCGAGCAGCTCGGCGGCGCGATTGGCGCCAAGCACATCGATCGACACGGCCACCAACACCTTGACGCCACCCTTGTCCAACGGCACGCCCGGGTCGTAGAATCGCATCGGCTCCGGCAGCACCATGTTGAACAACGCGCGGCCCACCGTGGTCTCGACCAGCTCGACCCGAGGACCGTCTGGCAATCGCCGGGTATCCGCGTCGAAGTACGTCGGCGTGAGCACCTTGATGGGCGCGTGCACGTGCACATACCCCAGCTCGTACGCCATCTGCACTTCCTCGAGGCTGCTGAACGTCTGGCCAGCACCCTTGGCGTCCGGCCGCAGCACCGTCAGGTAGTACATGCCGAGCACCATGTCCTTCTGGGGCTCGACGATCGGCTCGCCGCTGGCCGGCTTGAGCAGGTTGCGCGTCGAGAGCATCAGCATGCTGGCCTCGCGCTTGGCCTTCTCCGAGAGCGGCACGTGCACCGCCATCATGTCGCCATCGAAGTCGGCGTTGAAGGCGGCGCACACCAACGGGTGGATGTGGATGGCCTTGCCCTCGACCAGAACGGGCTGGAACGCCTGGATGCCGAGGCGGTGCAGCGTCGGCGCTCGATTGAGCAGGACCGGGTAGTCCTGGATGATCTCCTCGAGCACGGACCATACGACCGGATCCATCTTCTCGATCAGCCGCTTGGCGCCCTTGACGTTGTGCGCATAGTTGTACTCGACCAGCTTGCGCATGACGAAGGGCCGGAAGAGCTCGAGCGCCATCGTCCGAGGCAGGCCGCATTGGTGCAGCTTGAGCTGCGGGCCCACCACGATGACGGACCTCCCGCTGTAGTCCACGCGCTTGCCGAGGAGATTGCGCCGGAACCGCCCCTGCTTGCCCTTGAGCATGTCCGACAGGCTCTTGAGCTTGCGGCGGCCGCGCGCCGAGACCGCCTTCCCCCGGCGGCTGTTGTCGATCAACGAATCGACGGCCTCCTGAAGCATGCGCTTCTCGTTGCGAATGATGACATCCGGGGCGCCCAGCTCGATCAACCGCTTGAGCCGGTTGTTGCGGTTGATGACGCGGCGATACAGGTCGTTGAGGTCCGAGGTCGCGAAACGGCCCCCGTCCAGCTGGACCATCGGCCGGAGGTCGGGCGGGATCACCGGCAGAACCTTCAGTATCATCCACTCGGGCTTGTTGTGCGACCGGCGCAGCGCCTCGATGATCTTCAGCCGCTTGGTCGCCTTCCGGCGGCGCTGCTTCGAGCGGCCATGCAGGATCTCCTCGCGCATCTCGTGCGCCATCGCCGTGAGATCCATCTTGGAGACGATGTCGTACAATGCCTCGGCGCCCATGCCGGCGTCGAACACGCCACCCCAACGCTCCTTGATCTCCCAGTACTCGGCCTCGGTCAAGAGCTGCATGACCGCCAGCGCGTTGAGATCGTCGCGCATGCGCCGGTGCTCGGTCTCGAGCTTGGCGATCTCCTCCTCGACCTGGAGGTTCCGCCCGTGCACGCGACCATCGACGTCACGCATCAGCTTCTCGCGCTCGGCGTCGAAGCGGGCCTGCAGATCACGCGTGGCGTCCTCGGCCTCGACCTGCAGGTCGCCAATACGGGCGCTGACCAGCTCGTTGAGGCGCTCGAGGTGAACCGCCGAGACGACCTCGCCCTTCGGAGCCACCGTGGCCCCAGTCGCCTCGAAGACGACGTCGCGCGGCGCGGGCTTGTCGCGCATGCCGTTCAGCGTGTCCTGCAACGCCTTGCCAGCCGCGGTCAATGCCATGATCTCGGCCTCGAGGCGCGCGTTCGCCTCGGCGCGGCGCGCTTCCACCTCCGCCTTGAGGCCCGCGAGCGGGGCCTCGGCCTCGGTGCGCACCGCTTCGATCTCCTCGGCGATTCGATCGCGAGCGGTCGCGATGTGCTGGCGATGGTCCTCCTCGAGTCGCTTGAGCACCCGTCCCCGCTCGTCCTCGTCAACACGCGTGACGATGTACTGCGCAAAGTAGAGGACGCGATCGAGGTTGCGCCGGGAGATGTCGAGCAGGATCCCGAGATAGCTCGGCACCCGCCGGGTGTACCAGATGTGGGCGACGGGGCTGGCAAGCTCGATGTGGCCCATCCGCTCGCGCCGAACGCGAGCCCGGGTCACCTCCACGCCGCACTTATCGCAGACGATCCCCCGGTAGCGGATCTTCTTGTACTTCCCGCAGTAGCATTGCCAGTCCTTGGTCGGGCCGAAGATCGCCTCGCAGAACAGGCCGTCCTTCTCCGGGCGCAGCCGGCGGTAGTTGATGGTCTCGGGCTTCGTGACCTCGCCGTGCGACCACGTCCGGATCTCGTCCGGCGACGCGAGGCTGATTCGAAGGGCGTGGAAGTCCTTGATTGACAACGACAGGCCTCCTGGGTGGAATCTCGTCGCCTCCGCGGCGCGCGCCGGGGTGTCGACACCGGCAACCCGCCACCGCGGCGGTTGGCATACATGCATAACGGCGCGCCCGGGCACATCCAGACGCGCCATCGCCGACCGACCATCATGAGCTGAACCAAAGATCGCGCGAACGCTCGCGCAAATGGTGACCGGGCGCTATTTTGGCGCATGGAATTCTAGTCAGGTCGCGTGAGTTGTCAATAATTCACGGCGTCCTGAGGCGCGCGCCGTGGTTTTGACTCGCTCCAGGGGCCTGCCTAGACTTGCCCCGGCTTCCATCCAATCAAAGGAACGGATCGGTGATCTATCGTCCCCCTGAAGCGGCGGCTCCCACGCGCGACGGCCGTGCCAGTCGCGAGATCGTCGCCGGCCTCCTGGGCATGGCTTTCCTCCTGGCAACCTTGATCTGGTACACGGCGGACCTGTGGTGCGGCGCCGTGCCATGGTTGTGCCTGGACGGGTTGGTCGGCGGCGTCGCCCAGTCGGACGCAACCCCCACCGCGCTCCCCACCCGCGCGCCGCTCGCGCCGTCGACCGCCGCGGCGCCCTTGCCGGGCTCCGGCGCATTGTCCGAGCCGGGTTTCGGCGCGGCGCCGTTCGCCCCTCCCGTCGACACACCTTCGTTCGTCTCTCCACCTTTTGGCGTCCCGACGGCCGATCTGGCCCCAACGTCTGTCTTCGACGTGATGGCCACCCCGGAGCCGATCGTGTTTGCGACGCCGCCGCCCGCCGCAGCGGTGTCGTCACGGCGTGCGGCCATGACGGCCACGGCGGAAGCCGCGCGCGCGACGGCGGGTGGTTTCGAGCCGGGGCCGCGCGGCGCGACGCCGTCCGCGGGTGCGGGGTCTGGGACGCCGACGGCGACGGCACCGGGCGGTGGACTCGAACTTGGCACCGGCACCGTCACGACCACCGCCGCGGCGGCGGCCACCGCCACCGACGCCGCGTACCCGTAGCCCGCCCGCATCCCATGGACCCCGCCGATCTCGAGGTCTTCCGCCATCGGGTGGCCTCCGTGGCGGAGGCCATGGGAGCGACCCTGCAACGGGCCGCCTCGTCGCCCAACATCAAGGAGCGTCTGGACTTCTCGTGCGCCGTCTTCGACGCCCGCGGTCGGCTCGTGGCACAGGCCGCGCACATTCCGGTGCATCTCGGCGCCATGCCCGCCGCGGTCGCCGCCGTCCGTGCGCACGGCCGTCCGCTCGAGCCAAGGGACGTCGTCGTGCTGAATGCCCCGTATCTCGGCGGCAGCCACCTTCCCGATCTCACCACCGTCTCGCCCGTCCACGTCCCGGGCGACCCACGGCCCCGCTACTATCTGGCGACACGTGCTCACCACGCGGATGTCGGCGGGTCGGCGCCGGGATCACTCCCCATCGCCAACGACCTCCACGGCGAGGGTCTCGTCCTGCCGCCGGTGCACCTCGTGCGTGGTGGGCACCTGGTCGCGGACATGGTCGACATGATCTGCGCCAACTCCCGCACGCCCGACGAGCGGCGAGGCGATCTTGAAGCGCAGATCGCCGCCCATCAAGTGGGGAGTGATCGGATCCTGGCACTGCACGCCACCGAGCCGCGCGGCCTCGAGCCGGCGATCGACGCCCTGCTGGGCTACAGCGCGCGCCTCGCCCTCGCCGCGCTGCGGGAGATTCCGGATGGCTGCTACGGGTTCGAGGATTGGCTCGACGACAACGGGCATGGCGACGGGCCCTTGCGGATCGCCGTGCAGGTCCGCGTGCGGGACGGACGGCTTTACGCGGACTTCACCGGGACCGCGGCGGAAGCGCGAGGCGGCGTGAACGCCCCGCTGTCGGTGACATGGGCCGCCGTCTGTTACGTGGTCGCCTGCCTGGTCGGCGACGCTCCCATCAACGCCGGCACGTTCGAGGCGGTCGATGTGGTGGCCCCCCCGGGCTGCCTCCTCAACCCATCGCGCGCGGCGGCCGTCGCTGGCGGCAACGTCGAGACCAGCCAGCGCGTCGTCGACGTCGTGCTCGGCGCGCTGGCGGTCGCCCTGCCGTCCCGGATTCCCGCCGCCAGTCAGGGCACGATGAACAACGTCGTCGTCGGCGGCTTCGACGAACGGACGGGGCGGACCTTCGCGTACTACGAGACCCTTGGCGGCGGCGCCGGCGCGGGCCCCGAGGGGCGCGGCGCGGACGGCAGTCAAGTGCACATGACCAACACGCGCAACACGCCGGCCGAGGCGCTGGAGGTCGCTTGCCCCATCCGGGTCGACGCGTATCGCATCCGCCCGGCATCCGGCGGCCCGGGGCGGCACGCCGGGGGCGACGGGATCGAACGGCGGCTGCGGTTCCTGACGCCGGCGCACGTCTCGCTGTTTACCGAACGGCGCGACCGGGCCCCATGGGGCCTGGGGGGAGGCGAGCCCGCTCAACGGGGCGAGAATCGGCTGGTGGCATCCGGCGAGGTGGGCGAGCGCCACCTCCCGGCCAAGGGCAGCTTCGGTGTGAGCCAGGGTGACGTCCTGATCGTGCGGACGCCGGGCGGGGGAGGGTGGGGCGAGCCGGTCACGGGATCAGGTACAACATCACCAGCAGCGACGTGAGCCATCCGATGCCGGCCGACAGGAGCAACCGGTCGCGCAAGACCAGCTCCTCCGGCGCGCCGCCCATCCCCAACACCTGCACCAGGTACATGTAGCGGAACAGCGCGTAGATCACGAACGGCACGGTGAGCAGGAGCATGTTCGGCGACACGGCGCTGGGTCGATAGGGCGTAGTGATCGCATAGAGCGCGTAGGTGACAATCGTCGCCGTCGCCGCCACGATGATGAACTGGTCCAGGAGCGGTATGGTATACTGGCTCAAGCTGGCCCGGTGCTCACCGGCCGCGTCGGCCAGAACCTGCAGCTCGTGACGGCGCTTCGAGAAGCCCTGGAACAACGCCAGGAAGATCATCGAAAGATAGAGGTACGACGAGATCGGCTCGTCGATCGCCGCGCCGCCCACCAGCACCCGGAGCACGAAGCCGCCGGCGATCGCCATCACGTCGACGATGAGCTGGTGTTTCAGGAAGAACGTGTAGGCGATTTGAAGCCCGAGGTAGGCCAAGATGATCAAGCCGACCATGGGGAGCCCGTTGGCGTTCGGCGTAAAAAGGAACCCGCCTCCGACGCCGACGGCGATGAGCACCGCCGATGCCAGGAGCGCCGCGCGCGGCGATAGCTCGCCGGTGGCCAGCGGGCGAAAGCGCTTCTCGGGGTGCTGCCGATCGTTGGCGATATCCGAGACATCGTTGATCAGGTAGACCGCGCTCGAGATGGCACAGAACAGGCCGCACACCGCCAGCACCGCCAACGTCTTTGGCGCGTCGCCGAGCCCACGGGTGAGGATCAACGCCGCGAAGACAACGCCGTTCTTGATCCATTGGCGAGGGCGGAGGGCGGCGAGGAGCGCGCGCGGAGGGGAGCGGCGCGGGCGTGACGGCGTGTTCACGGATCAGCATTCTAGGCGGCGGGATAGCGGGGGTCAACCCCGTCTTCGCCCGGGCGACGGCGTGGGTGGCGCAACATGACCGCGCGTCGCGAGCGGCTCGACGTCCTCGTGGCCGTTCGGCACGGGATCGAGTCGCGGGCGCGCGCCCAGGCCATCATCCGCGCCGGCGAGGTCGAGGTCGATGGTCAGGTGGTCGACAAGCCCGGTCACCTCGTGGCGGTCGATGCCCGCATCGATCTTCGTGCCCGACCGCCGTACGTCAGTCGCGGCGGGATCAAGCTCGCCCATGCCCTGGACCGGTTCGGGATCGATCCCGCTGGCCTCACGTGCCTTGACGTCGGCGCCTCCACCGGCGGCTTCACCGATGTGTTGGTCCAGCGGGGCGCCCGGCGGGTCTACGCGATCGACGTCGGTCGCGGCCAGCTGGCGTGGCGCTTGCGCGGGCACCCGGCGGTGGTCCTGCTCGAGCGCACGAACGTCCGCTCGGTGGAGCACTTGCCCGAGCCGATCGACCTGGCGGTCGTCGACGTGTCGTTCATCTCGCTGCGCCAGGTCTTGCCGGTGGTCCAGCGGTTGCTTGCCCCGGCCGGCCAAGCCGTCGCGCTCGTCAAGCCGCAGTTCGAGGCCGGGAAGGCGCTGGTCGGCCGGGGCGGGATCGTCCGCGATCCCGCGGTTCACCAGGCCGTGCTGCACGCGATCGTCGCATCGTCCGTTCGCGATGGTTGGCGCGTCCGCGGCGCCACCGCGTCGCCCATCACCGGCGCTGACGGCAACCGGGAGTTCCTCATCTGGTTGGGGGCACCAGGATGCTCCGAGCCGAGCGTGTCTTGGGAAGCCGTGTGCGCGCTGGTTGGATTCAACCCGGGCGACTGAGGTCGCGCACCGCCGAAGGACGCCGATCGACCTCGCGACCCGCGCGCCGTCGGCCACACGCGCCGCCACGCCGGGCTGAGGCGCGAAGACACCGACGGCCGCCAAATGGCCGTCGGTGTCATGAGCTCGTCGGCGGTCGAGCCGAACGGGCCGCCGGCCGCGCGTCAGCGCTTGGTGTACTGCGGCGCCTTGCGTGCGCGCTTGAGGCCGGGCTTCTTCCGCTCTTTCTCGCGCGGGTCGCGCGTGAGGAAGCCGCCCCGGCGCAGCTTGCCGCGCAGGTCGGGCTGAGCCACCACCAAGGCGCGCGCGACGCCCTGCATGACGGCGCCGGCCTGCCCGGTCACCCCGCCGCCCGCGACCCGCACCGTCACGGTGAACGCCCCGAGCCCCGCCGCGCGCAGCGGACCTTCGATGGCATTGCGATCGACCAAGCGTGGGAAGTACTCGTCCAGCGGCTTGTTGTTGACCACGATCGCGCCGTTGCCGCGCGGGTATACGCGCACCTGGGCCGACGACGTCTTGCGCCGTCCGACACCGTAGTAGAAATCGCCGTCACTGCTCATGCGTCACTCCTGTGCCTCGTCGACGCTCATGCGTCCCGGGCCGCCGCGACCTCGATCGCAAGCGGGCTCGGTGATTGCGCCTCGTGCGGATGGTTCGGGCCGGCATAGACCCGCAGCTTGTCCAACATGTGGCGGCCCAGTCGATTGCGCGGCAGCATGCCCCGCACGGCCAACCGGATCACGCGCTCGGGATGCCGCCGCAACATCTCGTCGAGCGTCATCTCACGCAGCCCGCCGGGGTAGCCGGAGTGGCGGTAGTACATCTTCTGCGCCCGTCGGTCCCCGGTCACGGCGATCTTTTCGGCGTTCACGACGACGACGTAGTCACCGACGTCGACGTGCGGCGTGTAGGCGGGCTTGTGCTTGCCGCGCAGGACGGAAGCCAGCTGCGTCGCCAGCCGCCCCAGGATCAAGCCGTCGGCATCGACCACCCACCAGCGCCGCTCGATCTCGGCCGACTTGGGCGTCCACGTCTTCATCATCGTCCACTCCCTATCCGTGTATCCATGTTCGCTGGCGCGCCAAGCGCACCTTCGACGGCGGGCGGGTACCACACCGCCATCAACGTCAGGCCGTGCGCGGGCACCCGGCGCGGCTTGACCGCGGCGGTCTCGCCGGCCAGCGCGCGGGTCACCGCGTCCGGCGCGCACCAGCCGCGACCGACGTCCAGCAGGACCCCGACCATCCGCCGCACCTGGTGGCGCAGAAACGCGTTGCCTTCCACCTCGATCCACACCTCGGCTCCGACGACCTCGACCGTGCAGCGGTCGATCCGGCGCACGGTCGTGCCGCCCTTCACCGGCGGCGTCCCGAATGCCGCCAGGTCGTGCGCACCGACGAACCGCGCGGCGGCGTCCCGCATGGCCTCGACCGACAGCGCATGCGGCACGTGCAAGCTCGTTCGCCGCCGCAGCGGCGAACGCACCGCACCCCGCCACAGCACGTAGCGATACGAACGCCGCACCGCGTCGAAGCGGGCGTGGAAGGCGTCCGGCACCGTGCCAACCCCCGCCACCGCCACGTCGCGCGGCAGGACGGCGTTCAACGCCCGCTGCAGCACGCTGCCCGCGTGGTCCCATGAACTATCAAAGTGCATCACCTGGCCGACCGCGTGCACGCCGACGTCGGTGCGACCAGCCCCGACGACCGCCGTACGCGCTCCCGTCACGTCCGCCAGCCCATCCTCCAGCGTGCCCTGAACCGTGCGGCGGCCGGCTTGCCGCTGCCAGCCGTAGTAGTCGTGTCCGTCGTACTCCACCGTCGCACGGAAGCGCGTCATCAGGCACGCCAGGGTTCAAACCCGTGGTCTCGCGCTGCGAGGCCACGGGTCACAGCAGCTCCAGGTAGACCATCGGGGCCGCGTCGCCGGAGCGCGGTCCGAGCTTGATCACCCGTGTGTACCCTCCGGACCGCTCCTGCATGTCCGGCCCGATCACGTGGATCAGCTTGTCGACGATCGACTTGTCCTGAATCTCCCGCATGATCTGCCGGCGCGCGTGCAGATCCCCCTTGCACGCCAGGGTGATCATGCGCTCGGCCTCACCTCGCACCGCCTTGGCCTTGGCCTCGGTGGTCCGGATACGCTCGTGATGAAACAGCTCTGTCATCAGGTTGCGGAACATCGCGCGGCGATGGTCGGACTCCCGCCCGAACTTTCGCCCAATCTTCGCATGCCGCATGGGTTGACCTCCTCGTGCGCCTAGCTTCAGTCGAAGCGCGGCATGTAGTCGCCGAAGCCCTTGGCGACCAAAGCGTCCTTCAACTCATCCAGAGACTTCTGGCCGAAGTTCCGGATCACCAACATCTCCTCGTCGCCTTGTGCCATGCGCTCCAAGATCTCGCCGACGCGCGTCAGACCCGCCCGCTTGAGGCAGTTGTAGGCGCGCACCGAGAGATCCAGCTCCTCGATCGCCGTCTCGTAAATCGGGGTGGGGATGCCGTCGCCGTCGGGCTCGACGGCTTCGACGACCTGGCTGCCGAGGCCCGCGATAAAGCGGAACTTCTCGGCCAGAATGGCGGCGGCCTGGGCGAGCGCGTCCTGCGGCGCGACCGAGCCGTCGGTCCAGATCTCCATGGTCAGGCCATCATGATCCGAAAGCCGGCCGACGCGCGTCTTGCTCACGCTGAACGCCACGCGCCGGATCGGGCTGAAGATCGCGTCCACCGGCAGCTCGCCGATCGCCAGCTTGCCGCGCTCGTCGGCCGGCGAGTAGCCGCGCCCACGCCGCACCGTCAGCTCCATCTGGACGTCGGCATCGTGCGAGTCCAGGGTGAGGATGGTCTGCTCGGGGTTCATGACCTCGAGATCCGGCGGCAGGCGCAGGTCGGCCGCGGTCACGAGACCCTCTCCGTTCGCGATGAGTCCGACCCGCCACTCCTGGCTGCCGTTGGCGTCCAGGGGCTTGAACCGCACCTGCTTGAGGTTCAGCAGCAAGCGCGTCGTGTCCTCGCGCACGTTCGGGATGACCGAGAACTCGTGGTATACATCCGCGAGCTTGATGCTCGTGATCGCCGCGCCACCCAGGCTTGACAGGAGCACGCGACGCAAGGCGTTGCCGAGCGTCGTGCCGCTGCCGCCCTCTAATGGGCTGATGAGGATCTTGGCGTAGCGCTCCGTGGTGCGCTCGACCTCGATCCGTGTCTGCTCCAACGTGTTGTTGTCCAAGCCGATTCTCTCCGCGCTCTCACCGGGATGGCCCGGGCCAGGGGCGGACGACCGCCGCCGTCAGGGTCAAGGTGTCCTACACGCGCCGCTTCTTGCGTGGCCGGCAGCCGTTGTGCGGGATGGGCGTGGTGTCCGTGATCGACCGAATGGTCAACCCCGCCTGCTGCAGCGACCGCACGGCCTGTTCGCGACCCGGCCCCGGGCCCTTGACAAACACCACGACCTCGCGCATGCCATGGTCCGAAGCTTGCCGCGCCGCCGAGTCGGCCGCCATCTGCGCGGCGTACGGCGTACTCTTGCGGGAGCCCTTGAACCCGACGACGCCGGCGCTGGACCACGTGACCGTGTTGCCGGACGGATCCGTGATCGTGACGATCGTGTTGTTGAACGTGGCGTTGATGAACGCGCATCCGCTCGGGATGTTCTTGCGGACGGCGCGACGGACGACCCGGCGCCCCCCCGGTGCTGCTTTCTTCCGTGCCATGTCTCGTCCTCCGAAGGTTACTTGCCGGCCCGCCGCTTGCCCGGCACGGTCTTGCGGGCGCCGCGGTTGGTGCGGGCGTTGGTGCGCGTTCGCTGGCCTCGGACGGGCAGGCGCCGCCGATGGCGCAAGCCACGGTAGCACCCGATCTCCTGGAGGCGCTTGATGTTCTGGAGCACTTCGCGCCGCAGGTCGCCTTCGACCTTGTACGTCGTGTCGATGAAGCTCCGCAGGCGCCGCACCTCGTCCTCGGTGAGGTCCTTGATGCGCGTGCTGGGATCGATCCCCGTGGCGAGCAACGCCTTGCGGCTGGTCGTCGGGCCGATGCCGTAGATGTAGGTCAGCGCCACCACCGAACGTTTGTCCCGCGGCAGATCGACGCCCGCGATACGTGCCATTCCCCTCTCCTCTCGAGGTCTTGACTCAGGTCTGCAGCCTGGTGCCAGGTCAGCCCTGGCGTTGCTTGTGCTTCGGGTTCTCGCAGATCACGAAAACCCGTCCATGTCGGCGGATGATCCTGCACTTCTCGCAGCGCCGCTTGACGGCCGGATGGACCTTCATGTCAGTACCTCTTTCCGTCGCTGTCAGGGCCTTGTCGTGAAGGCCAAACAATAATGATATGCCTGCCCAGCTGAATCGCCAAGGCCGGCGTGCATGCACCGCGGCGCTCGCGCAGCCGTGCCCCATCGCTTACATGAAGCCCTCGTAATGCCGCATCAGGAGCTGGGCCTCGAGCTGCCGGATGGTGTCGAGCACAACACCCACGACGATCAGCAACCCGGTGGCGTTGATGATCAGCGACTGGTTGGAGGGCAAGTTGGTGATCTGCGTGGCCAGGAAGGGCATGACGGCAACGAGGCCGAGGAACAGCGCGCCGACCAGCGTGATCCGATGCATCACGCCGTTCAAGTAGTCCTCGGTCCGCTTGCCAGGCCGCAGGCCGGGAATGAAGCCACCGTTGCGTTGAAGCGACTCGTGCAGGTTCTGCTGCCGGAAGACCACGTCGGTGTAGAAGAACGTGAACAGCACCACCAGCACGAAGTACACCAGGAAGTACTGCCAGCCCTGCTGGTTGAACCAGTTCGTCAGCCAGAAGCCGGTGTCCTTGAGCCACTGCGGCTCGAGGTTCTGCAGCAGCCCGCCGAGCATGGCCGGGAAGATCAAGAGCGAGTTGGCGAAGATCAGTGGGATCATCCCGGCGGAGTTGATGCGCAGCGGGATGTAGGTGGTCTGGCCGCCGTACGTCCGCGTCCCGCGCACCCGGCGGCCGTACTCCACCGGGATCCGGCGGTGGCCCTCCTGTACGACGACGATGGCCGCCACCGTGACCACGGTCAAGAGCAGCACGATCAACAAGGCGATGGGCGTGTTGATCAGGCCGAGCAGGCCGGCCGGGATGCCCGCGACGATACCACCGAAGATGATGATCGACACCCCGTTGCCGATGCCGGACTCGGTGATGCGCTCCCCCAGCCACAGCGACAGCATCGTGCCGGCCGTCAACGCCAGGAGCACGGTGACCGTGTTCAGGGGGTTGGCGGCGCCAAACTCCACCACCTGCCCTCCCGTCGCCGACGTCATGCTGCTGTTGAGGAGCGCCACCTGGGCCACGCCCTGCAGGATCGCCAGCGGAATGGTCAGCCAGTAGGTGTACATGTTGATCTTGTTGCGCCCGGACTCGCCTTCCTTCGACAGGTCCTCGAGGGCGGGCACCAGCGGCACGATGAGCTGGATGATGATCGAGGCGGTGATGTACGGGTACACGCCCATGGCAACGACCGAGAAGTTCTCGAGCGCGCCGCCCGAGAGCAGGTTCAGCAGCCGCGCAGCGTCGGCGGTGGCCGACGTCTGATCGAAGAACGACCGCAACGCCACCTGGTCGAGCCCCGGCACCGGCACGTGCGCCGCCAGCCGGAAGATCACCAGAATGCCGAACGTGAAGAGCAGGCGCCGCCGCAGGTCGGGCAGTCGGAAAGCTTGTGCGAATGACTCGAGCATGTCGGGCTCCCCCGTCTTCCTCTACATCGTGTGCGGCCGGCGCCATCCATGGCGGCCGGCCCCAGGTGATCAGCCGAAGCGCTTGGGGCGCGGCCAGCGCGTGTGCCGCCGACCCGGGATCACCCGCGACGGAACGCCTTCGATCGTCTCGCATGCCCCCCCGGCCGACTCGATGGCCTGGCGGGCGGCGCCGCTAAAGCGCGGCGCGTGGACGACGAGCCGCTTCTGAAGCCCGCCGTCGGCAAGCACCTTGTAGGGCTCGTGGACGTCGCGCAAGAGCCCCGCGGCGCACAACGCCTCGGGCGTGACGGCGGCGCCCGCCTCGAAGATCGCCTCAAGCTGCTCCACGTTGACGGGCGTGAACGTCACGCGACCGACCTGCTTGAACCCGCGCTTGAACGGCAGGCGCCGGACGAACGGCAACTGCCCGCCCTCGAAGTAGGCGGCCTTGACGCCGCCGGAGCGCGAGCCCTGCCCCTTCCGCCCGCGGCCGCCATAGGTGCCGGCCTTGCCGGCATTGCCCCGAGCCACCCGGCGCTTGCGCGGTCGCGAACCGCTATCTGGCGCCAGATCGTGCAGCTTCATCCCTCAACTCCTTCACTGTCGCCGGCCCCGACCACCGCGTCGGGCACCGACTCGACCGCCACAAGATGCTGCACCGCGCGGACCATGCCCCGCACGGCCGCGTTATCCGGCTGGACGACGCTGTCGCCCAACCGGCGCAGCCCGAGCGACCGCACGGTTCGCTTCTGCCGCTCCGCGTAGCCGATGCTGCTCTTGACGTAGGTAATGCGTACGAGGTTCGTTCCGTCACCCATTGCCCCGACTCCAGAAAGGCATGACCTCGTTGATGGGCTTGCCGCGCCGGCGCGCCTCGTCCACGGGGTCCTTCAGGTGCTGGAGGGCGCGATAAGTGCCCATCGTGACGTTCAGCACGTTGTTGCTGCCATGCCGCTTCGTCAGGATGTCGCGAACGCCTGCCGCTTCCAGCACGTCGCGCGCCCCGGCCCCGGCGATGACGCCCGTGCCGGGCGCCGCCGGCCACAGCATCAGCCGTGCCGCCGAGTAGCGGTAGTTCACCTCGTGGGGGATGGTGTGCTCGACCAGGGGCACCCGCACCATCCGGCGCTTGGCGCGCTCGAGCCCCTTGCGAATGGCCTCGGGCACTTCGTTGGCCTTGCCGACCGCCACGCCGACACGGCCGTTGTTGTCGCCGACCACCACCACCACGCGGAACCCGAACCGGCGTCCGCCCTTCAGCACCTTGGCGGTGCGTTGGATCTCGATGACGCGCTCGTCGAACTCGGGCTCCTCGCGCTCCCGCCGGCGCCGGCCACCACGTGCTTGCGTGCGATCGTCTTTGCCGTTCATCATGCCTCCCCTAGAAGTCCAACCCGGCCTCGCGCGCCGCGTCGGCCAGCGCCTTCACCCGGCCATGGTAGCGGTAGCCGCCGCGGTCGAAGACGACGGCCGCGACGCCGCTGGCCTTGGCCCGCTCGGCCACGGTGCGCCCGACAAGCGCCGCCTGTTCACGCTTGGGCTTGCCGGCCAGCTGACCGACCAGCTGCGCATCCACCGTCGAGGCCGAGGCCAGCGTGTGGCCGCGCGAATCGTCGATGACCTGCGCATAGATGTGCTGTAGGCTGCGGAACACCGCCAGCCGCGGGCGCTCGGCGCTGCCGCCCAACTGCTTGCGCACCCGCGCGTGCCGCCGGATCCGGGCCTTGCGGCGCTCCGCGGAGATGTTTGTGATCACTTCTTGGATCCCACCTTCCCGGCCTTGCCCGCCTTGCGGCGGATGACCTCGTCGGCATAGCGGATGCCCTTGCCCTTGTAGGGCTCGGGCGGCCGGACCTGCCGCACGTTGACCGCCAGCTGGCCGACCATCTCCTTGTCGTTGCCGCGGATCAGCACGCGCTTGCCGCGGTCCGACACCTCGAACGACGTGCCGGGCAAGGGCTCGATCGGCACCGGGTGCGAGTAGCCGACGCTGAGCACGAGCTTGCGCCCCTCGGCGTCCGCCTTGTAGCCGGTGCCCTCGATGAGCAGCACGCGCTCGAACCCCGACGTGACCCCCGTGACCATGTTGGCCAGGAGCGCGCGGGTCAGTCCGTGCAGCGCCCGGTGGTTCTGCGTGTCGGTCGGCCGCGTCACCGTCAGTCGGCCGTCGTCGAGCGCGACCTGCATGTCGGGATGCACCGTGCGCGTGAGCTCGCCGTTCGGCCCCTTGACGGTTACCCGTTGACCGTCGACGCGCACCGAAGCGCCGGCCGGAATCGGAATGGGTTGCTTTCCAATGCGCGACATGACCTCACCTACCAGACGTAACAGAGAATCTCGCCGCCGAGCTTCTGGCGGCGCGCCTCGCGGCCCGTCATCACACCCTGCGGTGTCGTCAAGATCGCCACGCCCATCCCCTGGAGGACCCACGGGATGTCCCGCGACTTGGCGTAGACCCGGCGCCCGGGGCGGCTGACCCGCTCGAGGTGGCTGATCACGGGCTCCTTGCCGTTGACGTACTTCAGCTGGAGCCGCAACGTGGCATGCGGGCCATCCTCCAAGACCTCGAAGCCGTTGATGTAGCCTTCGGCCTGCAAGATGTTCGCGATGGACTGCTTGATCTTGGATGCCGGCATCGCCACGTGCGATTGCCTGCGTTGAATCGCGTTGCGGATACGCGTCATCATATCCGCGATGGGATCAGACATGCTCATCGATTCGCTCCGTCGTTCGCCGTCACCCGTTACCAGCTCGACTTGACCACGCCGGGAATCTTGCCCTCCAGCGCCAGCTGGCGGAAGCAGATTCGGCACAGCCGGAACTTGCGCAAGTAGCCGCGCGGCCTGCCGCAGCGGTAGCAGCGGTTGCGCACACGTGTCGGATACTTCCGACGCAACTCGCGGTACTTCATGCACGTCTTGGCCATCTTGCCTCCTAAGCCCGCTTGAAGGGCATGCCCAGCAGCGCCAAGAGCCGCCGCGCTTCTTCATCCGTCCGCGCCGACGTCACGATCGACACCTCAAGGCCACGAACCCTGTCAATCTTGTCGTAGTCGATCTCAGGGAAGATCAGCTGTTCCCGAATCCCCAACGTGTAGTTGCCGCGGCCGTCGAACGCGTTGGCGCTCACACCCTGGAAGTCGCGCGTCCGGGGCAACGCCACCCGCACCAGCCGCTCGAGGAAGTCGTACATCCGCTGGCCCCGCAGCGTCACCTTGGCCCCAATGGGGTTGCCCTCGCGCAGCTTGAAGTTGGCGATGCTCTTGCGCGCGCGGGTCACCACCGGCCGCTGGCCGGAGATGGCCGCCAGGTCGCTGGTGGCGAAGTCCAGGGACTTGGCGTTCTGCAACGCCTCGCCCATGCCGATGTTCAGCACGATCTTGCTGACCCGCGGCACCTGCATGATCGAGGCATACCCGTACTCCTTCTGGAGGGCGGGCACGACCTCGTCGAGATAACGCTGTCGAATGCTCATCCGGAATGCCTCCCGCTACTCGAAATGCCCGCCGCAGCGGCGGCACGCCCGCACCTTGCGCCCATCGCCCAAGATGTCGACGCCGACGCGCGTCCAGCGATCGCACTTCGGGCATACCGGCGCCACGTTGGACAGGTCCAACGGCGCCTCGAACTCGATGATGCCGGTCTGCGTGCGGACGCCGCCCGTCCGGCGCTGGTGCTTCTTGACCAGGTTGATGCCGTGGACGACGACGCGGTTCTTCCGCGGGATCACGCGGTTGACCTCGCCGCGCACGCCGCGCTCGTCACCGCTGATGACCTCTACGGTATCGCCTTTGATGACCCGTTGCATGGCTGACTCCTCAGAGAACCTCGGGCGAGAGGCTGATGATCTTGAAGAAGCCGCGCTCGCGCAGCTCGCGCGCCACGGGGCCGAAGATGCGGGTCCCGCGCGGGTTCTGGTCCTTGTCGATGATCACGGCCGCGTTCTCGTCGAATCGGATGTAGCTGCCGTCGCGCCGACCGAACTCCTTGGCGGTGCGTACGACCACGGCGCGAACCACGTCGCCCTTCTTCACGTTCCCGTGCGGCGCGGCCTGCTTGACGCTGCACACGATGACGTCGCCGACACCGGCGTACCGGCGCCGCGAGCCGCCCAACACCTTGATGCACATGAGCTCCTTCGCGCCGGTGTTGTCGGCCGCGCGAAGCCGCGTCTGCATCTGGATCATGCCTGGCCTCCGCGCTTGATCCACTCGACGATCTGCCAGCGCTTGTGCCGGCTGAGCGGCCGGCACTCCTCGATGACCACGATGTCACCGAGCTGGGCCTCGTTGGCCTCGTCGTGGGCCATGTACTTCTTGCGCCGGCGGATGACCTTGTGGTACAGCGGGTGCGCCTTCATGCGCTCGATCTGCACCACGGCGGTCTTGTCCATCCCGTTGCTGAGGACCGTGCCCTTCAGTCTTCGTCGCGGCATGACCTTATTCCTCGCCTTCTGCGTACTGCTGGTACGCCGTCCACAGCTCGCGCTCGCGGCGCACCGTCAACAGCCGGGCCACGTCGCGGCGCACCGCCCGCGCCCGCGACGTATCGGCCATGCGCCCGGTCGCCTTCTGGAACCGAAGCTTGAACATCTCGCGACGCGCGGTCTCGATCGCCGTCTCGATCTCGGCATCGGTCATGGCGCGGATCTCATTCGGGTGCATCGCGATCACCTCCCACCATCACGAACTGGTCCCGCTTGACGAACTGCGTGCCCACGGGCAGCTTGTGCCCCGCGAGCCGGAACGCCTCGCGCGCCTGCTCCTCGGTGACGCCGCTGATCTCGAACATCACGGTGCCCGGACGGACGACCGCGACCCAAAACTCCACTGAACCCTTGCCGGATCCCATGCGCGTCTCGGCCGGCTTCCGGGTGACCGGCTTGTCGGGGAAGATGCGGATGGTCACCGTGCCGCCGCGCTTGATGAAGCGCACGATGGCACGACGCGAGGCCTCGATCTGCCGGCTGGTGATCCAGCCCGGCGCCAGGCTCTGCAGGCCGTAGTCGCCGTACTGGACCTTGTTGCCGCGCGAGGCCTGACCCTTCATCCGGCCGCGGAACTGCTTGCGATATTTCGTACGCTTCGGCATCAACATGTTGCACCCCCTGTCTCGCGGCGGCCGGCGGCCGCCGCGGCCGCCATCAGCTGGCGAAGTCCTTGTCGGTTGCGCCCAACGGCTCCTCGCCAGGCAAGACCTCGCCGTTGTAGATCCAGACCTTGACGCCGATCTTGCTGAACGTCGTCAGCGCCTCGGCCTGCGCGAAGTCGATGTCCGCCCGAAGGGTCTGGCGCGGCACCCGCCCCATGATCACCTTGTCCACGCGCGACATGTCGGACCCGGCCAGGCGACCGCTGACGACGACCTTGATGCCCTGCGCACCGGCGCGGATGGCCTTGAAGGCCGCCTGCTTCATCGCGCGCTTGTGGCTGATGCGCCGCTCCAGCTGCCCGGCCACCGACTCGGCGATGATCGCGGCATTGGCCTCGGGCTGTGTGATCTCGTTGACGTCGACGCGCACCGTCTTGTGGGTCAGGTCGCGCAGGTGATCGCGCAGCCGGTTCACGTTCTCGCCCTTGCGGCCGATGATGATGCCGGGCTTGGCGGTGTGAATCGTGACGTTGATCTGCCGCGGGAAGCGCTCGATGGTGATGTCGGCGATCCCGACGCTGCCGGCGTCGCGCCGGCTGCTGGATCGCACGACGCGGTCCATGTCCGTCATGATCGTCCGGCGCACCATCAAGTCCTCGGTCAGCATCTCACCGTACTCGGCACCCTCGGCGAACCACTTGGCCCGCCAGGGCTTGATGATGCCGAGCCTGAACCCGTACGGGTGTACTTTACGCCCCATGAATCGCTCTCCTCACGCCTGATCAGGCGTCCGACTCGTCGCGGCCCGCGGCGGCGCCGGCGCCGACTTCCCGCAGGCCCACCGAGATGTGACACGTCCGGTGCAGCTCAGGCTTGAACCGTCCTCGCGCCCCGAACCGCCCCCGCTTCTGCGTCGGGCCGGGCCCGGCCGCGATCTCCGCGACGAAAAGCTCGTCGCGCGTCAAACCGTAGTTCTCGTCGGCGTTGGCCACCGCGCTGGCGATGAGCTTGGCCGTGGGCTTGGCGGCCGCGTTGGGCGTGAAGCGGAGGATGGCCAGAGCCTCCTCCACCCGCTTGCCGCGCACCAAGTCCAGCACGAGCCGCACCTTCCGCGGTGACATCTTGATGTGCCGTGCCGTCGCATATACCGAGAATGTCATCGTAAGACCCCTGGTTGCACGCCGCGCGCTAGCGCTTCACGCGCGTCGACTTTTCCTTGAAGCTATGCCCGCGGAACGTCCGCGTCGGGGCAAACTCCCCCAGCTTGTGGCCGACCATGTTCTCGGTCACGTAGACCGGGACGTGATGCCGGCCGTTGTGCACCGCGATCGTATGGCCCAGCATCTGCGGGAAGATCGTGCTGGCGCGCGACCACGTCTTGATCACGCGCTTCTCGCCGGCGCCGTTCAGCGCCTCCACGCGGCGCAAGAGCTTCGCCTCGCAGTACGGTCCCTTCTTCAACGAGCGTGACATCGATGCCCTCCTAGCGCCGCTTGGCGCTGCGGCGCCGGACGATGAACTTGTCGGTCGCCTTGTTGCGGCGCGTTCTCTTGCCCAGCGCCGGCTTGCCCCATGGGGTCTTCGGGCCCGGCAGTCCGATCGGCGCCTTGCCCTCGCCGCCACCGTGCGGGTGGCTGGCGGGATCCATCGCCGACCCGCGCACGGTCGGGCGCCAGCCCATCCAGCGCTTGCGACCGGCCTTGCCCAGCTTGATGTTGCCGTGCTCGATGTTGCCGACTTGGCCCACGGTGGCCAGATTGTCCATTTGGATGAGGCGCACCTCACCCGATGGCAGGCGGAGCTGCGCGTAGGCGCCTTCCTTGGCCATGAGCTGAGCGGCAACCCCGGCGGAGCGCACGAGCTGCCCGCCTCGGCCGGTGTAGATCTCGACGTTGTGGACCATCGTCCCGAGCGGGATCGCTCGGATCGGGAGGGCGTTGCCCGGCCGCACCTCGGCGCTGGGGCCGCTCATCACGGTGTCGCCGACGCTGAGGCCGACCGGCGCCAGGATATAGCGCTTGTCGCCATCGGCGTAGACCAGGAGCGCGATGCGTGCGGTGCGATTGGGATCGTACTCGATCGTCGCCACCCGCGCCGGCACGCCGTGCTTGTTGCGCTTGAAGTCGATGACGCGGTAGCGGCGCTTGTGCCCGCCGCCGCGGTGGCGCACGGTCACGCGGCCACGGCTGCGCCCCGCCTTGCTGTGCAGCGACTCGAGCAGGCGCCGTTCCGGCCGCGAGCGCGTGATCTCCTCGAACCCGTAGCCCATCATGCCGCGCCGTCCGGCCGAGGTGGGCTTGTAGATCTTGATCGACATGTGTCCAGGCCCCTCGCTCTCAGCTCAGATCGATCTCGTCGCCCGGCGCCAGCGTCACGATCGCCTTCTTCCAGCGCGATGTGTGCGTGATCCGACGCCCCCAGCGCCGCTGCTTGCCGGGCATGACCATCGTGCGGACCTTGTCGACCTTGACGTCGAAGAGGTGCTCGACGGCCTCCTGCACCTCGCGCTTGTTGGCCTCGAGCGCGACTTCGAACGCATACTGGTTCAGGTCGCCGATGAAGTCGGTTTTCTCGGTGCCAATCGGCCGGCGCAACACCGCGTACTTATCCATGCGATTCCTCCTCCGCCCCTCCGGTCAATCCGTCATGGCCAAGGTGCGTGACGATGGCGTCGAGGGCGTCCAGCGGCAGCACCAGACGGTCGTACCCGAGCAGGTCACGGATGTTGAGGTAGCCAGCGCGCAGGTAGCGCACGGTCGGGAGGTTGCGGATCGAACGCTCGATCGCCTCGTTGCGGTCGGCGAGCACCACCAGCGTGCTGGCGCCGTCGCACACCCGGTCGACGAAGTCGCGCACGACGCGCGTCTTGGGCGCTTCGATCGCCAAGGAGTCGACGAGCACGATCTCGCCCGCCTGTGCCTTGACCGAGAGCGCGGACCGCAGGGCCAGCCGCCGCATCTTGCGCGGCATGTCCTGGGTGTACTTGCGCGGGCGCGGCCCGTGCGAGATCCCGCCGCCGACGAACAGGTTGGCGGAGCGGCTGCCATGGCGCGCCCGGCCGGTGCCCTTCTGGCGGTACCACTTCTTGGTGGTCCGGTCGACCTCGGAGCGCGTCTGCGCCTTGTGCGTGCCACGCCGTGCGTTGGCCTGCTGCCGGACGAGCGCCTGGTGCATCACGCCGCGGTTCGGCGCGATGCCGAAGACGTCCTCCGGCAGCTCGGCCTCGCGCACGCGCTGGCCGGAAAGGTTGTATACCGCCGCCTGGATCATGACCGCCCCCCCACTTGCGCGCTGCGGACGATGACCAGCGCGCCGTCGTTGCCGGGCACACCGCCGCGCACCGCCAACAAGTTGCGCTCGGGGTCGGCCAGGACGACGGTCAGGTTGCGCACGGTCACCCGCTCGCCGCCCATGCGTCCGGCCATGCGCATGCCCTTGAACGTGCGGCCCGGCGTGGTGCCGGCACCCACGGACCCTGGCGCCCGCTCACGATCGGTCTGGCCGTGCGTCTTGCGCTGCCGGTTGAAGTGGTGCCGCTTGATGGTGCCGGCCGTGCCCAGGCCGCGGCTCACGCCCGTCACGTGCACATGATCGCCCGGGGCGAACATGCCGACGTCGATGGTGGCGCCGAGCGCGATGCCGTCGACGTCCGTGGCCTCGAACTCGCGCAGGTGCCGCAGCGCGCGGCGGCCGCTCTTTGCCAGGTGGCCGCGCTCGCCCTTCGTCAACCGGCGCTCGTTGGTCTCGCCGAACCCGAGCTGGACGGCCGTGTAACCGTCGCGGGCCTCGGTCTTGACCTGCGTGACGACGCATGGGCCGGCCTCGATCACGGTGATCGGCACCACCCGCCCGTCGCTGTCATAGATGCGGGTCATGCCCCGCTTGTAGCCTAGAATTCCGTTGATCATCTCGTCATCCTTGGTCCCGCGTTCCCAGACCGCCCGGGCGCGTGCCCGCGCGTCCCGTCACCCGCATCGGACTTGATGGTGAATCGGCGCGTCAGCTCGACTTGATCTCGATGTCGACACCCGCCGGCAGGTTGAGCCGCGTCAGGGAGTCCAGCGTCTTTTGGCTGGGCTCGATGATGTCGATCAACCGCTTGTGGGTGCGGATCTCGAACTGCTCGCGCGAGTCCTTGTCGATGAACGTCGAGCGCATCACGACGTACTTCTCGATGCGCGTCGGGAGCGGCACGGGGCCCACGCACTGCGCGCCCGTGCGCTCGGCTTCCTCGACGATCTTCTGCGCTGATTGATCCAGCACCCGGTGATCGTACGCCTTCAACCGGATCCGGATGGTCTGTCGGCTCGTCATGGCCGGCCTCCGCGTTCCACGCTACGCCAGGATCTTGGTGATGACGCCGGCGCCGACGGTGCGGCCGCCTTCGCGGAT
>CAYQBA010000053.1:22262-26333 GCA_964415605.1 uncultured Anaerolineales bacterium | reverse complement strand
CGGCGACGGGGGTCGCGGCGCCCATGCCCTCGGCGGCGGACCGCACGGCGTCCTCGATCGCCGCGGCCGGCGCGCCGGCCGTGCCCGCTGTCTGGGTGACGCGGAAGACCATCAGCCCGGCCGCCAGGGAGCCGGCGCACAGGAGCGCGAGCACGGCAAACAAGCCCAGCCCGATGACCAGGCGGCGTTCGGTGGGGGTCATGTGGGGTCCTCCGGGCGCGGGCGCCCAAACGCGGCATGCCGCCCGCGTGGGCGGGCGGCCGGGCCGCTGGCTGCAACGGTAAGTCAATTGTAGGCGATCTTGCGATCGCGGGGGTTCATCGCGCGGGCTCGGCCCGAATGCCGGCTGGGGGATCGAGCAAGGGGCCGGCCAGGGGTTCAAAGGTCATTTCAACGCTGATGGCTGAAGGATGCCCGCGCGGCGTGAACGATGGCTGAGCGGAAGCTGAGCGGTTGGTGAGCGAGGCGGGCCGGTGTATCATCGCCGCGGGACCGCCCGGAGGCGGAGACCGTCCATGAACATCGACGTCCTCATCTTCATCCAGCGCCGGGCCAACGGTCGCTACCTTGTCACGGTGCCGGCGCAGCCCGACGTCTCGGTAATCGGCCCGACGCTCCAAGAGTGCAAGGACGAGGCGACGCTCGCGCTGATCCAGCGCCTCGAGGACATGGCGCCCGAAGCGGTGGAAGACCTGGCCGCGCGCCCGGGCCACGAGCTCATGCGCGTGACGGTGCAGCTACGCCCCAAGCGCGGCGACGGCCGGCGGCGGCGCGAGCCGTTCGCGCTGCAGGTGAGCCTCGTCGTGACACCCGGCGCCGACGAGCTCATGGTCCAGGCGCCGCGCCTGCGCGAGTCGGGATCGCAGCGCCCGCTCACGTTCTTCGCGCGAAGCCGCGACGAGCTGCCGGTCGTCGCGCAGGCCGAGATCAGCGAGTACTTCGCCGACGAGCCCATGGAGACGCTTGCGGACCGCCAGGGCGGGCGCCACGAGGCGATCGACACCCTGACGGTCGCCTTCAAGCCCAAGTCGCCGGTGCGCTCGGCCACCGAACAGGCCGAGGCGTCGAGCTTCTGGGCGCTGCGGGCCAGCGGGGTCGACCTGACCGCCCAGGCCAAGGAAGGCCAGCTCGGGCGGACCTACCGGCGCGACGCGATCGTCGAGCAGGTGCTCTCGATCCTGGCCGGGGCGCATCGGCCCAGCTTGATCCTCATCGGCCCATCCGGTGCCGGCAAGACCGCCATCGTGCACGAGGTGGCGCGGCGCATCCAGCGCAAGGCATGCCCCGAGGCCCTCCGCGACCGCCGGCTCTGGTCGGTGACCGCTTCGTCGCTGTTGGCGGGGATGGCGTACATCGGCCAGTGGCAGGAGAAGCTGACCGACCTGGTGCGCGATGTCCGCAAGCACGGCCACATCCTGTTCGTCGAGGACATCGCCGGGCTGGCCGACGCCGGGCGGTGGGCCAAGAGCGACGAGAACATGGCGCAGTTCCTCAAGCCGTACCTCCAGAGCGGCGACGTCGTCGTCGTCGGGGAGAGCACGCCCGAGCGCCTGCGCTACACCGACCGCCTGACCCCCGGCTTCGTGTCGCAGTTCCGCAGCGTCCCGGTCGAGCCGCCCGGGACGGACGACACGCTCAGCATCCTGACCAGCGTGAGCCGCCGCATCGAGAAGGACGAGCCCGTGCGGCTGCAGCCCGCGGCGCTCGAGGCCACCGTCGAGCTGACGACGCGCTTCATGCCGTACCGGGCGCAGCCCGGCAAGGCGATCCGCCTGCTCGAGCAGACCGCGGCGGACGCGGTCCAGGCGTGGACGCGCAAGGGCAACGCCCGCCTCGCGCTCGACCGGCGCCACGTCGTGGCCAGCTTCACCCGCCAGACGGGCATGCCGGAGAGCCTGCTCGCCGACGCCCGACCGGTCGACCTCGACGCCGTGCGGCACCACTTCGCCGAGCGCGTCATCGGGCAGCCCGACGCCGTCGACGCCATGGTCGACCTCGTGGCGGTGATCAAGGCCGGGCTCCACGACCCGCAGAAGCCGCTCGGGGTGTTCCTGTTCATCGGGCCCACCGGCGTCGGAAAGACCGAGATGGCCAAGACGCTGGCGGCCTTCCTGTTCGGCGACGCCGAGCGGCTCTTGCGGTTCGACATGAGCGAGTACATGGACCCCGCCGCGCTGCGCCGCCTGATCGGCGTCCCCGGCAGCGAGGCCGAGGGCGAGCTGACGGGCAAGGTGCGGGCGCAGCCCTTCTGCGTGGTGCTGCTCGACGAGCTCGAAAAGGCCGACTCCCAGATCTTCGACCTCTTCTTGCAGGTGATGGGCGAGGGCCGCCTGACCGACGCGACCGGCCAGACCACGTCGTTCCAGAACGCGATCATCCTCCTGACATCCAACCTGGGCGCCGGCGCTCGGGAGCAGCGGGCGCTCGGCCTGGCCTCCGACGGCCGGCCGGCGGGGGCGGGCGGCGACGCGGGCTACTGGCGCGGCAAGATCGAGCAGTTCTTCCGGCCGGAGTTCGTCAACCGCATCGACCGGATCGTCGTGTTCCAGCCGCTCGGTCCAGAGGTCATGCGCCAGGTCGCGCGGCGCGAGGTCGACGCGGCGCTGGGCCGCGAGGGGCTGGCGCGCCGCGGCGTCCTGGCCGAGTTCGACGACGCCGTGCTCGACCTCGTGGTCGACGAGGGCTTCACCGCCAACTATGGCGCGCGGCCGCTCAAGCGCGCCATCGAGCGCCTGGTGGTGGTGCCGCTGGCCCGTTGGCTGGCGGGGCGGGCCGACTGGGGCGGCGGGCTGGTGCGGCTGCGGCGCGAGGGCAACACGGTCGCGCTGGCCGCGCGGCCGCCGGGCGAAGGCGCGGCCACCGCCACGGTCGAGCTCGGCGCCGCCGAGCCGGGAACGGGCAAGCTCCACCGGCTGGACGACAAGGGGCTCGTGGAAGGTTTCGCCGCGCTGCGGCTGAGGCTCCACACGTGGCGCGAGCACGACGACGTCGCGGCGCTCGAGGACGCGCGCGGGCAGGCCCTGGGCACCATCAACACGCCGGTCTGGAAGGTCGGCCAGTCCGCCATGGTGGACGCGTATCGAACCTTCAACCGCCTCGACCGGTTGTTGAAGCGCCTGCACCAACTGGCGGACCGGGCCGAGTACCTCGAGGAGCTGGCCGGCCTCGTCCACCGGCAGCGCGACGCGCGCTACCGCGAGGACCTGGCCGCCGGCTACGCCCGGCTGGCGCGCGACGTCGACTTCCTCGAGGTCGAGCTGCTGACGGCCGCCGAAGCCGGGCAGGACCGCGCGCTCGTCCTGCTCCGCCCCGTGGGGGCCCGGCTAGCGGACGGCGACGCGGCCGTGCCGGTCACGCGGCTGGCCGGCATGTACGGCCGCTGGGCGTTGCGCAAGGGGTACGCGGTCGAGCTCGCGACGCTCGTGCCGCTGAACATCGCCCCGGAAGCGCTGGCCGCGGCCCGAAAGCAGGCGCTGGAGCGTTTGGAGCAGTCCAACGAAGAAGACGTGACGCCCGATGTCGTCCGGGGCCTCTATCCGTATGTCTGGGATCCGCTTGCAGCGGGGGACGGCGAAGGGCTGGTCAAGGAGCTGGCGACGCTGACCGAGGTGCGCGAGATCGCCATCCTGGTGGAAGGCGGCAACGTCTTCGGCTTCCTCAAAGGCGAGCAGGGCATCCACCGGTTCGACGATCGGCGGCCGGGCGGCGGCAAGGCGCAGGCGCTCGTCGAAGCCCGGGTGATCCCAGGCCATCGCGACGCGCTGCTCACGGTGCTGTTCGACCGCGGGCGGCAGACCCGCGAGGCGGTGGAGGCGCTCGGCCCGCTCACCGTCCAATGGCTGGGAGCCGACGGCGGGGGCGTGCCGCCGGGCGACCCGACCCAGGTGGCGCGGACGTATGACCTCGCCGGCGACCGCGTCGCGCGCGACCCGCGCACGGGGATCCGCCACCCCGACGCCCGGGCCGTGCTCGACGGCGACCTGGACGACTTCGTCCTGGGCTGGCTGCGGGCCGCGGCGGCGCGGCGGGAAGCGGAACGGGCGGAGGACCATTGAGGCGTGACGCGACGGG
>CAYQBA010000053.1:0-22162 GCA_964415605.1 uncultured Anaerolineales bacterium | reverse complement strand
GACCATTGAGGCGTGACGCGACGGGCTGCATTGAACCGTGACGTGACGATTGCGATCGACCAGGAGCGATACGATGACGATCCATGACTGGTACCTGCCGCTGGCCTACGACATCGCGCAGGCGTTCTCGAGGCACTACGTGCCGGCGTTCGAGGCCGAGATCGCGGCGCGCGGGCTGGAGTGGCCCGACGTCGGGGCGCTGCAGATGGCCGTGGCCGCGGCGCCCGCGCCGCTCACGGCGGCGCTCTACCTGGCGCGCGTGCCCTATCACGCGGCGGCGGCGTTCGAGGCCGAATACGCCACGTCGGCGGAGCGCGGCGTGCTGGCGGCCGACGGGCAGGGAGGCTACGTGCCCACCGATCTCGGGCGCGAGGTCCACGCCATGGCCATGCGGCTCGTAGTCGCCACGGCGGAGGCCTTGTCGGACCGGGTGCCGGCCGGCACCGAACGGCTGGCGGCTCTGCTCGGGCGGGTCGTCGCCGCGTGCGAGGCGGCGGACATCGACACGCCGTCGCTCCAGTTCAGCCGCACCTTCGACCCGGGACCGGGGGCGCCGCGGCTGGCCCGCGCCCGGCGCTACAACCAGGACCTCATCCTCTACCGCGACGACGCGCACGTCGCGGCCTGGCGGGCGCACGGGGTCCCGGGGCACGTCTGGGAGGCGTTCAGCCATGTCTGCGGAGAGCACGTCTGGGGGGATCCGGTGGACACGCTCGCCGGGGTCGTCGAGAAGCTGGGGTTCCGGGGCTTCGGCGAGGCGGACTACGGAGCGGCCCTGGCGGGCCTCGTCGCGCGCGGGTGGCTGGCCGAGGCGGACGGGGTGTACCGCCCCACCGACGCCGGCCGGGCGCTCCGCCAGGCGGTAGAGGAGGCGACGGACGCGCATTTCTACGGCCCGTGGCCGCTGGACGACGCCGAGGCGGCGGAGATGCGCGGGCTGATGGCGGCGCTGCGCGACGCGCTGGGGGACGGGGGCGAGGACGGCGCGGCGGGGTGAGGGTGGTAGAGGGCAAGCGCTATCTCGTCGCGCATGGTCGATGGCGCGAAAGCCCATCCGCGGGCGCAACTTCACCATTGCCGGGCAGGTTGGGCGCTCCGGGCAGAGACGGCGATGCTCACCGGGCCGCCGCGGATCCGCGGCGGCACCCGCCCCGCACGTTGTGGGTGACGGCCAGCGTCTCGCCGGCTTCCAGGATCCGGCTCAGATCGGTGACGACCTCGCTGCGGGCGCCCTCGCCTCGGCGCGACACTTTGACCGTCTGGTCCCGGCCGGGCAGGCTCACGCCGGCGGCCTGGAGGGTCTCCGACACCGACCGGCCGGGGCGCACACGGGACACGTAGCCGAAGGCCGCGATGTTGACGCTGTCGTCGGCCCCGGTGTCATTCGATGTGCCCGGGGGTTGGTTGACATGAACGGTCCGCTGTTGCAGGCTCATGGGTGTTCTCCTGTCATGGATGGCTCGTGGGTCGCACGGGCCGGCGGGGTGGATCACCCAGCCGGCAGCCGGTCGCGACGATCGGCACAAGTGAGCAGTTGTCGATGCAGTCCGTTACCGCCGCCGGGCAGCGCATGTCCGCGTCACGCCTCGACCAACAGCGAGAGGTTCGCCAGGTCGAAGTCGACCCGGTACTCCGGTGGCGACTGTTCCGAGGCGATGCGCGACACCTGGCGCGCGATGAGCGCGGCGATCCAGAACGTGTTGTAGAGGACCGTCCGGCCGGTGCACGGCAGGTCCACCGCTCGATCGTCGTCGTAGAGGCTGCTCTCGTAGGCCCGGCGATCGGCGGGCCGGTCGAGGCGCACGGTCAGCACCATGCCGTTGGTGGCGCCCATGCGGCCGTCGATCAGGTGCGACACGGTCGGGCTGGCCAACACCTGTTCCCAGATGGCTTGCCGGGCCGCCATGCTGTCGACCCCCATCACGACGACCCCGCGCAGCGCCACATCCGCCGCCGCCATGCAGGCGGCCTGCACCTCGACGCCGGCGAACGCGTGGTAGATATCGCGCAGCGCTTCGGCCTTCCAGGCGTGGGCGCGGGCGTCGGCCAACCGGAAGATCTGGCCGCTCACGTTGACGGGTTCGACGCGCCCGAAGTCGATGGCCCGCAGGTCGGTACAGCCCATCTTGGCCAGCACCAGACCGGTGGGCGAGTTGATCGCGCCGCAGCCCACCAGGTCGACGTGCACCGCCGCCAGGCGCGCCGGGTCGACGATGTCGCGCTGGCGGGTGTAGTCCAGCGGGCCAGGGTGGTTCATCGCGATACCTCTGCCGTCCCAGCTTCCGCGCCGTGTGACGCGGAGTACCACGGTACGATCTGGCGTGAGGCGCCGGTGACAACCGCGACCCGGACCCGGGCCTCGGCCGCCGCGCGGGCCTCGGGCGGCACATGCAGCCGCACGGCCAAGCCGCGGAGGCGCAGGGGCACCGGCCGGAACGTCTCCAGCGTCGCCACGATGTCGCCGGCCCGGTTGAGCACCAGCCCCAGCACCCAATCGGCCTCGGGGAACGACGACGCCAGCGTCGCGCGGTCGACGGCGCTGAAGTAGGCCTCGAAGTCGACATGACTGTGCCACCAACACTTGAGGCGCCCGGGATCCTTTCCCGCGTGAACCAGATCGATGAGCAGGTCGGCCAAAGCGTCCGCGTCGACTTCGGTGGACGCGTAGGTGCATGTCTGAGGGGGGCAGAACGCCTCGCGCACCACGAGCCGGTCGCCCACCACCTCGACCAGCGCGAATCCCGAGATCTCACCGGGCGCGGCATCGACGAGCGCTTGAAGGTGCACGTACACGTCCGGCGGGATCTCCACCACAGGGCCCGTCGACGTGGCCGCGCCGCCGCGTGGGGCACCGTGTGAAGGATCGTGTTGCCAGGTCATGGTTCGTTCCTTTCCCAGCCGTTGGCCGCAGGGCCGCGGGCGATTCGAATCGGTCGGGCCAGTGATCCGGCGACCCGTCAGCCTGTGGCCTGGGCCGCCGGCGCACCCGCCCGCGAGACCGGCGCCCAGTGTGACTCGAGTCGGACGAAGGGCTGCTCCGGGTTATAGCTGAGCAGCAGCGCGATCGCTTGCTGCAGCACCGCCGGGATCTCGTGCGCCGCCAGGCGCGTCATGAAGAACCCGGCCATGTTGCCGGCGCACGGATCGCCGTTGGCCACATGCGGGTGCTCGTAGCGCCGTCCGCCGTTCGCGAGCACCGGATGGTCGAGGTTGAGGATCTGCAGTTTCCTCGGCGGCAGGATGTCGATCTGGAAGCGACCCAGCGTGTAGTCCCGCCCGGCGTGCTGAACCGTAAGGGGACGCGTCACGGTCCGGACCGTGTCCCGCACCACGGTGATGGCCTCCACCTCCGGCAGTGCGCTGAGCACGTCGAACTGCAGGCCGTAGGCCTCGGCCGATTGGTCGTCGCCTTCCTCCAGCTCGCGCAGGCAGCGCGCCACCTGGCAGGCCCGGCGCGCCGCGCGCGCCATCACGTCGCCGAGCTGGGACAGGGCTTCCTCGGCCGAGCGCAGCGCTTCGTCGTCGGCGTGGCTGCTGCACAGGAGCCGCTGGCGGTAACGCACGTACAACAGCCGGGCCGCCGGATCCGCGAGCGGCCCCGAGCGGGCTTCGCGCGTCAGCACCGACGACCCGAGGGCCAGCAGCACCACCCCGGCCAGATCGCCGGTGCCGATGTGCGCGGCGGCGGTCGCCGCCAGCACGGCCTGGCGGGCATCGTCCAGCCGGGCGCGCCGCCCGACCCTCCGGCCGTCCGCCCGCGCCAGGGCCAGCGAGCCGTCGTCCAGCCCAAGCCGCAGGTGCAGCGGCGCCGGGCGGCCGTGCGGGCCGGCCGTCGTGGTGACCAGGAGGGCGCGCGCGCCGGCCTCCGGCGCGATGGCCGCGACATGCGGCAGGGCCGTCAGGGCGTCGAAGTCGGCCTCGGCCTGGCATTCGACGGCGCGCCCGCGCTGCCAGCGCTCCAGCCAGCCGCCAGGGCGCAGCTGGAGCGTCTCAGCCGCGTTCAGGAGCCGCAGCCGAAGTTGGTCGAGCTGCGCATGACACGCGTCGAGCTCGGCCTCGAGCGTCGTGCGCCCGCGCGCCCGGCCGACCATGCACAAGCGGACATAGCGGGCGCGCTGCGCCTGGCGTCCGTGGTCGTCCATCACGACACCTCCAGTCGCGCCGGGGCGCGCGCCGCGACACGGGGCGCGAGCCGGCGGCCGGCCACCGGCTCGACGGCCACGGCCTGGGCCGCCCGGTCCGGCAGCCAGTCCAGCTGCTCCACCAGGTTCCACGGCTTGAGCCGCGCCGCATGGCCGGCGAACGCGATGTCGAGCGCGCGATGAAGGTCATCCGCGACCAGCCCCGCCGGCCCGCCGCGCCGGGCACGCAGCAGCTCGCCCTCGGCCGCCCGCTCGACGGCGCTGGCGATGAGCGCGCCGGTCACCAGGTCCGCCCGGCTGACCTCCTCGCGCCGGCCGTCGTGCATGCGCACCTGCGCGACGGCCGGCGCGCCGTGTCGTTGCGGGGTGAAGATCGCCGCCGCCGCCCGTTCGGCGAGGCGAGCGGCGTCCCAGCCCGGCGCGATCTCGCGGTCGGCCAGGTGCACGCGGAAGATCGACTCCGTCTCGGCCCAGTCGGGCCCGCGGAAGTGGATCGTGTGCCCCAGCCGGCCATCGCGGGAAAGTGCTGAGTCCAACAGGTCGGGCCGGTTGGAGATGGCGATCATGAGGAAGTCCTGCAGGCCGGCCGCCAGGCCGTCGAGCTCCGCGAGGAGGGTCGGCGTCAGCGTCCGATCCACCATGGTGGCGCCGTGGGTGCTGCCGCGTGTGCCGAAGAGCGCCTCGGCCTCGTCCCAGATCAGCATCACCTGCCGGCCCTGGGCCGCGAGGCCCCGGGCCCGGCTGAAGACGGCGCGGATGTTGGCCTCGCTCTGGCCGACGAAGGGGCTCAGCAGCTCTGCTGCGCTGATGAGCACATAGGCCACGCGCTCCCGCCCGAGTCGGCGGCGCAGCGAGGCGGCCAGGATCTTGCTTGCGTACGTCTTGCCGGTGCCTGGCCTGCCGCTGAAGATGACGATCTGGCGGCGGCGCAGCCGGCGCCGGGCCAGCTCAGTGCCGCCCGCCAGGAACAGCTCCTCGATATCCATCAGCAGCGGCTTGACATCGTCCAGGCCGCCGAGATCCGCCCAGCCCAGGCCGGCGGGGATGTCGTCGGCTCCGGCAGCGGTGGCGTCCTCCGCCGGGAGCTCGACGTCGGTGGCCCACGCGAGCTGCCGGCAGTAGCGGACCAGGGCGCCGGCACGCAGGTCGGGCGACGCCCCCACGGCCGCGCCGATCCGAAGCACCAGCTCCTCGCTGGCCTGCCCGGCGATCACGACCTCGCTGCTATCGGGCTTGAGGCGCACGATCCGGCCGACCTCCCCGCCCTGGTACCGGCCGGTGCGCCGCACGACTTGACCGAGGTTGCCGGTGAGGACGACCTCGTCGCCGGCCTCCACCTCCAGGTCCGGCCCCACGGCGGACAGGGATGGCGTGCCGCCCGGCAGGGTCTTGATCAGGGCGTAAGCCGGTCCGCCGGCGTGGCTGTAGTACGCCGGCTCCACCACCACGCCGACCCGCAGCGGCGGCGCGGTTGCCGACGCGAGCTGCGCGTGCTGTTCGGCGGTCGTGTGCAGCAGCCTGTCGAGCGTGGCCGCCCGGAGGTCGGGCGGGCCGTCGGTCAGCACCCGCGCGAGCTCGGCACGGTTTGCGCCGCTCGGGTCGGCGAGGTACGCGGCGATGATCTGCTCGCTCAAGCGATCGAGGCGGTTCATGTTGGCGACTCCTCTGCATGCGTATCTCCGGCGAGGACGTCGACGCCGCGCCGTATCAGCCCCACGCCGGCGCGATCCCAGCCGAACACGGCCATGGACTCGGCGGGCGTCGCGTCGGGGTCGGATGCATCCACCACCCAGGCGGTGCAGTGTGGGGGATCGAACAGGCCGGCCATGATGGCCACGTCGTCGGCGGACAGGAAGTGGGCCGTGGCGGGCGTGCCGTTGCCGAGGTCCACGCGGGGATGGCTGTGGACCCAGGCCACGACCTGCAGGGCCGGATCCAAGGTACACCGGTGACGGTGGATGGCCGCCCATGCCTCGCGGGTGAAGCGGACCGACGTCGGCTGCTCCTCGGCGCCGACCGCCGGGCTGAAGTGGCGCGCCGTCACGAACGCCTCGCCGGCTGGCGAGAGCGCCAAGGATCCCAGCATGACGCCGGCCCGCTCCACGCCGGGATCCGTGCGGCACCAGGCCAGCGCTGCTTCAATCGCCGCGGGCGCCACGACCATCGGCAAGTCCCCGGCATCCGCATTCGCAGGCTGCAGCGGACGGCCGGCGTCGATGTCGTCCGCCGCGGGGTGGAAGCGGAAGGCCGGCAACACGCCGGGCGCAAGGTCGGCTCCCCGCTCGGCCACGAGCCATAGGTCCCACGGCTCGCCGGCGTCGGTGGCCGCCTCTTCCGGGAGCGGAGCCGCGGCCGCCACGCCGCGCGCCCACGGCAGCAGCGCGGTCACAGCCAGCTCGCGCGCGAATGTCCGCGCTCCGGCGCGGACGACGACGGCGAGCGCGTCGGCCACGACCGGGGCGGTGGCCCTCGGGCCGCTGCACACCGTCCCGCCCGCCGGCGCCAGCCAGGCCTCGGCGCCGTCGGCGGGTGCCAGGAAGCCGTGCCGCACGCCCTCGAGCTGGGCGGACCGGAGCAGTCGCCGGACCAGCGCCGGCGGCAGCGGCCGGGCCATTCGGACCTGGCCGCCCCGCGACCACGCGGCGGTGAAGGCGAAGGCGGAGTCGTGGTGCATCGTCAGGCCGGCTTCATCTCGGGGCTCAGACGGGCCCGGAACTGCGTGTCCGCGCCGGCGTCGCGAAGCACGTCGGCCACGGTCTGGCCCGGCAGCAGGGCTTCGCCGGTGGTGTCGTCGAACAGGTGGTAGATGACCTCTTCGTCGCCCAGGCGGGTGGGCTGGCCCAGCCGCGACACGCTCATGGCCCCGACTTCCGCCCACAGGGTGTCGCCGGTCGTGTCGATGTGGGTCTCCTTCTGGTCGGAGTCGTCCACCACCACGAAGCGGTACTGCAGTTGTGTCGTCACGATCGATCTCCTGTTCTTGTTGGTTTGGAGGGCGGGATCGGCTC
Organism: uncultured Anaerolineales bacterium; assembly: GCA_964415605.1. GTDB lineage: Bacteria > Chloroflexota > Anaerolineae > Epilineales > Epilineaceae > UCB3. The sequence continues at coordinate 15,012 of CAYQBA010000053.1, read as the reverse complement.
GGCCGACACCGCCCCCCGGGATTCGCAAAGGTCCAGCAGCGCCGCGATGGCCGGGTCGCAGAGCGCCGCCAGCTCTCGATGCACCGCGTCGTACGTCGCGGCGACGGCGGTCAGGCCGGTCGCCACCGCGCCGTGCCCGACTTCGGACAGCGGAACTGCGTGCTCTACCCATACCGCCGGCGGCTCGCCTGGCGCGGACGGGCGCAAGCGTGCCGGCTGGCGCACGTTGTGGGCCAGTAGGAAGCGGCCGAGCGCGGCGGGCAGGCAGTAGCCGCTCAGCTCGGCCGCGCCGCGGCCGTGGGCGGTCTGCACGTTGGCGGCCATCCGCAGCGTGTGGCCGTCGAGGCTGAGCCTGAAGGCAGGCGGCCCTTCGTGGCCGTCGCCGGGCGGCGGTACGAGCCGCCACGCACCTGACCGACCCACGACGCGCCAGCCGCGGTCGGCGAGGTCGCCCAGGTCGGCGGCCACCGCGCCGTGCGCGGCGGCGTCGCCGGCCGGCCCGTGCGGTGCCGGATCGGGCACCATCGAGACATCTCGCCGCGGCACGCGATGGCGCGCGCCCTGCCGACCCGCCAGCCCCCACGCATGCGCGGCGTCGGCCACCAGCAGCGGCAAGCCCGCCGCCAGCGACTCGGCGCCCGCGGCGACGGGCTGCCGGGCCAGCCACACCAGCCGCTGCCCGGCCGCCGCGAGTGCCGACAGGCGTAGCCCGGCCTGCGCGGCGGCCAGCGGCACCACCCATCCGTCCGCCACCGCCGGGCCTGGCCCCAGGTCGAGCGTCCAGATGACCGTGGCCAGGTCCCAGCTCAGGGCGGCGGCCAGCGGCGCCGGCAGCCCTGGCATCACTGCCGTTCGGCCTTCGCCGCCGGCGCCTGCCTCCAGCCTTCCGCCGGCGGTCGTGACGGCCTCGCCGATCGGCGCCCAGGGCGAGCGATCGACGGGCGCCGCAGCGGATCGCGGCGGCACGGACGCCACCGCGCGGCGCGCGCCAGCCACGCGGGTCACGGCACGCCTCCGCCGCCCGACGGCCGTCGCACCGCCAGCAGCGGCCGGCGCTCGGTCGGCAACGCCGACGGGTTGTCGGCCAGCACCCCGTTGACCCAGCGGACGGCGTCGGGCGCCAGGCAATCGGTGAGATCCACGGTGTAGCGTCCGTTGCGGTAGCCGAGCATGTCGTACACGTGCTCGACAAGGGTCGCCAGGCGGAGGGCCGCCCGATGGTGCCGGGCGTAGCAGACCAGGCCCGGCGGAAGCTGCCGCACAAGGGCCGGCGCCGCCGGGCCGGGGTAAAAGACGTTCGGATGGACGAGCCCGGCTGGCCGGCGGTGCATCAAGACCGCGGGCGCGGCCGGCCAGCCGTCGGGCCGCAGGAGGTCGATCTCGTGCTCGACCTCCTCGATCGCCGGCCGACCGTCGCCATCGGCGATGGGCGAGCGGCACGTGATGAAGAAGCGCAGGCCGCCGGGCGTTTCCGTGTAGCGGAACCGTCCCCCGCTCCGGGCCGCCACGTCGTCTAGCTCGGCCAGCTCGCGAGACCAGCGCACGTCCATGATGCCGAGGGTCTCGCCGGCGGGCCCGTGCTCGGAGACGCCCGCGGACCGGTCGCCCGGCGGCGTCGGGATGCGAGGGCGTGACGAGCCTGCGCCAGTCGGACCGGCTGCGCTGGACCGCGGCAAGGGGTCGACGCCGACCGCGTGATCGAACCGGCAGTCGGGGTTGCGGACCGGCCAGTACGTCCGGAACCGCCGGGCCTCCGGGTCGACGCGCACCTCTTCGGCTGGCCGTGTCTCGGGCGCTGCCCGGCGGCGCTCGGCCTCTTCCAACATGAGGGCCGCAGTGCGGCCGGCCACGCTGAGCCGGGTGGCCGGCCCGGGCGCGTCCACCGCCGCGGGCGGAGCGCAGGGGTGCGGCGTCGCCAGCTCCAGATACTCCCGGTCCCAATTGCACTCGAGGCACGGGCCGGCCGGATCGGGCCGGAAAATGCGGTAGCGTGAGGCCAAGCTGTCGCCACCGGCCAGCTCGCCGACGGCGATCACCGGGACGCCCTGCCGCCAGGCGGCCCGGGCCGCGGCTTGCTTGCCGGCGTAGGTGTCGGCGCACACGAACACCGCCCAGGCACGGGCGAACAGATCGTGGCCGGCATGCTCGATCGGCACGGGCAGGGCGGTCACGCGCAGCTCCGGACATGTCGCGGCTGCCCAGTCGCGGGCCACGTGAACCTTCGGCCGCCCGAGGTCGCCCGGGCCGCCGACCGCCGACTTGGCGCGGTTGTGGAGCTGGAGCGTGTCGTGATCCACCAGGAACACCCGACCGGGTCGATCGGCATCGCCGATGGCCGACCGGGCCAGCAGCCAGAAGAGCGCCGACCCCAGCGTGCCGCAGCCCACGATCACCACGTCCGACCGCTCAGGCTGCATCGCCCACCGCCTCGCCTGCTCTCAGGCCCGCAGGCACCCAGGTCGATGCCGTGGCCGCCTCGGTCGGCGCGCCGCAGCGCGGGCACGCCGGCGCCGCGCTCCAGCACGGGCATGCCTCGTCCTGGTGGCACACGACGCCGCACGACGGGCATGCCACGCTCGCCTGACCGGGTGCCACCGCCTGCCGACACCATGGGCACTCGACCGCGGCCGGCCCGTGATAGGGCGCGACCTCCGCGGACGCCGTCGTGTCGTAGAACACGTGCCGCACGCCGTCGCCGACGACGCAGGCGAGGCAATCTCGGGCGCGCAGCACGACCAGGCCGGCGACGGGCAGCGCATCGGCGTTGATGTAAAGGGGCGCGAGCGCCAGGCAAACGTGTCGCACCGGGCCGCCGCTGGCATCAGCCACCAGCAGCGCCACGACGTCGCCGGAGCGCGCCGCGGCGGCGGGGTCGCACGGCACCACCGCCAGGCCCCCGGCCGCCGGGTCGGCGCACAGCGCGGCGACGCCGGTGGCCGGAAGGGGCAATCGCCGCCACATGCCGCTACCGGCGGGGGTCGCGTCGTCGGGCGGCGCGGCGAATCCGGCTTGTACGAACTGCAACAGTTGAGCCATCACCATCCTCCAGCGCGTTCAAGGGGCCGCCGCCCCACCCGTGGCCGGGCGGCGGCGCGGCGCCCCGCATGCGATCGACCCAAAGGAGCGGCAGCGCGGTGATGCGTTACGTTGCCCCGAAAGAGACCCTTGACATCGAACTAATGTTCTGGTAGGATGGCGTTCTGGTAGGATGGGAAAAAGCCCTGGACGGAGGCACTCTGAAATGACAGCTCCGCCGCCTTTCCACTCCCCCGTTGTCGCGGCCGCCGTCACGGCCGCCGTCGACTGCCTGATCGAGCGCTTCGGCTGGACCGCCGTAACGCCCGCCGAGTTGGTGGACTGCGTGCTTGCGGCACGGCCCGGGGCCGATCCCACGATCACCGACGAAGCGCTGGCGTACCGCTGTTACCAACGGCTGCTGTACGAGGCCTGCCGCCAACACGGCGACGCCGCCAGGCGCAGGCGGGGCGCCACCGATCTTCATCGCTATCTGTACTTGAAGGCCTGGCGGCAGTGGTCCTTCCTGGGCGAAGACGCCGTCAAGGACATTGCCCAGGCGGCCCTGGTGACGGTGTTCCGTCGGATCGACGAGGTCACCGCACCGGACGCGTTCCACCGATTCGCCTTCGACCAGCTACGGGCTGCCCACACCGTTCATGTGGCGGCCGAACAGCAACAACATAACATCCATGCGGCGACAGCAGCGTCGGGCGCTGCCGCCGCCAGCCACCCGTACGTCAGCGACGTGGCCGTCCAAGTTTGTTTCGAGCGGCTGATGGCGATCGCCGAAGACCTGAGTGAAGACGAGCGGCTCCTCCTCACCTGCAACTACCTTGAGATGAGCAACGAGGAGATCGGCGATCGGCTCGGCATCAAGGCGAACGCCGTGCGGCAGCGCTGGCATCGTCTCCGGCGGAAGCTGCGCGAGCACCCCGACCTCCGCAAATGCTTCCACGCGATCGACGGAGACGACGCCCATGACGCCTGACGGCATCGGCGACGACGTCGCCCTGCACCCAGACGCGTGCACGGCCCCCGGCGGCCAGCCCACGCGCTGCGACGATGGCGGCGCGACGAACTGCCGTAACGAAGACCCGCCGAACGGCTCTCATATGGCGGAGAGGAACGGAGACCACCCATGACCACGACCCCGTGCCGGGACGCGGATACGCTGCTGGCGAGCTACCTGGCGGACCCTGGCGCCCGTCGCGCCGACCTGGACGCCGCGCTGGCCCACATCGGGTCGTGTGCGGTGTGTGGCGCGCGCGCCGCGCAGTTGATCCGGTCGGTCGCCGACGTGGCCGAAGAGGCGTCGATCGAGGATCTGTGGGCCTTGGACGAGGCCGGGTCGGGCGCCGAGCCGCCGAGCTATCCCGTGCCGGATCTTTCGTTCCTGACGTCGACGCCGGCCTCCTCGCACGATCCGGGGGCGCAGGGTGCCGTTGGCGACGCCCGCCCCGCCGAGCCGGGCCGGGTGGCCCGGTGGGCCGACGAGCTCCGGCAAGCCGTCTCCGGTCGGCCGCGGTTTGCGCGCGCCGCCGTCAATCTGGCCTGGGCCGGCTTCGCGTCGCCCGGCGGTGGCGCGGCGGTGCGCGTCGTCGTGGACAATCTGGGCCGGTCGCTGCCGGCCGAGCTGACGCGCCGGCCCCGCGTCGACGCCTCGGGCGTCGTGACGTTGGCGATTCACATGCCGGCCGCAGCGCTTTCGGGGATTCCCTCACCGTTCGCCTTCGACGTGCTGTACGTGCCGGCCGCGGTCATCATCCATCGCGAGGCGATCGACGACGCCGGCCGCGGCCGGCTGCTGTCGACGTGGGGCATCGAGGTCGCCATCCCGTTGCCCGATGGCGAGGCGGTGGCGGCCGCGCTGGCGGACCGCGGGCCTGGATCGACCGTCGACCTGGACCCTGCCGCGTTCGCGTTTCTCATCTCGTGGCCGGACGCGTCTACCGCCCCCGGGCCGGGTGCGCCTGGTGCCGCGCCATGATCTACACGGTGTGCGACGGTCTGGGCGCGGCGGGCGGCGCCTGCCAGATCACCGCGTCCCTCGTGGACCCGCCGGCGCCGTCGGCGCGGCCCGTGGCTGGGCCGGGCACTTTCAACCGCGGCGTGCGGCTGACGCTGGCCGGGGCGCACGGAGCGCCGTTATTCCCCGCGCGCTGGCCCGAGTTCGAGTTGGCTCTGGCCAACGCCCGCCACGGCTGCCTCGCCCGTACGGCGGGTCCGCACGGCTGGGCGGCGGACGTCGCGCTGCCGGTGCTCGGCACCCGCATCGGTGCGGTCAGCGGGATGGTCGCGGCGCTCACGGGCGGGGCTTGCCTGGCCCTGGCGCTTGGCCCGAGCCTGTGGCCCGGGCCTTCCGTGCCGGCACCGCTCGCGTGGGGCCGAAGCGCGTTTGCAGCGCTTGCCGCGCTGTTGTGCGGGGCCCTTCTCTGGCCTCCCGTGGTCGTGGCCCGCCAATGGCTCGACCCCGGGCCGGCGTCGACAAGGCTCAACGTGTCGCTCCGGCGGAGGCTGCGCGGCCTGCGCGCTCCGTCTCGGCTGCCCGCGGCGATGCAGTTCGACTTTCTGATTCACGCTGAGGGCGCCACGACGGCGCCGTTGGCCGCCATGACGTTGTCTGGGGAGTCGATCGGCCTGAGCGCGTATCTGGCCGGCGTCGCGGCCATCGTCGACAGCGGGCGCGGCCCGCGTTCGACGCCGTGGCAGCTGCGGCTGAGCAGAGACATCGGCGCAATGGGGCGATCCTGGGTGGCGTCCGCAAGCCTGGACGCCAGCGGCCGCCTTGGCTCCGTCGGCGCGATCCCCGAGAAGCTTCTACTGATCAGCGCGTTGCATTCTAAGACGAGAGGCGCGGCCGGCGGCCCTTCGCCGTCGCCTAGTGCGGCGGCGCGCGTCGGGCCCGCCACCCGCGCCGTGTGGGCGTTCGACGATGCCAACGAAGTCCGGGAGTCGTGGAAGCGGCTCACCGGGGACTACTCGATGCAACGGTGCCCGAACTCGGTGGAAGGCTGCCAGGTATGGCGAGCCGACGACGGCCGCCTGGAGTTCGTCTTCGCCGAGACCGTCGACGCGTTGGCCGACTGGCTGCACCCCCGGCACCGGTGGTCGCTCCGGGCACGCCTGGCCGCACTCGTGGCGACACCGATCCTGTTCCTGCAAGTGCCACAGCCCGCCGACCCGTCGTCGCGGATCGACTGCGTGACGGCGAGCCAGATGGTCTCCGGACAGGCGCTGCAACCCACCGCCCTCGCCGATGTGGTGCACCTGCCGTTGGCCACGGGCGAAGTTGCCAGCTGCCACCTGTCGATCACGGCGATCGGCTTTCCCGGCCCCGCGGCCCTGTCCATCCTCGGCGACCGGGACGGCAGCTTCGCGCTGCCGCCGGACGGTGCTCAGAGCGCCATCACGCCGGCTCGCGCGCATGACAGGGCCGTCTTCGCCGGCGCCGTGGTCGCCTTCGTCATCTTGCCGCCCGGCCGGGGCGCCGGCGCCTGGCTGACGGTTGCGCTCCGCAATCGGGCCGGGCGTGCCCGGCACACCGCCGTGTTCGTGCATCCGGCGGATGTGCCGGTGCCCGCGCCAGCGGCCGCCAATCGCGGCGACGCGCCGCGTGGAGGAACGCCGTGATGTCCCATTCAGACTCTCCGCGCGACCCGTCCGCGTGGCCACGGCCGGCGGCCCTTGCGCTCGCGATCCTGCTGGCGTTGGTCGTGATCCTGTTGGCGTCGGTTGTCTATCTGCGCCGACCCACCGTCAGGCTCGGTGAGCTCAAGCCGCTGGCGGACGGCTCGTCCGTCGTCGTCAACGGCGAGATCGCGGTGGCTGTCCAGGACGTGGACAACCCGCGACGGCTCTTGCTGGAGTATCAATGGGCGGCGACGCGCGGCACGTTCAGGGTCGCGTCCGCCAACGTCCCGGCGGTCACGTTCATCGCCGGGGACGAAGCGGGTGTCGAGACGGTCACGCTGGAGGTGTTCCACCAGGACAAGCTGTTGGACACCCGCTCCATGCAGGTCGACGTGGTGGACCCGGGAGCGGCCGCGCCGACAGCCAAGGCGCCTGCACCCGACCGTGGAGGGTCGCCGACAGTGGGAGCGGCGACGCAGGGGGCGCCGCGTGGCACGCCGACGATGGTCGCGTCGACTCCGGCGCCGGCGGTGCCCACCGCGGATCGGCGGATGGCGTGCGCCCCATCGTGGCAGCCGCTGACGCTCACCGCGTACCCGGGATCGGGGACGATCGACCTCGACCAATGCCAGACCGTGCCGGCCGTCGTCAACCTGCACGGCCGCTTCGCGAACGTCCCCGAGGCCCTGGACGTCTGGCTGTTGATCAGCCCGCACGGCGGGGACGAGCAATGGTGGCCGCAGGCGGGGCTCAACACCATCGGCCCGGCCCTCAAGATCGACGCCGACACCTGGGAGTCGATCGCTTCCTTCGGGGCGCCGGACGCGTGGTTCGACGTGGTGCTCGTGGTGGCCGATGCCGACGCCACCCAGGCCTTTCGGGACTGGCATGACCGGGGTCGGGCCACCAACGACTACCCGGGCTGGACGCGCGCGACGTTGCCAGCCGGGATCGACCAGAAGGCCGTGGTCACGGTGTACCGCGGGCGGTAGCGGCGACGTACGCGCGGTGCCGCCCGCAGGCGTCGCGCACGGCGCGGGCTGCGGAGCCTCACCCCGATCGCACGCCCCGCGATGCGAGAGGCAAGCCGGGCCGGCAATCGCCGGCACGCAGACCAAAGGAGGCGTGGGATGGTGTCTCGTCGCAGCATCGTCGTCTTGATCCTGGCCGGGCTGGTGGCGGCGGCCGGTGTCGCCACGGCTGTCTTCGCCCGAGGGAACCGGCCCGCGAGCGTGCCCTTGTCGCCGGCGTCCGCCGACGAGGCGACCCACATCGCGCCCGACTCGCTCACCCTGTCGGGCGACGTCGTGACACGCGCCAACAGCGCCGGCCAGTGCGCCGAATCATGGCTCGCCGACGCGCCTCAGGGAGCGATCATCCTGGGCGTCGATCCGAGGTCGTGCGACCCAGCCAACTGGGATGGCGGCTCGGCCGTCGCGGCGCTGGACCTGGCGGATGTGCACCATCCCACGGTCTGGGTCGTGCGGCTGGCCTGGCCCGCGCTGGCGGGCAAGGGGCTGCACTCGCCCGACCGGAACCGGACGGCGACCATCCTGTTGGACGGCCGGCCGCTGCTGAACCATCGCACGACCGATCGCGGCGCGTTCGGCGACTTCTTCGGGACGTCCGGCGCCGTGGTCCAGGCGACGGTCGTGGTCACGCGCACGGCGCGCCACACGCTGACGATCGTCGTCCCGCCGCGCACGGCGTGGGATATCAGCGACATCGTCCTGGAAGCGGCCCCGATGCCCCAGGCCGTGCGCGGCATCGCCTATGCGCCGTTTCGGGACTGCCAGATGCCCGGCGGGACGGTCGAGCCGACCGACAGCGACGTGCGCGAGGACATGTTCCGCCTGTCGCACACCGCGAACGCCGTCCGCACGTACGCCGCGACGGGGATCAGCGGGCGGATCCCCGCCATTGCCCGGGAGCTCGGCCTGCGGGTGTTCGCGGGGGCGTGGCTGGACGGCGCCGCCACCCGGGCCTCCGACGACCGCGAGGTCGCGGCGCTGATCCGCCTCGCCCAGTTGGAACGGCCGGCGGCCGTGATCGTCGGCAACGAGTACCACCTACGGCGCGAGGTCGAGCGGCGCGCGGACCCCGTCCACTTCCCGGCGGAGAACGACATCCCGTACCTGCTCGACCGCATCACCGCCGTCAAGAGAGCGTTGTCCGACACGGGGGTGCCGGTGACGACGTGCGAGGTCGACAGCTTCATGTTCAAATTTGTCGGCGGCGACGATCGACCGGAGGTCGAGGTGCTGCCGGCCTACCGGCCGGTGCTCGACGCGCTCGACCTGGTCTGCGTGCACTTCTACCCGTCGTGGGAACAGCGGCCGGTCGACGGAGCCGCGCGGCTGGTGATGGCGCGCTACCGGGCGATCGAGCGGTGGCTGGCGCGGACGTACGGCACGGCGACGAGCCCGGCCGGCAAGCCGGTGCTCATCGGCGAGACCGGCTGGCCGTCGGGCGGGAGTGGCGGCCGCCTGGGCGGCGCCGTCCTCGACCGGCCCACCCAGCGGCGGTTCCTGTGCGAGCTGCTCGGCGAGGCCGACGCGGCCAAGGCCGACCTGCTGTACTTCACGGCGTGGGACGAGCTCTGGAAGCGGCGCGAAGGCGACGGCATCGGGCAGAACTGGGGATACGCCTTCTCGGATCGATCGGCCAAGCACGCCTTCGCGGGCGTGCTGCTGCCGTCGCTGTGCGTGGCGGCGGCGTCGTTCGCGGCGGATAGCGCTGGCCCGGCGGTCGATGGCATGGCGGAGGCCGACGGACCCGCCGCTCCGGCGGCCGGGCGTCTGGCCTTCCTTCCCTACGCGACGCTGGATGTCGCCCGCTGCGTGCCGCCGATCGGTTCGGGCGTGGTGTACGACGATTGGCCGCCCCTGACCGACACGTTCGTGCCGTCGGGGTTGATGGGTGACATCGGCAACGTCCGGATGTACGAGTGCGACCGCAGCGCACCGCACGGCGGCGAGCTGGCCATCCGCGCCGACTTCGACCCGTCCGGCCCGGACGGGTGGGGCGGGGTGTACTGGCAGTTTCCGGATGGGAACTGGGGCACCGACCCGTCGAGGGTGGGCATGGACCTCTCGTCGTGCATCCGTCGCCTGAGCTTCTGGGTCAGGGGCGCGCGGGGAGGGGAGGTCGTGACGTTCAAGGTCGGCGGCATCCAGGGCGGCAGCGTGAGATTCCCGGACACCCTGCGCCCCGCCCGATCGACGCTGCCCATCGTGCTGGGCCCTGAGTGGCAGCGGGTGGAAATCAGCCTGGCCGGGGCCGACCTGCGCCGGATTGCCGGCGGGTTCGCCTGGGTGGCGAGCCGCTGCGACAACCCCGGCCCGATCACGTTCTACCTGGACGACATCAAGCTGGACGACGGGACCGCGGCCCCGATCGGCGCCGCCGGCCCGGCGCGCCGGCCGTTCTACGTGTATCGCGACGCGGGTGCCTGCGACAACCACTTCGCGCCTGGCGCGTTCGTGGGGGCGCTGGGGGGCATCCGCATGGACCCGGCGTGGCGGACCGAGGCCGGCGGCGCCGACACCGCCTTCCAGGTCACGTTCACGCCGCCTGTGTCCGGCAGCGTCGTGTGGGCGGGGCTGCACTGGACGGAGCCGGACAAGAACCTTGGGCGGGTCGACGGGGCCGGGTTCGATCTGTCGGAGGCCAGCCGCCTGACCTTCCGTGCGCGGGGGGCCGTGGGCGGCGAGCGGTTCAAGTTCCTTGCCGGCGGCATCGGTTCGGGCGCGGATCCGTTCCCGGACTCGCTGCGACCACCGGCCGGCGGCGACTGGACGGTGCTCGGGCGCCAGTGGCAGACCTACGAGATCAACTTGGCGGGCCGCGACCTCACGCGCGTGATCGGCGGCTTCGGCCTGGCGACGGACCTCTGCGCCAACCCGGATGGGGCGACGATCTATCTGGACGACATCCGCTACGAGCACGGCCCGCCGCTCCCGCCGCCGGCGCCGCCCCGCCCATTCTGGGTGTACAAGGACGCCGCGGATCCGGCCAACCACTTCACGCCGACGCTTTGGATGGGCGATGGGTCCGTGCCCGGGCGCGTCACGCTGGACGAGTGCTGGCCCGACGCGGGCGGCAGCGGCACGGTGATTCGTGTGGCGTACCCCACTGCCTGGACATGGGCGGGCATGTACTGGGTCTACCCACCCGAGACCGTCGGCGATCGCCCGGGCGGCCACGACCTCACGGGCGCCACGCGCGTACGATTCCGGGTAAAGGGGGTGGGCGACGTGGAGGGAGCCAGGGTCAGATTCCTGGTCGGCGGGGTCGGTTACAATGCCTTGGGAAGCGTTATTCTATGCGACGAGCCGGCCGGCCCCCATCCCGACTCGGTGTGTCCGCCCCTGCGCAAGCTGGTCTTCCTCACCAACGACTGGGCGCGGTACGAGATTCCTCTGACCGGGCTCGGAATCCAGCCTCGCGACCTTCACGCAGTCGTCGGTGGGTTCGGCTGGACTTCCGACGGCCCCGTGACGTTCTTGCTCGACGACGTGGTCTTCGAGTTCGACTGAGCCCACCGGGCCGTCGGGCCCGACGGCCGTCCTCGTCTGCTCGGTGCCGGGCTCACCGGCAACTTGACGGCGTTCGCCTTCGCAGAAGGCGAACGCCGTCAAGCCGTACGCCTGCACCCACATCCTCTCCACCTGCGGCGCCGTTGACTCAAGGGCTGAAAGGCGCTGCGCCTGCTGTAACGGGACCTCCTCCGATGGCTCCTCTTGGATGCGAGGCCGTCGCATCTGTGGCCTGCGCCACGGTGACGACGGCGACGCTCGCCCGCGAACCATTACTGGGACTATGTAGGAGGTGAGAGGTGCGACGCTCAGGTTCACTCAAGGTATGGTTATCCATAGCAGTCGTCGGTACTGCCGGTGCCTCCGGGCTGGCGTTTGGTCCTTCGGCGCGGGCCTCGAGTCCGGATGCCGGCTTGAACATCTCTGCAGCCCGATGGCGCGAGCCTGGGGCAACGGTGTTTCGGCGCCCCACCGGCGTCGTGTCGCCGGGGTTCGCCGCCCGGCTGTGGGACTCGGCCTCTCAAGCCTCCGCTGCCTTGGTCGAGGACTTCGAGGGTCCTTGGCCAGGCCTGTGGTCGCTCCAGGACTTGAGCGAACTCGATGGTGGCGACTATCTCTGGGGCCGCGATGGCTGCACGCCGCACGATGGCGTGCAGTCCGGCCGAGCGGCTGCCGGTGGCGCGGCCGGCAGTCGCCGTGGGTGCTCAAGCGCGTACCCATCCGAGTCCTACACGTGGATGACCTATGGGCCGTTCAGCCTACGCGATGCCCGCAGCGCCGAGCTCACCTTCCACGTACGGGGCCGCACCGAAGGCGCTGTCGGCGGCGTCTGCAGCCACGACTATCTCATGGTCGGCCATTCGGTGGACGACAACCGCTATGGCGGGGTGCGAGTATGCGGCAACTGGACGGACGGACCGGACCGCGGAGGCTTCTACCGAGAGTCGGTGGATCTCAGCTCGCGTTTGGGCGAGGGCCGCGTGTGGATCGCCTTCGCCTTCCGAAGTGATGCCAGCGTGTCGTACGAGGGCATGACGGTCGACGACATCCGGCTGGAGATCGATGAGAGCAGTGCGACGACATCGCCGCCCTCCGCCACGGCCACGCGGTTGCCGCCGACGGTGACTCGTGCCGCCACGGGCGAGCCGACGCCAACCGCACCAACCCCTGCCGCACCAACCCCTGCCGGGCCGGTGGCGACGCCACCGCTTGGCGCCACATCTTCGCCGCAGCCTGCATGGATGCCGTACCTGAGCCGGGCCGCGGTCATCAACACGTCGTCGCCCACGCCGACGCCCACCAACACACCGACGCCGACGATGACGCCCACGGCGACGCGCACGCCGCGGCCTTGCCCGGCGAACCTGGGTATGGGTGCGTGGGCAGGCAGCAACGCCTACGCAAGCATGTCATTTACGGTCGACAAGGACCGACGTGGCGTGAAAGACTTGTCTTTGAGAGCGAGCACGCAGTGCGGCGGGGGACAGGGGCAATTGGCCAGCGCACCAATCGACAACTGTGGACTGTTCGTGCGAGCTCCGGGGGGCGGCGTCACGATGATCGGTTACGGGACGTTCGACAACGCCACCACGATGACGGCGCTCGTCGGCGTCCAGAATGGCGGATGCACGTCGTTCTGGTACCTGACGGTCACGAAGCGCTGAGACGTCAGTCGCACAGGCCTTCGAAGGGTGGATCCGGACAGTGAGCTTGTGGCGGCGATCCGCGTTCTACCGGCAGGGCTGGAACATCCGATCGGTTTGCTCCGGCGTCGATGGCCGCGATAGGGCAGCGGGCTTGGGGATGCGGCACGAATCCTTGACTCGTGAGGCGGCCACCCCAAGCCCGCGTGCCGTCGCTCAACCCACCAGCGGCCGGTTCAGCTCCGTTTGCCACGTGGCGGGATCGGGGTTTTCGCCCGGATCCGTGAGGTAGTACTCCCACAGCCCTTCGGCCTGGGCGTGCCCGTTGGCCTCGATCCACGCCATGAGCTCGCCCCACGCGTCGCCGAGGCCGTCGTACGACCCGTGGTACACCGTGCGCGCCACGCGCGCCGCCGGCAGCGTGCCGGGTACGACGCGGCCCGCCGGCGTCACGGGCGTGGCCACCGGCACGCCGACCTCGAAGTCGAAGACGTCGGGATCCATCCGCAGGTGGTGCGAGAACCACGGGCCGGCGGGCGGGATGCCCTGGGCGGTGATGGTGGCCATCACCTCGCCGATGCCAGGGCCCATGACGTTCTGGATCTCGGCGCGCGGGACGGTGAGGTGGATGACGGCGGTCTGCCGGGCGTCGGTCTGGACGATCGCGGGCGTGTCGATCATGGTGGGGGTGCTCCTCGAGGGGTATCGGGTGCGCCGGACGTGCGCGCCGCGCCCGAAGGTTGCCACACAAGCGGTCGCGGGAGAAGTCCTGTGGCCCCGGCTGGCGACCCCACCCGCACGCGCGGTGCGGCCACCACGTCCCGGCGACGCCTCCGCGTGGCGGGCCAATCGTCGTCCGACCCCCTCCGCCGCTAACATTCATGTCCGGTTCGGGCTCACCAGGGGCCCACGGCTCACGGCGAGGAGGGCGGCCATGGCGACCGACGTCGAGTTCGGGCTGGACACCTTCGGGGATGTGACGGTGGGGCCGGATGGCGCCCTGCTGAGCCATGCCCGGGTGATCCGCGACGTCGTCGCCGAGGGCGTGCTCGCCGACGAGCTGGGCCTCGACTTCTTCGGCGTCGGGGAGCATCACCGGGCGGACTTCGCGATCTCCGCGCCCGAGACGGTGCTGGCCGGCCTGGCCACCGTCACGCGGCGGATCCACCTGGGCACGGCGGTGACGGTGCTCAGCTCCGACGACCCGATCCGGGTGTACCAGCGCTTCGCGACCGTCGACGCGCTGTCGAACGGCCGCGCCGAGATCATCCTCGGCCGGGGCTCGTTCACGGAGTCGTTTCCGCTGTTCGGGTTCGACCTCGCCATGTACGAGGCGCTGTTCGAGGAGAAGCTGGGCCTGTTCGCCGAGCTGCTCAAGGAGCGGCCGGTCACGTGGGCGGGCAAGTTCCGGACCGGCCTCACCAACCAGGACGTCTACCCGCGCACCGAAGGGGGCCGCATCCGCACGTGGATCGGCGTGGGCGGCACTCCCGAGTCCGTGGTGCGCGCCGCCCGTTACGGCATGCCGCTCGTGCTGGCGATCATCGGCGGCGCCCCCGCCCGCTTCGCCCCCTTCGTCGACCTGTACCATCGCGCCCTGGCGCAGCTCAAGCAGCCCGACCTGCCCGTCGCCGTTCACTCGCCCGGCTACGTCGCGGACAGCGACGCGGAGGCGGAGGCGCAGTATTGGCCGCACTACCGGGTCATGCGCGACCGCATCGGCGCCGAGCGCGGCTGGCCGCCGACGTCGCCCGAGGAGTTCCGGACCGAGGTGCGCCACGGAGCGCTCCACCTGGGATCGCCGGAGACGGTCGCCCGCAAGCTCGCCGCCACGATCAAGACGCTCGGCATCCAGCGCTTCGACCTCAAGTACAGCGCCGGCACCCTGCCGCACGAACGGCTGATGCGGTCGATCGAGCTGTACGGGAGCAAGGTCGTCCCGATGGTGAAGGACCTGCTGGCCACGGGCGCCTGACAACTGCCTGACACGCGGGACAGACGAGCACACACCGCCCGCGGGATGTCCGCCCGGGTTCCGCGGTCAACCGCCGACGTAGGCCGCCAGGTGCTCGCCCGTGAGGGTGGCGCGGCCGGCGACGAGGTCGGCGGGTGTGCCCTCGAAGACGATCCGGCCGCCGTCGTGGCCGGCGCCGGGGCCGAGGTCGATGATCCAGTCGGCGTGC
>CAYQBA010000052.1:0-26420 GCA_964415605.1 uncultured Anaerolineales bacterium | reverse complement strand
GATGTCGGAGAGTGCCTGGTCTTCGGAGGCCCAGCTCTGCGCTCTCGGCAACGTCGTGTTGAGATAAATTTCTTCGCCGGTCGCGCGATCGACGGCCTTGATGGTCCAGGACGTGAGCGCGGTCTTCGATACCGTGATCCCCGAGGCTTCCAGCCGCATCGAGAGCTTCTTCACCTTCACTTCGCCCTGGATGTGGAAGTCCGCCGGCTTGGCATCGGGGCCGGTCTTCACGTCGCCCTCGGGCTGTTAGCGCGCCCCCGCGCGGCCGCCGCCGGGCGGCGCCGGCGGCGGGCCGGCGGCGGTGTCGGGCGGGAAGGGCTGGCGCCGGGTGTCGCCGGCGACCTGGGGCGGCCGGGGGCCGGGCTTGAGCGCGAACGCGACCTGCGCGGACGCCGCCTCGGGCAGCGGCGGCAGGCGTTCGAGCTGGGCCTGGACCCGGTCGTCGTCGATGGGCTCCACGGGGGCGCGGGGCGCGGGCGCCGCGGCGCCGGTGTCGGGATCGGCGTCGCCCAGGCGGAATCGGACGCCGGGCGTGGGCTCGGGAGCCAGGAGGCCGCGGCCGCCGCCAGGCCCGGTGCCGGGCTCGGCGGTGGGCGGCGGCGGCGGCGTCGGGGTCCGCGGCTTGCAGGCCGCGCCGGTCGTGAGCGTCATGGCGGTGACCAGCGCGATGGCGATCGTCCTGGCCGCGGCGGGGTTCGCGCGCATGGTGGGCACCCTTTCAGCGTCTCGGTCGTGGCGGATTCCACGCGTCGCTCTTCCAACGTCGGCCGCATGCGAATGGTTCCCTCGCCGCCGCGCGCGCCCGGCCGGTCCCCGCGGGTGTCGCGGGGACCGGCCGGGCTGCGGCCACACGTCACGGCTACGCCGCCTGGCGCCTCATGGCCACGTCGGCGGCGACTTCAGCAACAACGGCAGGTAGATGCCGGGTCGCGGCGTCGGCGTGGGGTTCGTGGTCGTCGGCGACGGCGACGGCGTCGACGCGGTCGGGGTGGCCGGCGTCGGGGTGGGCTCGGGCGAGGTCGGGGTGGCCGTCGGGACCGGCACGAGATCGGCGGCGGGCAGGCGCGTGACCTGGTTGGAGGCCAGCGACGGGCCCATCGGGCCGGGGCTGTCGTTGACGGCCACCAGCGCGTCGCCGTTCGCGTCGAACGCGATGGCGCTGATGCCGTGCAAGCCTGTGGCGACGACGGATCGGGCGCCTGGCGCGCACGCGGCGCCGCTCCAGCAGGCCGGGTCGATCATCGACAGCGTGGCCGGGAAGATCTCCGCGACGTACAGACGGCCGGTGGGGCCGAGGACGATGTCGGTCGGGGTCTTGAGGCCGTCGATGAAGAGGGCGTTCTCGCCGTCGTCGAGGGCGTCGCCGTCGCCGTTCTTGTCCTCCAGGCGGCGGACCTGCGCCTCGCTCTCGGGCGAGAAGAGCGAGCCGAGCAGCGACACGTAGGCCACCCCGGCGCCGTCGAAGGCGATGCCGGTCGGGATGGCCTGCGAGCCGTTGATCTCGGCAAACACGGCATACGTGCTCAGCGCGCCGGTGGCCGGGTCGAGCTTGAGCATGTCGTTGGCGCCGGCGTCGGCGACGTACACCATGCCGCCCGGCCCCGGGGCGAGACGCCACGGGTTGCTGTCGACGCCCTCCGCGCCTTGCTCCCCGCCGGGGTTGTTGGCTTGCTCGAAAGCCAGCGGGTCGGCCAGCACGGTGGCTGTGCCGGCGGCGTCGACCTTGAGGATCTTGGCCGCCTCGGCAGGGCGGAGGTGGCCGGGGCCGCCGGCCTGCGCCACCAGCACGACCTTGGCCGTGCCGGTCGCGGCGCCCGCGGGCGGCCACTCGATGGCGTGGTTGGCGCCGACGACGCCGCCGCCGGGATCCAGCGAGTTGGTCATGTTGGCCACGACGGTCGTGCGCTGCGCGGGGTTCGCCAGCGCGATGCGCTGGACGCGGCCGTCGCCGTTGCCGGGGACGAAGTTGGGCGGGCTGGCGGTGCCGGTGCCGCCCTCGCTGACCAGCAGCGTCCCGTCGGGGGCCACCGACAGGCCGTGCGGGTTGAGGAGCCCGGAGATGGGCCCGGCCGGCGGGGCGCCGCCGCCGATGGTCAGCTTGCCCTCCATGCCGCGCGCCCGGTGGTTGCCCACCGAGCAGTAGAACACGTAAGTGCCGGCGATCGCCGGCGTGCGGAACGTGATGCTGGCGTCCTCGCCGCCCTGGATGCGCGGGGTGCGCTCGACGCGGCCGCCGTCGAGCTCGAACACGATGTCGTGCGGCGCGGCCCCGACGTTCTTGAGCTCGATCTTGAGGTCCTTGTCCGCCGCGGCGGAGATCGCGTCGGGGACGTACTTGAACTCCGAGGCCTCGACCTTGACCTCGTTCGAGGACGTCGCCTCGACGGTCAGCTTGCCCTCCATGCCGCGCGCCCGGTGGCTGCCCACCGAGCAGTAGTAGACGTACTCGCCGGGCGTGAGCGGGGTCTGGAACGTGATGCTGGCGTTCTCGCCGCCCCGGATGACAGCGGTGCGCTCGACGCGGCCGCCGTCGAGCTCGAACACGATGTCGTGCGGCGCGGCGCCGATGTTCTTGAGGTTGACCGTGAGGTCCTCGTCGGCCTGTACGGTGAAGGCGGCGGGGGCGAACTTGAACTCCGAGGCCTCGACGTCGACCGTCGGCCCGGCAGGGGCCGCGTGGGCGGCGAGCGTGCCGACGCCGGCGCCGAGGGCGACGGCAAGCACCAACCATGACTTGGGGATCATGCGTGCTCCTTCCTATGGGGTGATGGGGTGATGTTAGCGGATGACGGGGCGGAGGGGCCACCGACCGGGTTTCGGCCGGGCACCCGCCCCCGCGTCACGCCGGCGGCTTCAACACCACGCCTTCGCCCTTGCGGCCGTCGATGCGCACGTCCAGCGGGTGGTCCAGCGCGTAGTGGCATACGTACGGGCCGCGCGTCTGCGGGGTCTGCCGGGCCAGCCAGGCCCAATCGACCTCGGCGCCGTCGCGGCGGTGGGCGGTGAAGTACCCGATGCCGAGGCTCGTCATGTTGTGGAAGAAGTGCGTGCCCTGCGACGGCTCGACGGGCTGGTCCTCGAGATCGCATTCCACGATGGCGCGCGCGCCCGAGATCTGCCGCCACGACACCGGGATGCCGAGCGAGCGGTCCGCCGTCCCCCACCGGCCGGGGCCGATCAACAGATACGGCCGGCCCGCCGCCTGCAGGCGCGCGTTGGCCTGGCCGATCTCGGCGGCCACGTCCGCCGTCCGCGCCCGATCGAACGTCTCGCGCGGCACGGCCACGATGTCGCGGATCTCTTCGGTGCGCCCCGAGCCCAGGGCCTTTGACGATCGGATGAACAACCGCGCGGGGTCGAGCCCCTCGAGGTCGACCGCCGCGCTCGGGAGCGGCACGAGCGGCCGGATCTGAAGGAACGCGAACTGCGCCGGGCCGCCGGTCACAGGCTCGAGGTCCACCGCGAACTCGATCTCGACCGGGCCGGAGAGGCCGGCCTGGCTGACCTCGAGCAGGAGCTGCAGGATCTGGGGGAGCGGGAACAGGCGGTGCTTCAGGATGGGCGCCAGCGTGACCAACCGCACCCCGGGCCGCGACAGGCCGTCGTAGATCGCGTGGTCTTCACGCCCGTACACCGACGCCACCCGCCACAGCGTGCCGTGCCGCTCGGCGGCGTCGAGCTCGAGCCGCACCATGTTCTGGTTGGGATCGGGGTCGCCGAAGTCGAGCGGGCGCGTGACGTCCAACGCCCAGAACGTGCGCTGGGCGTTCTCGAGGATGTCGTCGGGCGTGCTGAGCTGCGGCAGCCACGTCGGGTGCGCCGGCGAGAACCGGATGGCCCGCTCGCCCTCCACGACCGTCCGCCCCAGGCCGAGCGCCACCGTGGCGATGCCCTCCTCGGGCTTCATGTCGCGGACCGGGTAGTAGTTGATCGACCGCGCGGTGCCGCTGAGGTCGGGATACACCACGTCGCCGTGCTGTCGGCCGACGACTTGTTGGATGACCACCGCCATCTTCTCGTCCTCGACGCGGTTCGGCGTGGCCTCGAGGTACGCCTTGGCGTCCTGGAAGAACGTCGAGGCGTAGATGTGCTTGACGGCGTGCTCGAGCTGCTCGAGGCGCGCCGCGGGGTCGGGGTCGGCGTTCGGCAGCATGTGGGTCGGGTAGATGCCGGCCGCCGGAAGGTGGTGCGAGTCCTCGAGCAGGCTGGACGAACGCACCGCCAGCGGGTAGCGGACGCGGTCGATGAACGCGGCGAGGTCGCGGCGCACGGCCTCGGGCAGCGCGGCGGCCACGAACCGCTCGAGGATCGCGTGGTCGTCGGCGTCCTCGAGGGCGTCCGACAGGAGGTCGTTGGCGTCCAGGAAGTCGTCGAACACGTCGGTCCCCAGCACCGCCGAGTGCGGCACGAACACGTGGACGCCGTCGATGTGGTCATCGACCGGCACGCGCGCCAGCAGGCCGTGGATGAACGCCAGGCCGCGCCCCTTGCCGCCCAGGCTCCCGCCGCCGATGCGCACGAACGCGCTGCCGGCGTCGAACCGCCCGACGACGAAGTCCTCGACCTGGCCGCGGCGCTGCTCCTCGCGGATCGCCGTGAGGTTGACTACCAGAAAGCGGCGCATGTCTTCGATGGACTCGAAGTCCGCGATGCGCAGCCGCCGCATCACGGTTGCCAGCTGGAACTCGGTGCGCGCCATCAACCAGTTCGAGAAGTGGTTGCGGCTGGCGTGGTACTGCAGCACCTCCTCCGGCACGTCGCGCAGGGCCCGGATCATGGCATTGACGTTGGAGGCCCGCGTGACCTCGTCGCCCGCCGGACGGCGGAACACGAACTCGCCGAAGCCCAGGTGGCCCAGCATGAACGACCGGAAGGCGTGGAGCAGCGTGGGGGACTGCTTGTGGAGGAAGATCGCGCCCAGCTCGTCGGTGGCCCTGGCGTAGCTGGCGTCGGTCGACTGCAGGAGCAGCGGCAGATCCTCGTCGCGCGCCCGGAACTGGCGCAGGAGGTCGAGGCCCGCCTCGGGGGCCTCGGCGCCGTTGCGCGGGAAGCTGATGTCGCACACCACCGCCAGGACCGTGTCGCGCAGCTGTTCGAAGAGCGCCTCGGCCTCCTCGTAGCTCGTCGCGAGGAGGATCTTCGGCCGCAGCCGGCGCCGGAGCAGGCGCTGGCCGATGTTCACCCCCTCGGCGATCAGCGCCTCGCTCTGCTTGACGATCTCGGTGAACAGCATCGGCAGGTACGACGAGTAGAACGGCACGCTGTCCTCGACCAGGATCAGCGTCCGCACGCCGCCGACGCGGCTGTCGTGCGCCACGTTGCGCTGGTCCTCCACCAGCTTGATGATGCTGAGGAGCAGCCGGACGTCGCCGCGCCAGATGAACGCCCGGTCGATGCCCTTGGCCCCGATCAGCTGGCCCTCGAGCTCGCGCTCGTTGTACGCCATCAAGAAGACCGGCACCCCGGACTGCATGGCCGCGACCGCCTGGCCGAACGCCGCCAGCGGCATGTCGGCCACCTGCGCCATGGTGATGACGAGGTCGAACCGCATGTCCTCGAGCAGCCGCAGGGCCTTGGCCCGCGTCGACACCCGCATGATGTGCGGCGGCGTCGAGAGCGACAGGTTGTGGTACGCCCCGTAGATCAGCTCCGACAGGTGCTTCCCTTCGGACAGCGTGAACGAGTCGTACAGGCTGGCGACGAGCAGGATGTTCCGCACCTTGTGGCGCTGCAGCGTCTGCAGCTCCTCGGAGTGCGTGTCGAAGCTCTCGACCAGCCGCTCGAGCTCGGGGTACACGGTCGGCTACACCACGCCCTGATCCAACATGGCGTTGGCCACCCGCAGGAAGCCGGCGATGTTGGCCCCGACGAACAGGTCGCCCGGGTTGCCGTACTCCTCGGCCGCCCCGACGCACTGCTGGTAGATGTTGGTCATGATCCGGTCGAGCTCGGCGTCGACCTGCTCGCGCGACCAGGCGTCGAACTGCGCGTTTTGCGTCATCTCGAGCGCCGAGGTGGCCACCCCGCCGGCGTTCGCGGCCTTGGCGGGGCCGTACGCCACGCGCCCGGCCGCGTACACCTGGATCGCCCCCGGCGTCGACGGCATGTTGGCGCCCTCGCTGACGGCGATGCAGCCGTTGTTGACCAGCGTGCTGGCGTCCTCGGTGTCGATCTCGTTCTGCGTGGCGCACGGCAGGGCGATGTCGCACGGGACGGACCACGGGTTCTTGTCCTCGTGGAACGCGGCGCGGGGGAAGACGTGGGTGTAGTCGCGGATCCGGCCGCGCCGGACGTTCTTGAGGTCCATGATCCAGGCCAGCTTCTCGGCGTCGATGCCGTCGGGGTCGTGGATGAAGCCGCTGGAGTCCGACATCGTGACGACCTTGCCGCCGTAGTGCAGGATCTTCTCGACGCAGTACTGGGCAACGTTGCCGCTGCCGGACACGACGCACGTCTTGCCGTGGATCGACTGCCCGCGGCCCTTCAGCATCTCGCGCAGGAAGTAGACCTGGCCGTAACCGGTCGCCTCCGGCCGGATCAGCGAGCCGCCCCAGGTATAGCTCTTGCCGGTCAGCACGCCTTCCCAGCGGTTGGTGAGCCGTTTGTACTGGCCGTAGAGGTAGCCCACCTCCCGGCCGCCGACGCCGATGTCGCCCGCCGGCACGTCGACGTTGGGGCCGACGTGCCGGAAGAGCTCGGTCATGAACGACTGGCAGAAGCGCATGACCTCGCTGTCGCTCTTGCCCTTGGGGTCGAAGTCGCTGCCGCCCTTCCCGCCGCCGATGGGGCGCGTGGTCAGGGCGTTCTTGAAGATCTGCTCGAAGCCGAGGAACTTGATGATGCTCAGCGTGACGCTGGGGTGGAAGCGCAGCCCGCCCTTGTACGGGCCGAGCGCGTTGTTGAACTGCACGCGGAAGCCGCGGTTGACCTGAACCTGGCCGGCGTCGTCCATCCAGGCCACCCGGAACTGAATGGCCCGGTCGGGCTCGCACAGGCGCTCGAGGATGCGAGCCTCGCGGAACTGGGGATTGCGCTCGATGACCGGCGCCAGCGTCTCGAGCACCTCCCACACGGCCTGGTGGAACTCGTGCTGGCCGGGGTCGCGTTCCTTCACGTGCTCGAAGACCTGGTTGATGTAGTCCATTCGCTGTCTCTCGCTGTTTGAGTGGGTGGATATCACACGTGTCGGCGCGGCGTGGCCCGAAGACCGCTTGCCGCCCCCTCCTCCTCCTCGCCCGGGTGGCCGGCGCGAAACGGCCGCCGCCTATCCAGGCGCGATGCGCTGACCATCGTACCACAAGCTGAACATCAGCAGGCCCCAGATGTTGCGGCTGTGGTTGACTTGCCCGGACTGGTGCTCGGCCAGCAACGCCGCGACGGCATCAGGGTCGAACACACCCTGGCGCGCCACGGCCGCGCGCCCGAGCTGCTGGTCCACCAGCGGCCGCAGCTCGTGCTTGAGCCAGCCCGGCACCGGCACGTGGAAGCCGGCCTTGGGGCGGTGGATCACGTCGCGCGGCAGCCACGGCGCGGCGGCCCGTTTGAGCAGGTACTTGAGCGTCAGCCGCCGACCGTGCACCTTGTAGCGGCTCGGGATCCCGCTCATCCACGCCACGAGATGGTGGTCGAGCAGCGGCACGCGCACTTCCAGGCTGTGCGCCATGCTGGTGCGATCCACCTTGGTCAGCATGTCGTCCACGAGGCTGATCTTGGCGTCGACCACCATGAACCGGTTCAGCAGGTCGGGGCCGGGGTGGGCCTCGAAGTGGGCCCGTGGCAGGTCCAGGCTGTCGTGGCGCGCCGGGGCGAAGCCACGCGCATACAGCCGCGCCTTCATCTCCGAACCGAAGATCACGCGCCACGACACGTGCGCGCCGAGCGGGTCGCGGCGCGCGTGCTCGACGAAGCGGCGCAAGCGCAGGTCCCAGCTCATCTTGGCATCCGACGCCGGCAGCCGCGCCACAAGGTTGGGGATGGCGCGCTCGGCCAGCACGGCCGGCAGCCGGCGGTACAGGTCGGCCAGGCAGTCGGCCTGGTAGATCACGTAGCCGCCGAATACCTCATCGCCGCCGTCGCCGCTCAGCACCACCTTGGTGGAGCGCGCCGCGGACTGGGCCACCACCCACGCCGCCACGGCGGACGAGTCCCCGAACGGCTCGTCGAATGCCGTGACGAGCCCGTGGACGATGTCCTCGACCCGTGGGGAGATCACCTCCTCGTGGTGCACCGTGCCGCAATGCCGGGCCACCTTGCGGGCCCACGGCAGCTCGTTGTACGACCGCTCCTGGAAGCCGACGGCGAACGTGTGGATGGGCCGCGGCGACAGGCGGGCCATCAAGGCCACCACGACGCTCGAGTCCAGGCCGCCGCTCAGGAACGCGCCAACCGGGACGTCGCTGACCATATGCGCCGCCACGGCGTCCTCGAGCCGCGTGCGCAGCTGCGCGGCCAGCGCGTCGACGTCGTCGGTCACGGGCGCCGCCTCGGCCTGCGGCGGCAGGTCCCAGTACTGCTCGACCTTCAGGGTTCCATCCCACACCAGCCGGTGGCCAGGCTGCAGGCGGCTGATGCCGTCGAACATGGTGTTGGGACCCGGCACGAAGTCGAACGCGAGATAGTCGTGCAGCGCCACGGGATCCAGCCGGCGCGGCAGGCCGGCTGCCAGGAGCGCCTTGATCTCCGACGCGAACCACAACGCGCCGGCGTGCTCGGCGTAGAAGAGTGGCTTGATCCCCAGGCGGTCGCGCGCCAGCACCAAGCGGCCGGCGCGCGCGTCCCACACCGCCACCGCGAACATCCCCCGCAGCCGATCGACGAACGCATCGCCATACGTCTCGTAGAGGTGAACGAGGACCTCGGTGTCGCTGTCGGTGGCGAAGCGGTGGCCGCGCGCGATCAGGTCGGCGCGCAGCGCACGGTAGTTGTAGATCTCGCCGTTCTGGACTGCCCACACCGTCCCGTCCTCGTTGCCGAGGGGCTGGTGTCCACCAGCAACGTCGATGATCGACAACCGGGTGGCCCCGAGGCCCACGCGCCCGTCGACGTGCATGCCGCGGTCTTCGGGGCCGCGATGGTGAAGCGCCGCGCACATCGCCGCGATATCGTCGCGCGCGACCGGGGTGCCGGGGGTGTAGGCGAGCTGGCCGCAGATGCCGCACATAGATAGGTGGGGTGACCGGAGACTGGTGCGGGGTCGATTGTATCACCGGCGGGGGCTGGTGGAGAAGATGCGCGCGAAACGCCGCGGGGCGGCGGAAGAGAACGCCGGCCTGCGGACGACCGCCGCGGAACGGGATCGTCGGCCGAGCGTGGGCCGCGCGACGGCAGGGAGACGGCGGCGGGCGCGTTTGACACCTCCGCCATCTCTCGTTAGAGTCAGCCGGCCGTCGCGCCGCCTTGCCCCCGCCGATTCAGGAGGAACCTCATGCGCCCGACCCCGCCGTCCACCCCGCCGCGCGCCCGCCGCCGCGGCGTCACCGCCGTCGCCATCACCACAGCCGCCCTCGCCTTGGCCACCCTGTCGCTGATCCGGGTCGCGCCCGCCGCCGCGCGCGAGCCGGGGCCCGGCGAGGTGGACGGGTCGGTCGCGGCCAGGCCGGCGGCCGCCGGCGACCCCGTGGGCCCGACGCTGCCGCCCGAGCTTGCCGCCGCCAAGGCCGGCGACTTCATCAGCCACGTGCGGCCGGACGACGCGCTGGTGTACCAGGTCGCGCGTGAGCGGGCCGGTCAAGGCGCCACGCCCGCCCAGGTCGAAGCCGCCGCCGAGGCGTTCCGCGGCCAGTGGGCGGCCACGACGTACCACGGCATCGACCCCCGCCAGCTCGACCGGCTGGCGGCGCGCGAGCGCGCGGCCGTGGCGGCCGACGGCGGGGCGGGCGGCCTGGACGCGCTCGCCATCGAGGGCACGCTCAAGCTCCTGGTGATCGGGGTGGAGTTCGCCGGCACCGACACCATGGAGCGCTTCGTCCACGAAGACGGCATCCGCACCGGGCGCTGCGTCACCGAGACGGTCACCTACACCGGGCCGCTCCACAACGAGATCGCCCATCCCGGCCCGCGCGACAACAACACCTTCTGGATGCCGAACTTCGACCGTGACTTCTTCGAGCAGCTGGTCTTCAGCACCGAGGGCATCACCGAGCGGGTCCGGACAGACCTGATCGATCCCGAGGACGGGCTGCCGGGCATCGACATCCGCGGCCAGACCATGCAGAACTACTATGACGAGGTCTCGGGCAGCCGCATCACCTTCGACGGCGGCCCGGCGGGCGTGGTGGCGTGGGTCAAGGTCCCGCACTCGGTCGGCTACTACGCCGCCAACAGCTGCCGCAACGGCCGCGTCAGCGGCAGCGGCATGCCGATCAACCCGCGCTTCCCCAACGGCATGGTCGCGCTCTTCGAGGACCTGGTCGCCGCGGTCAACGCCGCCGACCCGGATTTCCCGTGGGCGGACTACGACACCGACGGCGACCGCGAGATCGACCACGTGGTGCTGGTGCACGCCGGCATCGACGAGTCGGAGGGCGGCGGCGTGCACGGGCAGCAGCAGATCTGGGCGCACCGCAGCAGCGTCAACGCGGGCTACGGCGGCGTGACGGCCGACGACCGCGGCACGCCGGACAACCGGTCCGACGACGTTCTGTTCCGCGGCTACACCGTTCAGCCCGAGAACCTCAACCTCGGCGTGCTGGTGCACGAGTTCGGGCACGACCTGGGCTTGCCGGACCTGTACACGACCACCGGCGACGACGACGTGGTGTGGTGGGACCTGATGTCCACCGGCAGCCACACCGGCCGCTACAAGGGCGCCGACCCAACCCACATGAGCGCGTGGAGCAAGATGGCCCTGGGGTGGGACCAGCCGACGGTGATCGCGCCCAACGAGGACCCCGAGGCCTACGTCCTCGGGCAGGTCGCCCGCCCGCCGACCGGGACCCTGAACGCGCTACGGGTGGACCTGCCGCCGTCGCTGGTCCGCCTGACGCCGTTGCCGGACGGGTCCAGCCAGGCGTGGTGGAGCGGCCGCGACCAGGTGTGGGCCGACCACAAGCTGACCCGCGAGCTCGATCTGCGCGCCGCGACCGGGCCGGTGTCGCTGACGTTCCAGCTGGATTACGTCCTCGAGCGCGATTGGGACTACTTCTTCGTCGAGGTATCGGTCGACGGCGGCGCAACCTACACCCAGACGAAGGGCCTGCGTGTTGGGACCAACCAGGAGCTGACGACGCCGGACGGCTACCGCGATCCGAACGGCGCCCTGCGCACCTACGGCGGGCTGCGCTACGGCTACACCTGGGACAGCCGCGGCTGGCAGCCCGTCTACCACGACCTCACCCCGTACGCCGGCCAGGCCATCCGGCTGCGGCTCCGCTACATCACGGACGCCGGCGGTCAGGAGCGCGGCGTGTTCGTCGACAACCTGGCGGTGCGCGCCGGCGCGGCGACGCTGTGGAGCGATCCGGTTGAGGGCGGCGACCTCCGCGGCTGGGTGTCGCAGGCCGGCACCCGCCAGGGCCGGCTGACCGACGAGGGCTGGCGCTTCTCCGACGGCTACGTGCGGGTGCCGCGCTTCTACTTGCTGGAGTGGCGCAACGCGGTCGGGTTCGATCGCGGCCTGAAGTACACCTACAACACGATCTTCGCCGAGCTGACGCCGGACGGCGCGCGCGAGTTCCAGGTGGACAAGCTGCCGTCGAACACGCCGGGCCTGCTGGTCTGGCTGCGCGACATGCGCTTCGGCGCGAACTCCCCGAGCAACAACATCCTGTCGGCCGGCACGTTCCTCAGCGCCCAGAGCGAGGGCGCGAAGGGTGGGCTCTTGCTCGTCGACGCCCATCCCGAGCCGCTGCGCGGGCCGCTGGCGGGCACGTTGACGACGCCGGCGGGCACGTTCCCGTTCCCGCCCAACGACTCGTGGCGCGGCCGGGTCCAGACGACCAACGCGGCCTTCGGGCGGCGCGAGACGGCGGCGGTGACGCTGACCGTCGGCACGGGCACGGCGCTGCCGGCGACGACGGTGGTCACGGCCACGCACTACGCGCCGTGGCCGGCGGTCACGGGCTTCCACGACGCCATCGGCTACCTTCCGGGCATCGAGGAGCTGGCGACGCCGATCGTGGTCCAGGCCGAGCCGGCCGCGCCGCGGATCAAGCGCTACGCGTTCCGCGATCCGGATGCCGGCGTGGTGGTGCCGGCGAGCGGCTACTATCCCCCGCGCACCCCGGCCGGGTTCACTGGCCTGGGCGCCGAAACCGGAGAGGACGTCAGCACCGACGAGACGATCTACCTGCGCGGCACGACGCCGGTGTACGTCAACGTCGGCGGCATCGACGGCACCAGCGTCAGCGGCGAGCAGTCGGGCAACCCGGGCGACCACGGCGTGCAACACGGCTACCACTTCGTGGTGGTGGACGAGGCAGCCGACGGCTCGTCGGGCATGGTGCGCGTGTGGCGCGCCGACCTTGCCGCCGAGGCCGAAGGACGCTCGGCCTTCGCGCCCGACGGCCGATCGGCGGGCGTCACCGCCAGCGTGCGCAACGTCGGCAAGGCCGAGACGTTGGTGCTCTACAGCGACTTCGACGAGGCCGGCGTGCGGCTCGCCGACGGGAGCATCTCGGCGGGCGCGGTGCCGGTGGCGGCCCCTGCCGAAGAGGTGTTGTCGGTGACCGCCGCTCGCGGTCCGGCCGCGCTGACGGTGCTGGCCGTGCCGGCCGACCAGGCACGCGCCGTGGCCTGGGCCGGCCGGGTCGGCAGCGGGGTCACGGTCGACGTCGCCTACCGCATCGCGCCGCGCGCGCTCCACGGCGACGCATCGATCGTCACCAGCGCCTACGGCCCGGCCTCGCCGCCGGTCTTGCTGGACCGCCGCCTGACGCGCGGCGCGTTCGGCGGGCGGGTGTGGCTGCCGTCGCTGGGGTGGCTGCCGCCGGCGCTCGCGCACGTCGGACTGGCCCCCGCACGGTAGACCGGCCGGCCGCGCAGGTCAATCGAACTCGGACTCGAGGAGCTGCGGCGGTAGGTCGCGCGCCACGAACTCGAAGATGTCGCTCTCGGTGACGATGCCGATCATCTCGCCGTTCTCGAGGACCGGCAGCGCTCCCACCTTGCGGTTGACCATCCGCTGGGCGGCCAGCGCGATCGAGTCGTCGGCGCCGACGGTGATGGCACCGTGGCTCATGACGCGGCGCACGTCGGGCACGTCGGCCGCGCCCTCGGCGCCGTGGAACGGAACGCCCGGCGGCATCGCCAGGCGGGCGTCGTCGAGGGTGATCATGCCGACGAGGCGGTTGGCGCGGCCGAGCACCGCCAAGCGCCGGATGTCGTGCTGGAGCATGATCTCGATGGCCACGCTGACCTTGGCGTCCTGGTCGATGGTCAGCACGGGCTGGGCCATGATGTCGCGGACCTTGGTGTCGAGCAGGATGTTTGACATGCGTGCGTCGTCCTCCTTGGAGATGGCGGCCGCCGGCGCCGGGTGGCAGGGTCTGTAGCGGAAGCTCAAGGATACCATGCGGCGCGGGCGGCCGGAAGGCACGCGGTCAGCGTTCGTTTTCGGCTGGTCCGTCAAGCCCGGCCGGTGGGTTAATGGGCTAACACGGGCATGCCGCCGCGGCGGCACGACCCACTTGGGCACCAGCCGGCCACCCGAATACGGAGTTCCGCATGGCACACCCGCTCAATGGGTCCCGCATCGGGCTCGGCCTGATCATCAGCGCCGGCTTTGGAGCAGCCGCCCACCCATCCGGGCCCCCGCCCGCCGCGGATCGCGCGGTGGCGGCCCCGGCCGCGCCGGTCGCCCTCGCGGTGCCGGCCGCACCGGGCGCATTCGATCTGATCGGCCAGGTCGGCGGGCCGGTGACGGCAGTGGCCGTCGATGCCTCGCGCGCCTACATGGGCGTGGGCGCGCGGATCGTCGTCGTCGACCTTGCGGGCTGGCCGGAGACCCCGCTGCTCGGCGAGACCGCGCCGCTGGCCAACCGGATCGACGACGTGGCGCTCACGGCCAACCGGCTCGCGGTAGCCGCCACGGACTTCGGCGGCCTGAGCCTGGTCGACGTGCGTGACCCGACCCAGCCGCACGAGGTTGGCCGGATCGATGCCCTGCCGGCCTTCGGCGACGCGGATGACCGGCGTCTGGCAGTGGGCGACGGCTTCGCCTACCTGGTGTCGACGACCGACGGGCTGCGCGTCTTCGATATCCGAGACCCGTCCGCGCCGCGCGAGGTGGCTCGGGCAAGCGTGCCCGGCGCGCGGGCGATCGGGCTGCGGGGCCGCCATGCGTGGATCGCCGCCGGCGCCGCCGGCGTGCAAGTGTGGGACGTGGCTGACCCGGCCGCGCCGCGCGAGGTCGGCACGTTCGGGCCGTGGTGGGCGCACGACCTGGCCGTGCAGGGCGACCACGTGTTCGTGGCGGCGTGGGACGCCGGCGGCCGGGTGTACGACGCGCCGTACCCCGAGGTGCGCGCCTCGGCCCTCGTCACGCTCGACGCCCGCGACGGTGCCGCGCCGCGTACGGTCGGGATGGCGTGGGTACCGGGGACGGCCCTCGGGCTTGCCGTGGAGCCGGGCTACGGGTACATGCTGACCGACGGCTGGGGCGGTCCGGCCGTCGGCGACGCCTTGGCCGGCGTGCAGGGCATCGACCTGGCCGATCCCGCGGCCCCGCGGATCGTGGCCGGGCGCTTCATGCCAGTGGGCCGGCGGATCGTGGCGCGCGACGGGCGCGTCTTCGTCGCTGCCATGGCCGCCGGCCTGGCGATGCTCCGCGCCGACCGGCGAACCGAGCCAAGCGTCGTCGGCCGCCACCCCGCGTGGATGGACGCGTTTGACGGCTTCGCCGACCCGGCGCCGATGCTCAGGCTCGATGGAGACGTCACGTGGGCGGCGGCGGGCGGGCTGTACGGGTTCCGCTTCACGGCCGGCGGCCCCCGTGAGATCGACGGCCTGGCGCCGGGCTGGCACCCGGCCGGGTTCGACCTGGCCGGCGACCACGCGGTCGTGGCGGTCGGTGCCGGGGGCATCCGAGTGCTCGCCGGCGGCGAGGCCGGGCCACCGCGTGAGGTCGGGGCGCTTTGGCCCCCCTGGAAGGCGGAGGCCGTCAGGGTCGCGGGGTCACGCGCCGCCGTCGCCGCCGGCCACGCCGGGCTGCGCGTGCTCGACGTCGGTGATCCCGCGGCGCCCCGTGAGCTGGGTGCCGCCGACGTGGGGAGCCCGGCGCTGGACGTGGTGCCGGCGGGAACCGACCGCTGGGCGGTCGTGGTTGAAGAAGGGCTGCGGATCGTCGACGCGCACGAACCCGCGGCCCCGCGACGGGTCGGTGCGGTCGACGTGCCGGGCCGCATCGCGCTCGTCGACGGCACGCCTTCGGGGCTCGTGGTGGTCGCCGCGCGGGACGGCGCGGCGACGGCCTGGCATGTCGTCGACGCGCGTGATCCCGCGAGCCCGCGGGTGGTGGCGACGCGGCCCGTGACGGGGACGCTCGTGGCCCTCGACCTCGTGGACATGGCCGATGGGGGCGACACCGGGGTCGGCCCGCGGCTCTACCTCGCGCACGGAGCGGCCGGCCACCGGCCGGCCCGCACCGTGACCGCGTGGGACCTGCGCGATGCCACGGCGCCCGTCGCGCTCGGCGCCTATTCGCTGCCAGACGACACCGAGGCCGACATCGTGGCGATGGCCGGTGCCGGCGACCGGATCGCGCTCCTGAACGCGATCGGGCAGGTGTGGTCGGTGGACATGCGGGCGCCCGCCGCCGCCGTCGCCGGCCCGCCGCTCGATCGACCGGCGCCGTTCGAAGCCGCGGCACTGGCGAGTGGCACCGTGTGGGCCGCCCATGCGGGCGGGCTCGCGGCCTACGACGTGAGCGTGCCGGCGCAGCCAACGCTGGCCGGACGGCTGGTGTTCGATTCCGGGGCCGCGGCGGCCGCGGCTCAGCCGGCCACGCTTCGCGCGGAGGGGGACCGGGCCTATCTGGCACAATCGGACACGACGATCGGCATCTTCGCCCGAGGCGATCGCGCGACCCCGCGCCAGATCGGCGCCCTTGACGTCGGCCGGACCATCTCGGCGCTCGACGTGTCGGACGGGCGGGCCTACGTCGGCGCCGAGGTCGGCGGGCTGGCGATCCTCGACGTCCGCGACCCGGGTGCCGTCCGGGAGATCGGGGCCTACACCCCATCGTCGGGGACCGCCGTGACCGGCGTGGCGGTGGCCGGCGGCACAGCCTATCTCGCGGTCTTCGACGCCGGGCTGGAGGTCGTCGACGTGCGCGATCCCGGGGCGCCCGTACGCATCGGCGCGCTCGACCTCGACATCGACGATTGGAACAGCATCACCGTCGCCGGGGCCACGCTGCTGGTCGCGGAGCCACCGGGTCCGGGCGGCCGGATGTGGGCGGTCGACGTACGCGACCCCGCGGCGCCACGGCTGATCGGCGCGTTGCCCGAGCCGGCGGCCGGCGCAAAGGTGTGGGTCGACCCGTCGGCGCCAGCCCGACTCTATGCGGTGGACGGCCAGCGGATCCACATCCTCGACACCAACGATCCGCTCGCTCCCCGGCCTCTGGCCGTGCTGCCGTTGCGCGGCGCCGTCGACGTGCGCGCCGAAGGCGGTCGTATCCATGCGCTGACGTCCGGCGGCGACCTGGTCGTCCTGGCGGACGTCGACGATCCGGCGACCACGCCGGTGGCGCGGGTGGACGTGTCCACCTGGGTCGACGCACGGGCGCTCGGCGTCGGCGATAGCCTGGCATTCGTGGGGGGCAACGCGGGGGCGCGCTTGATCGACCTCCGGGATCCCGCCCGGCCGCGCGTCACGGCGGTGTACACCGCCAGCCGCCCGGCCGCGATAGCGGTCGCCGGCGAGCATGCGTTCGTGGCCGACAGCCGCGACCACAGCCTGGACGTCCTCGACGTCAGCGACCCGCTGGCGCCCCGGCGGCTGGCGGGGATCCCGCTGGACGGCCAGCCCACGGACGTCGTCGCCAGCGGCAAACATGCCTATGTGGCACGGGTCAGCCTCCGCACGCGGTCGCTGATCGTGGTCGACGCAACCGATCCGGCGCGGCCGCGGCCGCTGGGCCAGGCAGGCCTACCGGACAACACCGGCCGCGTGGCCATCGCAGGCGATCGGCTGTACGCCCTCAGCCCGACCGGCCTGCTCGCCTACGACGTCGGAGACCCGGAGGCCGTGGCCACCCGAGGGCTTTGGTCCGCGCCGGCCCCGGCGGATCTCTCGGCGCTGGCGGTCGACGGGCCGGTGGCCTTCGTGGCGGGGCGGGCGGGGCTCCACGTCATCGACGTCGGCGCGCCGGATGCTCCGCGTCAGACCACCTCTCTCAACCTTGGCGGCGTTCGGACCGGCGACCTCGTCGCGGTCGGGGACCTGCTGTTCGTCGCCGGCGCGTACAACGCCAGCGGCACGGTGATGGCCGTCGATCGGCGCGCGGGCACGCCCCTGGCGGCCCTTGGCGACCACCGCGCCTGGTGGAGCCCGGCCCGGGTGGGAGCCGTCGGCGCCACCATCGCCGTCGTGGCCACGCGGGACGCCGGCGTGTGGGTGCTGCGGTGGCGGCCGGCCGTGGACGGCGGAAGGCAGCTGTGGCTGCCGGTGGCTCGCCGGATGGACTGAGGCAGGCGCAACACCTCGCGCAGGCCGCGGCGCGACCGGGGTCACGATCACGCCGTCACGCGACGGCGACCATGCTCCGAACCGGCCGTCGAGTGGGTGATCCAGAGGCCGCCAGCGCCGGCACGCGCGCCCATGCCGGAAATTTCCGGCCCCCGCGCGTTGGATGGGACGAGCCGTTCGAGCGGGGCGATGGGCCACCGCCGGCGACCGCGAGGTCGACCGGCCACACCTGCCCCGCCCCTCCCTCGGCCGCGTGAACCCCGTCGAGCCGGCCCTGCCCGCCGGCCGCCCCCGATGCAGACAAGGAGCATCCGATGTCCGTCCGACGATCCATGGTCTTCGCCGTCGCCGCCGCGCTCGTGCTGGCGGCCGTCGCCGCGGCCGCGGGGCGCGGCGTGTCGTTCGCCAGCCCCGACGCCGACGTCCCCACGCTGTTCGAGCCCGCCGCGCCGGCCGACGGCGCGCCGATCGGCGACCCCGACGCCGTGCGGGCCCGCCCCGTCGCGCTGAAGCGCGAGCTGCTGGCGGACGCCGCCGCCGGTGCGCGGATCCGCCTCAACCTCTTCGACGACGTCGCCGTCACGGTGCGGCGCGACCGCGTCGAGCCCAACGCCGACGGCGGCTTCACGTGGTACGGCACGTTGGCCGACCGCCCCACCGGCGAGGTCATCTTCGCCACCTCCGGCGACGCCACCGTCGGCAACGTGTACCTCGGGCCGGGCGAGCTCTACCAGGTCCGGCACACCACGGCCGGAGTGGCGGTGGTCCAGGAGATCGACCAGTCGCGCTTCCCCGAAGAGGCGCCGCCGATCGTGATCGGGGCGGCCGAGCTGGCCGCCGCCGCCGAGGGCCGGGCCCGCGGCGACCGCGCCGAAGCCCCGCAAGGCCTGGACGCCGAGGACTGCAACCGCATCGATGTCATGGTGGTCTACGACGCCGCGGCGCGCACCGCGGCCGGCGGCGCCGACGCGATGCTGGCCGAGATCTACCTCGGCGTGGCCGAGACCAACCAGGCGTACGCCAACAGCGCCGTCAACCAGCGCGTCGGCCTCGTCCATGCCACCGAGGTGGCGGTGGCGGTCGGCGCGTCGGCCACGACGGCGCTCGGCAACATCAAGGCGGACGCCGGCGTCCAGACGCTGCGCGACACGTACGGCGCCGACCTCGTGTCGTACTGGGTGGGGGCCCTGCCCGGCGCCTGCGGCATCGCCTACAAGATGAACACGGTCTCCCCGGCGTTCGCCGCGTTCGGCTACTCGGTCGTGGACCGCGGGTGCGCCACCGGCTACTACAGCTTCGGCCACGAGATGGGCCACAACATGGGCCTCGGCCACGACTGGTACGTCGACGCCGCCACGACGCCGTACACCTATGCCCACGGCTACGTGTACGTCCCGGGCAAGTGGCGGACCATCATGGCCTACAACAACCTGTGCCAGGCCCAGACGCCGGCCGTGAACTGCACGCGCCTGCCGTACTTCTCCAATCCCGGCGTCAGCATCGGCGGCGTGCCGGCCGGCGTGGCGGCGGGCACCAGCACGGCGTGCACCACCAGCAACCTCAACAACCCCGCATGCGACGCCGACAACCACCTGGTGCTGAACAACACGGCCTGCACGGTCGCGGCCTTCCGCGCCACGTCGCCCGGGCGCAACGACGTGTGGATGAAGGACACCTGGCTCGACACCGGCAAGGAGCCCGACCCCGCGACGGCCGGGCAGGCGATGTGGATGAGCCCGTACATCTGGGTCCGCACGGCGGACGATCCGGGCCTCTTCCACCAGCACGAGCACCAGAACCCCGAGAGCGCCTGGACCAACCACGTGTTCGTCAAGCTGCACAACGGCGGCGCGGGCGCGGCCAGTGGCCGGCTGCACCTGTACTACGCCAAGGCCAGCTCGGGCCTCGCCTGGCCCGCCAACTGGACGGAGTTCGCGGACATCCCGGTGACGATCAACGGCGACTCGAGCACCGTCGCCACCGCGCCGTGGAAGACCGACGCCGCGCAGACCGGGCACTTCTGCCTCCTCGCGCGGTGGGTGTCGAACGCCGACCCCATGACGGCGGCCGAGACGGCCGACGTCAACCTGAACACGCGCGCCAACAACAACATCGCGTGGCGCAACGTGAACATCGTGAACCTGGTGTCGCCCGACCAGCTCTCGCAGTCGGTCCAGATGATCGTCCGCAACATCGAGCGCGAGACGGCCGAGGTCGGGCTGGTGTTCACGCTGCCGACGGTCGGCCAGGGCCTGCCGTTCGTGCGCGGCGGGCGAATCACGGTGCGCCTCGGCGAGCGGCTGATGCGCGCCTGGGAGGCCGGCGGACGCAAGGGCTTCGGCGTCGAGCCGATCGGCGAGGGCGAGCTGATCGTCTACAGCCCGCGCGGGGCGCGCCTCGAGGGCTTGCGGATGGGGCCGGGCGAGGAAGACGTCGTGGACGTGCGGTTCGAGGCGGCGCCCGAGCAGGTCGGCGCCACGCCGCAGACATTCGCGTTCGAGATCGCGCAGACCGTCAACGGCGCCCAGGCGCCCGTCGGCGGCGTGGCCTACCAGATCGAGCTGGCGCCGCCGGCCAGCGAGCTGGGCTACGTGTCGGGGGTGGTGTTCCACGACCGCGACGGCGACGGCATCCGCGACGAGGCGCGCGAGCCGGGTCTGCCGGAGCGCGAGGTGGTATTCACCGACACACGCGGCCGGAGCCGGGCGGTGCGGACCGACGGGTTCGGGCTCTACACGGTCGAGCTGGCGCCCGACACCTACACGGTGACGCAGTCGCTCCTCGACGGTTGGGTCCAGACCACTCCGGCGACCGCGGCCATCTCGCTCGACGTCGGCGCGGGGCAGTCGATCTGGGACGTTGACTTCGGGACGCGCGAGAAGGCGGCGGGCCCCACGGTCGTCCCGGCTGGCCGCCTGGTCAACCTGTCGACCCGCGGCCTGGTGGGCGCGGGCGACGGCGCCCTGATCGGGGGCTTCATCGTGCGCGACCAGCCGGCGACCGTCGTCGTGCGGGCCATCGGCCCGGACCTGGCGCGGCACGGCGTGCCCGGGGTGCTGGCGGATCCGACGCTCGACATCCAGAGCGGTCCGTCCGTCATCGCCACCAACGACAATTGGGCCGACGGGCCGGCGGCCGATCGGCTGCGGGCACTCGGCCTGGCGCCGGCCAACGGGCGCGAGGCGGCGGTGGTGCTGACCCTGGCCCCCGGGGCGTACACCGCCATCGTCCGCGGCGCGAAGGCCACGACCGGCATCGGCCTGGTCGAGGTGTTCCTGGTCGACCCGCCCGCGGTGGATGCCGGGCCGGCCGGCGGGCCAGTCGCCGCCCCCGCGGATCGCGGCGGCGTGGCCGTCAGGCCCCGGCCGGCGGCGGTGCCCGGTCGCTGATGCAAGACAGGCCGGGCCGGCGCGTCGACGACGTGCCGGCCCGGCTCCACGGAGAGCCGCGGGCCCGCCCCCCCCCCCCGCGCCCCGCGCGGGGCGGGGGGGCCGGCCCCGGTGCCCGGGCGGGCGCGGGACCCCGTGCCCGCCAGGCACCCCGGCCCCCCGCGCCCCGGCCCCCCCCCCCGCCGCGGCGCGGGGGGGGGGGGGCGGGCCCGCGTTCCAGGGGCGGCCGAGGAACCCTTGCCCATCCGGTTGACGGGGAATCCGGTCGATGGACGGCACGGCCCCGACGGACAACCGTCACGCAGCGGGTTGAAGGTCCGTTCGGGCCGAGCCCGCGGTCCGGGCCACGCCGTCATCTCCACCGTCGGCACGTGGTATCATACCGGCGCTCGGTCACGAGTGTGCCTGACGAGGTCGCTGGCGAACCGCGCCGGCGTCCATTCCGACGCAGCCGCTGAGCCCTGGACGTGTGCCATGTCCAGCGCCCGGCTGAGCCCTTTCGAGAACGACGGGCACCGTCGAGACCGACGAGACGTCGAGGCACCATCCACCCTCCGCGCGATGGCGAGCGATTCATGATCCCAGCGCCGCCAACCCTTGAGCTCGAAACCGTCGCGGCGCGCTGCGCCGGCGGCGAGGATCCCGCCTGCTTCGAGCTGTTCCGCCGGGCGCTCGCGCTGCGCGACGACGGGGCGTGGGATGCGGTGGTCCGCCAGTACACGCGGCTGGTGGCCGCCTGGGCGCGGCGGCACCCCCGAATGCCGGGCTGCGGCGACGACACCGACGACATCGTCTCGGACGTCTACCGCCGGCTGTGGCGCGCCATCGCCCCCGAGCGGTTCGCCGACTTCGAGCACGTCGGCCAGCTCATGCGCTTCCTCAAGCGCACCGTCCACAGCGCGGTCGTGGATTGCGCCGACCGGCGGCCACGCCGCGACGACAGCGACATCGACGACGAGACCCACCGCTTGGCCGATGGTCCGGCCGGCGGCGTGTCCGCCGGCGCGCTGCTGTGGGCGTGCCTCGAGCCCCGGCTCAAGGGCGAGAAGGAACGGCTGGTGTGCCTCGGCTGCTTCGTCTACGACCTCAAGCCGCGTGAGATGGCCGCGGAGTGGCCCGACCACTTTGCGGACGCCGCCGAGGCCAGCTATGTCCGCGCCAACCTGTTCGAGCGACTCCAGCGCGATCCCGACCTGCGCGCGTGCCTCGGGGATGCCGGTGAATGAGCCCCGCCATGCGTTGAGAGAGGTGAGGCGCGGGCCTGGCCGCCGCCGTCGATCGGCGACCGGCCAGGCGCCCGCCGATCGCATCCCGCATCCGGACCGCCGCGCCGGATAGACAGGAGGCCGCATGTCGACCTGCATCGCTCCGCCCATGTTGAGCACCGCCGCCCTGCTGGCGAGCCTCGACGGCGACGCCGACCCCGGGACCATCGCCCATCTTGCGCGGTGCGCCCATTGCCGGGCCAACGCGGCGCGCCTGGACGCCCAGAGCCGTCGGCTCAGGGACCGCCTGTTCCGCGCCACGTGCCCGCCATCCGAGACCCTGACGGCCTTCCACGACCGCGCGCTGGCGGGGGACGCGCACGCCGCCGTCGCCCGCCACGTCGCCGAGTGCCCGCGTTGCCGCGACGAGCTGGTGGCCCTGGATCGGTTCCTTCGCCAGCCCGACCCGGCGGTCGAGCCGACGCCCGCGCCCGCCGGCGCCCGGCTCAAGACGTGGATCGTCGATCTCGTCAGCGGGCCGACCAGTCGCTCCCCCGTCGGCGCGGGCGTGCGCGGCGGAGACCCGGACCGCCAGTGGGTGTACCACCACGCCGAGTCCGACATCACGCTGGCGATCCACGCGGCCCCCGACCCCGATGCGCTCGAGCCCGACCGCGCCGTGGTCGCCGGCCGGCTGGTGGTGCCGGGCCTGTCGGACCGCAGCGACCTCGAGGCCCAGCTCCGCCAGGCCGGCCAGACCGTCGCGCGCGCGCCGGTGTCCGCCGACGGACGGTTCGCCTTCCTGGCCGTCGCACCCGGCAGCTACGACGCCGTGATCGTCGGGCCGGACGGACCCATCCGCACGCCCGAGCCGTTCACGGTCTAAGGTGGTGCCCGAGCCGACCGGCTGGTCGGATGCGGCCGCGGTCGCCGCCGTCGCCGCGGCGGTGGACGCCGGGTCGCTGGCGGCGGCGATCGAGGCGGCGCTGGCCACCTCCGACGTCGACGCGCGCCTCCACGCGCTCAAGGACGCCTCGGAGCGGCAGCGGGGCATCAGCCCGCCCGCCGCGCTGCGGCTGGCCGATGCCGTCATCGCCGGATCCGAGCGCACGGGGCGCCCGGCCCTGCTCGCCCTCGGCCTGATGGCCAAGGGCGACGCCTTGCGCCTCGTCGACGACCACGCGGCCGCCGAGGCACACCTCGATCGGGCGGCGGCGATCTTCCGCGAGCTCGGCGACGCCGTCGGCTGGGCCCGCACCCGGATCGGCTGGGTGGCCGCGCGCCGGCACACCGCCCACACCGACGCCGAGGTCCGGGGCGCGGTGGCCGCCTGCGCCGAGGGCTACGCCGTCCTGACCGCCGCGGGCGAGTGGCGCCGCGCCGCAACCCTTGACCTCAACGTCGGCGCCGTGCTCACCGACATCGGTGCATTCGGCGAAGCCACGGGTCACTACCATCGCGCGCTCGAGGTCGCGGCACGCCTGCCGCCCGGCGACGCCGCCCGCCACTTGTCGGCGCAGATCCTGGCGAACCAGGCGGTGAACCTCGCGTCCCAGGGTGCGCTGAAGGCGTCGCTCGATCAGCACCAGGCCGCGCGGGCGATCTTCGCCAGCCTCGGCCACTCCGCGGCGGTGATCGTGCAGGACCTCAACGCCGCGGACGTGTACATGGGCATGGGCGATCTGGCACGGGCCCTCGCGCTGCTCATCGACGTCGAGGCCGCCGCCGCGGGCGTCGGCGACCTTTCCTCGGCCGCCGTGGCGGCGCTCGACGCCGCCCGCTGCTACCTGCAGCTGAGCTGCCCGGCCGAGGCGCTCCACGAGGCCGATCGTGCGCGGGCGTGGTTCGAGGCCCGCGCCATGCCGCTCGAGGCGGCGTCGGCCGGTCTGTACGGCGGCATGGCGCACGCCGCGCTCGGTCATCGCCAGGCGGCCGCAGCGCGGCTGGCCGCCGCGGCCGCTGCCTTCGAGGCGCTGGGCAACGCGCCGTTCCTCGGGCTGGCCGCGCTGCATGCCGCGGGTGCGCACCTGGCGGCCGGCGACGCCGATGCCGCCATCCGTGAAGCGGAACGCGCGCAGGGCCTCCTGGGGGCCGCCGGCCGGCGGGTCCATGCCGCCCGGGCCGGCATCGTGCTGGGGCACGCGCTGCTCGACGGCGGCCGAGCCGCACCGGCCATCCCGCTGGCCGCCGCCGCGCTGGCGACGGCCGATGCCTGCGGCGTACCGCAGCTGGCGGCCGAAGGCCACCACCTCCGCGCCCGGGTGGCGCGCGCCACGCGCCGACCGCGCACCGCGCTCGTCGCCTGCGAGGCGGCGGTGCGGACGATCGAGGCGCTCCAGTCACGCCTGCCGTTCGGGCTGCGCACCCACTTCCTCGGCCGGCATCTCGGGCCATACCACGAGGCGATCGACCTCTGCCTCGACGCGGGCGACCCCGAGCGGGCGCTGGCGTACCTCGAGCGCGCCAAGTCGCGCGCGCTGGTGGACTTCGTCGCCGACGCGGCGTTCGGCGACGTCGCCGACGGGTCGCGGACCGGGACGCCGCGGGATGCCAACGGCGTCGATGGGCCATCGGCCGTGACGCGTGGCGCTGGCGGCCCCGTCGCCGGCGGCGACGACCCGGCCGACATCGGGGCCGCCCGGGTCGAGCTGGCGGCGCTGGCGCGCGAGCACCAGTGGTACGCCAACCAGCTGCATGGCGGCGACGGCGCCACCGACGCCGATCCAGCGCGTTCCCCCGACCTGCGCGCCCGGATGGCGGAGCTCGAACGCCGCATCGAGGCGATCCACCGACGGCTCGACCTCGCGCGGGCTGGAGGCGAGCTGCCGGTCGCGCGCCGCCCGGACGTCGCGGCCATCCGGCACCAGCTCGGCGCCGGGACAGCGCTGGTGGCCTACTACCTCCGTCCGGGCGACGGCACGGCGTTCGTCGTCACGCCCGACGGGGTCGAGCCCGTACCGCTGGGCGCGGGTGCCGCCGCCGTCGATGCGGCGGTCAAGACCCTGCGCGACCTCTGGGCGATGACGGCACGACTCGTCTCCGCCGGGCGGGCGGGGGCGGCCGCGGCGCTGGATGCCAGCGCCCGCGAGAGCCTGCGGGCGCTGCACCGCGATCTCGTCGAACCGGTGGCGGCGCGGCTGGCCGGGGCCGACCGGGTGGTCGTGGTTCCGCACGGCGCGGCCCACGCCGTCCCGTTCCACGCCCTCTCGGACGGGCGCCGGCATTGGATGGAGGCGGTCGAGCTCGTCGCGTGCCCCTCGGCGGAGCTGTGGCGCCTGGCCATGGCCCGCCCGGCGCCCGGCGGCACCGGCGCGCTGGTGATGGCGTGCAGCGACGGCGGCCGGCTCCCGCATGCCGTCGAGGAGGCGCGCGCCGTGGCCGACCTGCTCCCCGGCGTCTGTGTGGTCGACGATGCGGCGACGGCCGCCATGCTCCGGCACGAGGGCGCCCGACGCGCCGTCGTGCACGTGGCGGCGCACGGCGAGGCGCGCTTCGACAACCCGCAGTTCGCGCACCTCCAGCTCGGCGACGGGCGGTTCACGACGAGCGACGCGTTCAACCTGCGCCTCGACGGCGCGCTCGTGACGCTGAGCGCCTGCGAGAGCGGGTGCAGCGTCGTCGCCGGCGGGGACGAGCTCATCGGGTTGAGCCGCGGCTTCCTGTATGCCGGTGCGGCGACGGTGATCCAGAGCCTGTGGCGGGTGGAGGACGCCGCCACCGCGCGGCTCATGGTGGGCATGTGCCGCGGCCTGCGCGAGGGGCGCCGGGCCAGCGACGCCCTGCGTCAGGCGCAGCTCGATCTGGCCGGGGACGGGACACCGGTGTTCTTCTGGGGAGCGTTCCAGGCGCTGGGCACCGGGCAGGCGGTGCGTCTCGCGCCGCCCGACGGTTGGCCGTCCGGTTGACCACCCGCATTCACGACGAAAGGAATGAGCATCATGAACGACGAACCGCGGCGGCCCGCCGACCGCCTCATGCGCTGGGTTCCCGGCGAGCTCTGCGTGCTGGCGGCGCTGCCGGCCGGCGCCGCCGAGCGCGGGCTGGGCGACCCGTGGGCCGCGCTGCCGGAACGGCTCGGCGCGTACATCGCGGCGCGCGTCGCCGAAGCGGATGCCGGCGTCGGCCGGGCGCTGGGCGACCCGCGCGCGGCCGCGGCGGGGGGGGGGCCGCGCCGCCCCCCCCCCCCCGCCCACCCGCC
>CAYQBA010000051.1:0-26532 GCA_964415605.1 uncultured Anaerolineales bacterium | reverse complement strand
GGCGTCGGCGTGGACGTCGGCGTCGCCCGTGGTCCACGCGCGCCGGCCGGTCGCGGGCAAGCGCCCCGCGGCCGCCAGATCGGCCACGACGCTCGGGCCGTCCAACCCGACCAGCACGCTGCCGACGGGCGCCCCCGGCGGGGGCGGGACGGCCGGCGCGGCGCGAGAGCCGGCGGCGCCGTGAAGCGGCGACAAGGCGGCGAGCAGCATGGCGGCGAGCACAACGGCGGCGGCAGTCGGCGGGCGGATCTTCATGGTCGCGGCACCTCGGGTGTGATCGGATAGGCGGGCGGCGGGCACCGCGGGACCATCGCGGCGCCCACGGTGTCAAGACGCCGCGCCGGGGCCAGGGCGTGACACGCGGGCGGCAATGGGCGATTATAACGCCGGACGTGCGATTGGGAAGGGGGTGGTGTGGGCCCCGCGCCTCCCGACCCGCCACATGCAACCCCTTGGGTGGAACCTTCGTCAGGTGCGGCGTGTCACAACACGCGTCGCCGGATCGTACGACAGGATCACCGATTGCGATCCCGCTCGCGGCACCGCCCGCCACTTGGCGCCGCGTGTCTAACCGATGCGCGCGGGAGGGTTCATGTATCCGTCGACGATGCGACTGCCGGGAGCCGAGAGCATGGACAACGCCGAGCGCATGGACGACGTGGAGAAGCCGCGGATGCGGTCGAATCGACGCACAGCGGTGCAACGTGCGGGCCTGGCGCTCCTCGGCGCCGGAGCGGTCACGCTGGCCGCCGCGCAACCGGCCGCCGCGCAACCGGCCGGTGCGGGACCGGCCAGCGCGGGACCGGCAAGCGCGGAGGCCCTTGGCCGCGGCGACGCCCAACAGCAGGCCGACTGCCCGCCGGCCGGGAATTCGCCCGGCACCGAGGTCTGGCGGCTCGGGACGACGGCCCCCGTCGAAGGCGCGGCGGCCGTCGCCGCGGACCGCGGCGTCTACTTCGCGACGACCAACGGCCTGGTGCACGCCGTCACGTGCGGCGGCGCCGCGCGCTGGGCCTTCGACTACGCCGAGCACAACGCGTTCGGCTTCCGGGCGCAGGCGTTCGCGGCCGGTCCGGCGGTGGCCGACGACGGGACGCTCTTCGCCGGCGACGGCGCGGCGACGCCCAACTTCTTCTTCGCGCTCAACGCCGTCGACGGCTCGCCGCAGTGGATCCACGAGGAGTTCGGAGCGGCCAGCCAGATCGTCGTCGGCCCGGCGCTGAGCCGCGCCGGCCACGTCTACGCCGCCACCACGGGCCCGCAGCCCGTGCTGGGGGGCTCGATCCTGGCGTTCGACGCGCGGGGGTTCCTCTTGCCGAGCTACCCCATCGCCGTGTCCGGCGGCGTGACCGGGTCGCCCGTCGTGCTCGCCGACGACCGCGTCGTGGTGGTGGCCAACGGCTTCATGCGCACGGTGGCGCTCACCGCGCCGACCGCGACACCGTTCGGGCTGCCGACCCCGTCGCGCATGCCATCGCGCACCTTGCCGCCAACCGCAACCGCCCGCGCCACCCCGACCCCGCCGATCGGAGGGCCGCCGACCGCCACCCGCATCGGGCCACCCACCGTCACGCAGACCGGTCCACCGGCCCGCAGCACCGCGACGCCCCCGAGCGATCCGCGTCTCTACGTGCCGGTGGCCTTGAAGGGGGCGGTGTCGCCGGCCCCTTCGGCCGGCGCAACGGTGTCGTCGGGCCCACCGCGCGCCGAGCCAACCGTGTCGTCCGTCCCTCCGTCGGCGGTCCCACCGCCGGGTCAGCCGACTGTCCCGCCGCGCCCGCTGCCGCCGGTACCGCCGGCGAGCCCGACGCCGCTGGCGGCGTCGCCGCTGCAGGCCACCTCGACCGCCCTGCCGACGTCGACGGCCTTGTCCACGCCGACCGCCAACCGCAGCCCGACGACCGTGTTCCCGTCCGCCACGCCGCCACGGTCGCCCAGCAGCCTCCCCCCACCCATCCGGTCGACCCCCATCCCGGCCGTCACCGAGCAGGTGCCGCCCAAGCTGCTCGTCCTCGGCCCGTCCGGCATGCTCGCCTCGGCCGACGTCGGCGAGGGGGCGGTGTCGTCTCTGGCGGCGTCCGGGACGGCGGTGGTGTTTCAGGTTCAGGGGACGCCCCCGCGGCTCGTGGCGTTCGACGTCTCGGCCGCGCCGCCGGTCAAGCTGTGGGACCACTTCATGGCCGGCCTTGTCGTGGACGCGCCGATCCTGGGCCGCGCGGACCCCGCCACGGGGCTGGTCGACCTGTACTACGCCGACAACGGCGGCCGGCTCGTCGCGCTGGCCGTGCCGCTCGCGGGGGGCACGGGCCAGGTGCCGCGCTTCAAGTGGGCCAAGACCCTGCCGGCCGCTGTCCTCGGCGCCCCGGTGCTCGGGGACGCGGGCATGCTCTACGTCGGGGTCGGGACATCGCTGCGCGCCTTCCGGACGACCGACGGCGCCGAGGCCTGGTCGCACGACGCCGGCGACGCGGTGACGGGCGCGCTGCAGATGGGCGACGGCGGCGTCGTGTACGCCCCGC
Source organism: uncultured Anaerolineales bacterium (assembly GCA_964415605.1). Lineage (GTDB taxonomy): Bacteria > Chloroflexota > Anaerolineae > Epilineales > Epilineaceae > UCB3. The sequence goes on along the minus strand of CAYQBA010000051.1, from coordinate 24,013 downwards.
TCGGGTCCGGTGTGGTCGTTGCCATCGCCACCGAGTCGAAGGGGCTGGATCCCGAAGCCCGCTGGCCGACGGCACGCGGCGACATCCGGAACACGGGGCGGGCGCGGCCGTGACGGCCGCCGGGGTATGGCGACGGCGCGCGCGGCCGCGCGCGGCGGAGGGCGGCCGCGAAGGGCTTGACAAGAGGGGGTATAATGATTCGATAAGCGCTTGAGCGATGTCGTGGTATTGGTTTTCCGAATCGCCCGGCCGTGTCAACCCGGTCGGCCCACCGAGGCAACTCGGGTCAAGGAGACTACGAAGATGCGCAGCAGAATCTCAGTCGCGGTGCTGATGGGGCTGGCGCTGGCCACCGGCCTGCCGGCGTCGGCCACGCACGCCGCGCCGACGGACATCGCTCGGGCGCCGGACCTGTCGCTCCGGCTGTGCAGCAGCCGCCCGCCCACCATGCCCGCCGGCGCCGCCAACGCCAACGGCCGCGTCGTGCTGACGTGCGTCGTGCGGGCCGTCGGCGACGTCAACGGCGACGCCATGGACGACCTCGTCGTCGAGTGGGTCGGGACGGACGAGATGGTCACCGGGACGCAGACGCAGGGCAGCGCCCGCCAGTTCGACGTCCTCGTCGCGCCGTACCTCAACACCTCGCAATCGGCCACGGCGTCGTTCCTGCTGACCACCGAGGTCGTCCGCTCGCCGCTCTCGCTCGTCGACGTCGACGGCGACGGCATCAAGGACATCGTCTTCACCAGCAGCGAGCTCATGGGCGCCTACGAGGCCCAGCGCGTGTCGGTGGTCCTGGGCCGCCGCGCGTGGCGCGCCGGCGGCAAGGCGGAGGTCGTCGAGCTCGGCCGCGCCACGGCCGGCGATCTGACCTTCGAGCGCCGGGCCGAGCTCGGCGACCAGGCCGCGCTGTTCGGCCCCGGCACGACGGTCACCCCGGCGTTCGCCGACGTCAACGGCGATCGCAGCGCCGACCTCGTCCTCGGCCTCGACTCGGCCTTCATGGCCAACCTCGAGCAGCTCGGCGCCGTCCTGCCGGCGGGTGCCGGCTCGAGCGCCGTGGCGGTGATGTTCGGCGGCGGCCAGTGGGAGAAGGCGACGGCGTTCCGCGACGACGTGGTCTGGTCCGATCTCGGCGTGTGTCGCCTCAGCCTGGCGGGCGTGGCGGACGTGACGGGCGACCGCGTGGCCGACATCGTCGCGCGCCGCTGCCCGGGCAGCGGCCTGCCGGACGAGCTGCGGGTGGTCGCCGGTGGCGCGGGGATCCTGGCGTCTACCGAGCTGGCGCCCGTGACGCTGGCGCGCCCGCGCGATCTCTACGACGGCACCGCGGAGGGCGGCGAGGGGCCGAACGTCCCGCCGCCGGCGCCGGACCCCGGCCGCGGCTACATCCCGTCGGGCGGCGGCACGGAGCCGACGCCGTTCTTCCCGGCGCCGTTCTTCCTCGAGGACGTCAACGGCGACGCCGTCCGCGACATCGTCCTGGGCTTCGGCGCCAACACGCACATCTGGCTCGGCGGGCCGGACGTCGCCCGGAAGGTCGCGCGCATGCAGAGCGACCGCGTGTTCGTCAAGGCGGGCTACGGCCACATGTCCAGCACCGACGGCTGGCGCACGGCCGACCTCGACGGCGACGGCAGGCGCGACCTCCTGCTGACGGGCACGACGGGCGCGAGCGCCATGCTCGGGAGCCACTGCGCGGCCAACGCGGGCTGCGTGCCGGGCGCCGCGGGCCGCACGAGCGCGACCGGCCTGACGTCGATGAAGTTCTTCAAGACCAGCTGGGCCGACGCCGAGGTGCTCGACCTCGACACCGACGCGCCCGATGCCGAATGGAACGATGCCCAGCTCACGCCGTGGGCGATGGGCGACTTCAACGGCGACGGGAAGACCGACCTGCTGCTCGGGCTGCCGATGACCACGGCGACCCGCGCCAGCGCCAACGTGACCCTGAGCATCGCCCTGGGTCCGCTCTGAGATGAGCCCGCGGCCGATCGGCCGCCTCGCTCGCAGACGAGACGCCCGGGGCCCGCGCCCCGGGCGTCGTCGCGTGACGGCACCGCGCGCGGGTCGGCGTCGCCGCGGGGGCCCGGGCCGCCGTCCAACCCCGCCGCGGCGCCCCGGTCCGGCCACGGGATCCGCCAACCGCGCCGGGGTTTCGGCCGCCGCACGCGGCGCGCGTACAATCAGCCGGCGTCCCAGCCCAAGCCGGTCGCCGACACAAGTCGCCACCCAACCGTCTTCACCCACCGTCATGATCCAAGGAGCAGAGCCATGCAGAACGGGAACGCGTCCGACTCGGACAAGCTGTACCGGATCCGCCACAGCACTGCCCATGTCATGGCGCAGGCCGTCCTGGAGATCTATCCCGAGGCGAAGATCGCCATCGGCCCGCCCATCGACACGGGCTTCTACTACGACTTCGACCTCGGGACCGGCGAGGACGGCCGGCCGCGCACGTTTACGCCCGCCGACCTCGAGGCCATCGAGGCGCGCATGCGCGAGATCATCAAGGGCAACCACCGCTTCGCCTACCGCGAGGTGACGGCCGACGAGGCGCGCGCGCAGTTCGCCGACCAGCCCTACAAGCTCGAGCTCATCGACGGCCTGGCGGCCGGTGGGGTGGACGAGTACGGCAACGCCACGGGCGCCGCGCCGGTGATCAGCACGTACCGCCACGACACGTTCGAGGATCTGTGCCGCGGCCCGCACGTCGAGCACACCGGGCAGATCCCCGGCAACGCGTTCAAGCTGATGTCGGTGGCCGGCGCCTACTGGCGCGGCGACGAGCATAACCCCATGCTGCAGCGCATCTACGGCACGGCGTGGGCGAACAAGCAGCAGCTCTACGAGCACCTGCAGATGCTCGAAGAGGCCGAGCGGCGCGACCACCGCCGGATCGGCAAGCAGCTCGAGATCTTCGCATTCGACGCCGAGGTCGGCCCCGGCCTGCCGCTGTGGCTGCCCAACGGCGCGACGATGATCGAGGAGCTCGAGCGCCTGGCCAAGGAGGTCGAGGCCGAGGCGGGCTACGCACGCGTGCGGACGCCGCACCTGACGAAGGAGGACCTGTTTGTCCGCAGCGGGCATCTGCCGTACTACGAGGAGAAAATGTACCCGCCGATGGAGATGGAGGGCGTGCGCTACTTCATCAAGCCGATGAACTGCCCGTTCCACCACAAGATCTTCGGCGCCGCCCAGCGCAGCTACCGCGACCTGCCGGTGCGCCTGGCGGAGTACGGCACGTGCTACCGCTTCGAGAAGAGCGGCGAGCTGTTCGGGCTGATGCGGGTGCGGTCGCTGCAGATGAACGACGCCCACATCTACTGCAGCGAGGCGCAGTTCGAGCAGGAGTTCATGGCGGTCGTGGCGATGTACCAGCGCTACTTCGACCTCTTCGACGTCGACAAGTTCGTCATGCGGCTGAGCACGCACCACGCCAAGGGTTTGGGCAAGAAGTACGTCGACAACGAGCGGCTGTGGCTCAAGACCGAGGACATGGTGCGGCGCGCCATGACCAACGGCGGCGTGCCGTTCGTCGAGGTCGCGGACGAGGCGGCGTTCTACGGGCCGAAGATCGACGTCCAGATCTGGAGCGCGATCGGCCGGGAGTTCACGCTCGCCACGAACCAGGTGGACTTCGCGCAGCCCGAGCGCTTCCACCTGACGTACGTCGACGAGCACGGCGAGGCCCAGACGCCGCTGTGCATCCACCGCGCGCCGCTCGGCACGCACGAGCGGATGATCGGGTTCCTCATCGAGCACTACGCCGGGCGGTTCCCGGTCTGGCTGTGCCCGGAGCAGGCGCGGGTGATCCCGATCACCGACGCCCACGACGACCACGCGGCGATGCTGGCGCGACAGCTCAAGGCGGCGGGGATCCGGGCGTCGGCCGACCTCGGGTCGGACCGGATGAACGCCAAGATCCGGTCGGCGCAGCTCATGCAGGTGCCGTACATGCTCGTGGTGGGCGACCGCGAGGTTGCCGAGAACACGGTGTCGCTGCGCCGCCGCGACGGCTCGCGCGAGAACGACGTGCCGTTCGGGGCGCTGCTGGCGGCGATCCAGGGCAAGATCGCGACGCGGGCGAAGGACTTGTGATCGGGGTGTTCGGCCCACCGTTGGGCGCCATCGGCGTCCAGCGCACCCTGCCCGGCCCGCGATGGCGGAATCGGCCGCTGATCTGAGACCAAGGAGGATCGCGATGATCGGCTTGATGGTAGGGACATCGACGCTGGCGATCGGGCTGGCATGGGGAGCCGTGTCGCTCCATGGGCCCACCCGCACGCTCGACGCGCCGGCGGCAGCGGTGCGCGACACGACCGAGGACATCGCCGGAACCGCGCTCAAGCCCGGCACGGTGTATTGCACCCGCCCGGGCGACACCCTCTACGCGATCGCCATGCGCCACGGCACGACAGTGGCGGCGATTGCGGCCGCGAACGGCATCGGCAATGTGAACCTGATCGTCGCCGGACGGTGCTTGAAGATCCCGGCTGGCGGCACCGGGGGCGTCATCGGCAAGCCCACGGGGCCCGGCTGCACGGCCATGGCACCGCCGGGAAACGTGCCGTTCGTGTTCGTGACCAGCCCCCAGATTGGCGCCCAGGTGCAGCCGGGATTCATGGTGACCGGCTGCGCCAACGTTTTCGAGGCGGTGGTGGAGTGGAAGCTGATGGACAGTCAGGGCGCGCAGATCGGTCAGGGCAACACCCTCGCCACTTGCGGCACGGGCTGTGTGGGCTCGTTCACGTTCACCGTCCCGTTCACGACGGCTTCGCCGCAGGTGGGCTCGCTGGAGGTCTACCACACGTCGGCGGCCACAGGGGCGCCCGTGTACGTGAACACGATCCCGCTCGTGCTGTTGCCGTAGACCCGGCCGCGGCCCGCACCGTTCCCGCCGGCCGCCCTTGGGCGTGCCGATGGTCCATTGCGCTTGAACGGAGCGGTTGACGCGGAGCGCGGCTGAACATATCGTATGGCGCGGAGACCGTTCCTTTCAGCCGCCACGGGATGGCTCGACCCGCTGGCCGGGCACGCTGGCGACGGCCGATGCAACTGACCTCCAAGCAGCGGTGACACGTTGAGGGTCGGCAATGGCTGTCAACCGTGTCATCCAGGTGGGCGGGTGGGGGACAGCCCCCCCAACTCCCCGATAACGGGGGGAACTCACTGGCGGGTGGCATTCGTACCCTCGGGCGCCGTGGATGGTCCGGGGGATGGTCATGACAATACCGTCGGCCAAGCGACGTGTTCCGGTCTCTTGAATATGGTGGCCAAGCAAGTTCCCCCTGTGGTCGGGGGGTTAGGGGGGTCAATGGCGCCCCCTGACAGCTTGACTCCGCCGCCGCCCTTCACTTGTCACCGCTGACCTCAGGGGGAACCTCGACATGGGTGGGATCAACAGCAGAAGCGTCCTGATTGCAGGGGTGATGGCTGGAGTCGCGATGGTCATCGCGGACATGGTCGTCGTCGGAGGGTTCTTTGCGGCGTACTGGGATGCCGCCCTGGCCCGTCTCGGCCTGCCACCCTTCACCGAGGGCAGCGCCGGCGACCTGCTCTTCTTGATCGGTACCGACGTGGGCATGGGCATCCTCATCGCGTTTGTGTATGCCGCGATCAGGCCGCGGTTCGGCGCGGGCGTGCGCACGGCGCTCATCGCGTCCGCGGTGGTGTGGCTGCCCGGTCTGGCGATCTTCGTCGGCCTGGCCAGCATGGCGGTCTTCGAGTGGCCGATGGTCGGCGCGATGGCCGTGCCGAGCTTGCTCGTGAGCCTCGTCGGCGGCTATGTGGCGGGCTGGCGGTACTCCGAGGCATAGCGTCGCGGCCCGCGTCGGCACCCACGCATGACCTCGCCCGCGTTCCTCGCCCGCCTGCGCCAGATCGTGGGCGAAGCGGGCTGCCTCACGCGCGAGGGCGAGCTGTTCGCGTACGAGTGCGATGCGCTGACGCTCGCGCCGAAGCGGCCGCTGGCGGTGGTGCTGCCGAGGACGACGGCCGAGGTCGCGGCGGTCGTACGCGCGTGCCGCGCGTTCGGCGTGCGCTTCGTGCCGCGCGGCGCCGGGACGGGCCTCTCCGGCGGGGCCCACGCGGTGGACGACGCGATCATCGTCGAGTGCGCGCGCATGAACCGCATCCTCGAGGTCGACGCCGCCAACCGCGTGGCGGTCGTGCAGCCGGGCGTCGTCAACGCGGAGCTCTCGACCGCCGTCGCGGCGCACGGCCTGTTCTACGCGCCCGATCCCTCCAGCCAGCAGGCCTGCACGATCGGCGGCAACGTCGCCGAGAATGCCGGCGGCCCGCACACCCTGAAGTACGGCACGACGACCAACCACGTGCTCGCCCTCGAGGTCGTGCTGCCGGACGGCACGATCCAGCGGTTCGGCAGCCGCGCGGGCGAAGCGCCGGGCTTCGACTTCGTCGGCGCGATCGTGGGCAGCGAGGGGACGCTCGGGATCGTGACGGAGGTCACCGTCCGGCTCACGCCGATCCCCGCCGCCGTCGAGACATTGCTCGTCGTCTTCGACGACGTCGTCGCTGCGTGCCGCGCCGTCGGGCGCGTCATCCGCAGCGGCGCGCTGCCGGCGGCGCTGGAGATCGTCGACCGGCGCACGATCGAGGCGGTCGAGGCGAGCGTCTACGCGGCGGGGCTGCCGGCGACGGCGGGGGCTGTCCTCATCGTCGAGCTCGACGGCCTCCCCGCGAGCCTGGCCGGCGAGGTCGCGGCGATCCGCGCGGCGTGCGCGGCGGAGGGCAGCCAGGCGATCGAGGTCGCGCGCGACGAGGCCGAGCGCAAGCGCTTCTGGCGCGCCCGCAAGGGGGCCTTCGGCGCCATGGGACGCCTGGCCCCCGACCTCTATGTCCACGACGCCGTCGTGCCGCGCACCCGCCTGCCCGGCGTGATCGAGAGGGTCTGCGAGATCTGCGACCGCCACGGGCTCAAGCTCGCCAACGTCTTCCACGCCGGCGACGGCAACCTCCATCCCAACATCTGCTTCGACCGCCGCGACTCTGGCGAGCTCGCGCACGTCTTGGCGGCGGGCCGCGAGATCCTCGAGGCCTGCGTCGCCGCCGGCGGCGTCATCACCGGCGAGCACGGCGTCGGCGTCGAGAAGCGGGACTACATGCACCTCGTGTTCGACCCGCCCGACCTCGAGGTCATGAAGCGGCTGCGCGACACGTTCGACCCCGACGGGGTCTGCAACCCCGGCAAGGTGCTCCCGACGCCGCGCTTTTGCGTCGAGGCCAACCCCAGGGCCCGGGGCTACGACGCGGTGCCGATCGCATGAGCGCGGCCGGGGGGCGGCGTTTGGGCGACCCCGACCGCGCGGGATCCCCGCGCCCGGTCCGAGAGCGGATCGAGGTGCCCGGCGCGACGGTCGAGGCCGTCTACCGGCCGACAAGCGTCGGCGACGTGGCGGAGATCCTCGCCGCATTCGACGCGCGCGGCGCGGGCGTGCTCGTGTGCGGCGGCCGCACGCGGCTCGCGCAGGCCAACCCGGCCGGCAAGCTTGCCGCCGCCGTGTCGCTGGGGGCGCTCGCGGGCATCGACGTCTTCGAGCCCGACGAGGGCGTCGTCCACGCCCTGGCCGGAACGCCGATTCGCGCCCTGCGCGCTGCCGTCGCCGCGGAGGGCTGGGAGCTGCCGCTGGACCCGCCGGGGCCCGCCGCCACGCTGGGCGGCACCATCGCCAGCGCGGCGACGGGGCCGCGGGCGCATGCCCTCGGCCGGGTCGCCGACGCCGTGCTGGGGCTCGAGGTGGTCGGGGCCGACGGGACGATCTCGAAGTGCGGCGGCCGCGTCGTCAAGAACGTGACGGGGTACGACCTCGCCAAGCTCTACACCGGATCCTTCGGGTCGCTGGGCGTCATCACCGGCGCGTGGCTGCGGCTGCGGCCGGAGCCCGGGTGCCGGGTCGTGCTGGCCGGCCGGGTGCCGGCCGACTCGGCGACTTTCGAGCGGGCGCGCGCGGCCGCGGCCGCGGCGAGCGTGCGGGCGTTCGTGTGGAACGAGGCGCCGGGCGACGCCGACGCCGAGATCGTTGTCGAGCTCGGGGCGAGCGAGGCCGCCGTGGCCCACGACCGCGCGAGTCTTGCCGGCGCGTTCCCGCTCGCGCCGGCCGATCCCGCGGCCCTCGACCTGCTGCGCGATGGCCGGGCCCAAGACGCCGCCGGGGCGGCGATCGGCGCCCGGGCGCGCGTGCTCGCGACGCGCCTCGACGCGCTGCGCCAGGCCGTGATCGCGGCGAATCTCAAGGTCTCGATCGACATCGGCCTCGGCGTCGTGACGGCGCGGGGCGCGTCCGCGGCGTTCGGGCTCGACGGGCCGCCGACCCTCGCCGCGCTGCGCGCGCAAGCGGAAGCATGGGGCGGACACCTCAGCTGCGAGTGGCTCCCCGCGGCCTGGCACGCGGCGCTCGACGTGTTCGGTGAACAGCCCGGGACGCGCGCCCTCGCGGCGGCGCTCAAGCAGCGCTTCGACCCGCGCGGCATCCTGAACCCGGGCCGCTTTGTGGCAGGGACCTGACCCGATGTCCGACGCGGAACCCGAGGGGGTGTCGGTGCCGCCGCCAGCGCCGCCGGCAGCGCTCCCGCCGCCGCACCCGTCGCTGTCGGATCGGTTGCGGGACGGGATCCTCGACCAGACCCTCGACTGCGTGCACTGCGGCCTGTGCCTCCAGAGCTGCCCGACGTATCGCGTCACCGGCCGCGAGACGTCGTCGCCGCGCGGGCGGATCTACCTGATGCGCGGCCAGGCCGAGGGCCGGCTCGACGATCCGGCCCTGCTTGCCGAGGAGGCGTTTCTCTGCCTGGGCTGCCGGGCGTGCGAGACGGCCTGCCCATCGGGCGTGCGGTACGGCGAGATCCTGGAGCACACCCGCGCTCTTGTGAGCGACGCGCGGCCCGGCGGGCGCGCCGCGCGCCGGATCGAGCGGCTCATGCTGCGCGAGATCGTGGTGCGCCGCGCCCGGCTCGCGCGGCTGGTGGATCTGGTCGCGTTCGCCCAGCGCACGGGCCTCGATCGGCTCGCCGCGCGCGCCTTGCCGAGGCGCCTGGCGGCGCGCGCCGCGCTGCTGCCGCGGATTCCCCCTGCGGCCGAGCGGCGGCGCATGCCGGCCTTCACGCCGGCGGCAGGCCCGCGCCGGGGACGCGTGGCGCTCTTCGAGGGCTGCGTGATGCCGGAGCTGTACGGGCGCATCAACGACGCGGCGCGGCGCGTGCTGGCGCGGGCCGGCTACGACGTGGTGGTGCCCGCGGCGCAAGGCTGCTGCGGCGCGCTGCACGCGCACGCCGGCGACGACGCGGGGGCCCGGACCCTGGCGCACGCGAACGTGCGGGCGTTCGAGGCCGCGGGCGGCGCCGCCGGCGGCTTCGACGCGGTGATCGTGGCGGCGGCCGGCTGCTCGGCGGCGCTGAAGGAGCTGCCGCGCTGGATCGGCGCCGAGGGCGCGGCGCTCGCGGGCGGGGTGCGTGACGTGCTGGAGTTCCTCGACGCCGTCGGCCTGGGGCTGGACCTCGCGCCGCTGGCCGGCCGTGTCTGTTACGACGATCCCTGCCACTTGATCCATGCGCAGGGCATCGCCGCGGCGCCGCGCAACCTCCTCGCGGCGATCCCGGGGCTGGAGCTCGTCGCCCATCGCGACGCCGGGGCCTGTTGCGGCGCAGCCGGCATCTACAACCTCACGCATCCGGAGATGGCTTCGAGCGTCCTCGCGCCCAAGCTCGAGGCGTTGGCGGAGGCGGCCCCCGACATCGTCGCCACGGCCAATCCCGGCTGCGCGATGCAGCTTGCCGCCGGCCTGGCCGGCCGGGGGATGGCGGCGCGCGTCGTGCATCCCATCGAGCTCCTGGAGGCGGCGAGCCGGCATGGCGAGGTGGGCGGGCCGCGGGCCGGGTGATCGAAGCGGGGCAGGTGGAACCTTTTCGCCGCGCCGGGCGTTGGAACCCACATGCAACTCAAGCTGATGTACCGCGACCCGCTCGGCGCGACCGCCGCGCCGCCGCCCGCGTGCCCGCACGCCGGCTGCGGCAGCGGTCGCCTGCGGCTGCGCCAGACCGTCGCCAAGGCGATCCGCCCCGCCCACGCCGAGCAGCCGGCCGCCGTCCCCGCCGCCCGCTACACGTGCCTCGACTGCGGGCGAACGTTCCGCGCCTATCCGGCGGGCGTCGACCGCGGGCAGGTGCCCGTCGGCGTCAAGCACCTCGCCGCGGCGCTCCACCTCCTCGGCCTGAGCTTCCGCGACGCGAGCCTGGCGCTGACCGCGCTGAGCATGCCGCTCGGCAAGAGCCAGGCGCAGGCCGCGGCGGGGACCATCATCGGCGGCGTCCGCGCCGCCGGGATCGCGCCGCTCTTCACGCGTGCGGGCCTCGGCGACGGGGCGGCATGGATCGAGGCCGACGGCCGCAAGCTGCCGCTCGTGCCGGTCGTGGACGAGCACGGGCGACCGGGGCTGGCCATCGTGGACGCCGGCTGGTGGACGCGCGGCGAGATCGACCGCTGGGGCTGCGCGATGCTGGCCGCCATCGGCGTGGAGGTCGAGATCGTAGGCGACGCGGCAGGCCCCGACGCCGATGGCGGGGCGCGCCGCGACAGTGGGCGGGATGCTGGACGCGGCTCGGATGCTGGACGCGGCTCGGATGAAGCGATCGCGGTCGCAGGCGACGGCGCGGAAGATCCTTGGGTGGTCGCGCGCGCACCCGGCGCCTGTCGCGCACAGCTCCCGCGGGTGGACTCTTGCGACGCCGGTCGAGCCGGGCCGCGGAGCGCGGGCTCTCGCATCGCGTGTCAGGTTGGGCTGCAGACTGGGTGTGGCCGCCCCGCGGCGCCTACCTCGGCGGGGGTCGGGCTTAGTCCGTCGCGGCGAGGGCGCCGAGCACGGCGCCGCGGCGCGGGGCGCGCAGCGGGTATGCCGGGGGCGGGGGGCATGCCGTTGGCGGCGTCTTGGGGTGCGATGTCCGCGCGATCTGCCTCTTGATGGCGGGGCTTGGGGCGGCAGGCGCCACGCCCGTCAAGACCAACGCGCCCGCCGTCCGCACCCGCAACATGCCCCTCGCCGTCGCCGCATGCATCGGCCGACCGATCATCGGACGAAGGGCCGTGACTCTGCTTGTGATCCGGCGGCCGATGCTCACGGTGTTCGCCGTGCCGCCGCCACTGCCCGCCACCATCACGCGACCCGGCTCACCAACAACCCGAAGGACTGCCCGATGACCGACATCACGGTCGAGCGGTTGGGGGCGCAGGCGTAGCCGGCGCAAGACCGTTCCACCTCGGCCGCAGCTCCATGTCCGCGGCGCGGTCCATTGGGCGCCCAACAGTCCGACGGAGGCCACGCCGCTCCCCCGGATCGAGCTGGTCCGTGCCCGGCACCTGCCGCAACGTGGTATACTCCCGCCCGTGGCGCCTTCCCCATATCCACATCCTCCACGCGTGCGCATTCACCCCCGCCCGGTGATCGCCGCGAGGCTCCTGGCCCTCGGCCTGGCCGCGTGGGCCGGACTGCCAACGCTCCCCGCCGGCGCGCAGCCCCCGACGCCCGCGCCCACGCCCGCGTCGACGCCCACACCGCCGCCCGACCTTATCCTCGACGGCCGGCGGGCCCAGCTCGATGGCCGGCACGTGTTCGGGCGCGTCGTGCTCACCAACCGCGCGCAGATCGAGATCAAGCCCTATTCCGGACCCGGCGACGGTGGCCGGCTCGAGCTCGTCGCCGCGCGCATCGAGATCGACCGCGGCTCGCAGATCGTCGGCGACGCGGCCGGCTACCGTGGGCAGCTTCGCGGCGACGGCGAAGGCCCCGGCGGCGGCGAGGGCGGCGCGAGCACCGCCGACGGCGGCGGGGGCGGGGCGTATGGCGGCGATGGCGGCGACGGCGTGCTCGACAACGTGCCGACCGTCGGCGCCCTCGGCGGCCGGGTGTACGGGACCGACTGCGGGCCCGACCTCGAGCCCGGCTCCGCCGGCGGCGCGCCCGGGCGGGCGGACAATCGCGGCGACCCCGGCATCGGCGGCCACGGCGGCGCCGCGCTCGTCCTGATCGCCGACACTGTCCTGATCACCGGCACGATCTCCGTCGGCGGCGAGGACGGCGTCGTCGCGGCCAACGATGCTGCCGGCGGCGGGGCGGGCGGCGGCGTGCTGGTGCGCGCCGGCCGGCTGCAGCAGACCGGGCGCATCGCGGCCGACGGCGGCGACGGCGGCGTGACCGACGACGGCGGGGGCGGCGGGGGCGGCGGGCGGATCAAGCTCTTCTACGCCAGCGGCACGGTGACCCGCCGCGCGCTCTCCGTGGCCGGCGGCCAGGGCGACGGCAACGGCCGCAACAACGACGGCAAGCTCGGCACGATCTGCGTCCAGCTCTTCGTGCCCACCCCGACGGCCACGCTCGCCCCGAGCGCAACCGCCACCGACACGCCCGCCCCGAGCGCGACGCCGACCGCCACGCCCGCCGACACCGCCACGCCGACCGGCGAGCCGACGGCCACCCCCACCGATCCGCCGCCGACCTCCACCGCCACACCCACGCCGTCCCCGACGGCCACGCTGCCGCCGACCGCCACGCCGACCCCGGCGCCGCTCTACCTGCCCGTGCTGCTCTGGCAAGCCTGCCCGGCCGTCGACGCGCGCCCGGTGGCGCTGGCGCTGGTCGTCGACGCGTCGGAGAGCATGACCGGCCCGACGCGCGCCGGGCGCTCGAAGATCGAGGCGGCGCTCGAGGCGGCGCGGGTGCTGGTGGACCTCGCCAGCCAGGCCCGCGGCGACCGCCTCGCGGTGGTCGTGTTCAACGCCGAGGCGCGGGTGCTCGCCCCGCTGACCGGCGACCGCGCCGCCCTGCGCGCGGCGCTGGCGCGCGTCCCGACCGCCCGCGGCTCACGGCTCGACGCCGGTGTGGCGCTGGCCGGCGCCGTCCTGGCCGCCGTCGATCCCGCGAACCCGCGCTGGATGATCGTGCTCACCGACGGGCTGCCGAGCCCCAGCACGCCCGCCGACGCGCGCGCGGCGGCCGCGGCGGCGCGGACGGCGGGCATCGTCGTCGATACCATCGGCGTGGGCGTGCCGGGGGTCGACGTCGACGCGGATCTCCTGCGCGGCATGGCGTCGGCGCCGTCGCGCTACCACGAAGCCCCGGACGCCGAGGATCTGCCGGCGATCTTCGCCGAGCTGGTGTGGCGGCCGCCGACGTGCCGGGGGCTGCCGGCGTGGCCGTAGGCGCCGTTTACTGTGGCGCCGCCGGATGGCGAGACACGCCTGGAATCCGTGTGCCCGCGATCCGTGAGCACCTCGGCCCGATGCCGCCGGTGCCTCCACCAGTGCATTCGCCCAGCCAACCATGATCTCCGCGCACACCCTCGGCTTCGAGCAGTATGTGGGCATCGACTACTCAGGTGCCGCGACCCCTACGTCCAGCCTGAAGGCCCTGCGCGTCTACCGGGCCGACCGCGGATCCCCACCCACCGAAGTGCCACCGCCCCCAAGCCCGCGGCACTACTGGACCCGACGCGGCATCGCCGAGTGGCTCGTTGAGATCGTCGGAGCCGGCCCGCCCGCCATCGTCGGCATCGACCACGCCTTCTCCTTTCCCCACCGGTACTTCGTCAAGCACCAGCTCCCTTACGACTGGCCTGCCTTCCTCGCCGACTTTCAATGCCATTGGCCAACCGACGAAGATCACACCTACGTCGACTTCATTCGCGACGGCCTTCAAGGAGACGGCGCTGCTCGTACCGGGGATCGCCGCTGGCGTCGGATGACCGAAGTCCGCGCTGGCACCGCCAAGTCCGTGTTCCACTTCGACTGCCAGGGCTCCGTCGCCAAGTCGACCCATGCCGGATTGCCGTGGCTCCTCTACCTGCGCCGTCGCACTGGCCAGCAAGTCCACGTGTGGCCCTTCGACGGCTGGGATCCCCCGGCCGGCCGGACCGTGATCGTCGAAGTCTACCCGCGCCTTTGGTCCGCCAGCTACCCACGGCAGGATCGCACACCCGATCAGCACGACGCCTATAGCGTGGCGGCGTGGCTCCGCGACGCCGACCTTGGCGGTGTTCTCCCGCGCTTCCTCCGCCCAGACCTCATGCCCCCCGAACGTGCCACCGCCGCGATCGAGGGCTGGATCCTCGGCGTTGCTTGAGGCCTTCCCGTCTCTGCAACCGCACCAACGTGATCACCGTTGGATGTGACGCTGCTCCCTGTGCCTGCCTCGTTTCCAGCGCGACCTATCGCGTGCCGTCGCCTCTGTACGATGGTCTTCCCCGTGAGGGCCGAAACGATTGGCGCGAATGTGTCACAGTGACGGCGCGTGCCCAGTAGCGATGGTGGCGCGGGCTCAGGCAAGCTCCATCCTCACCGCGTCGCAGTGCGCACACCAACTCGACGGCATCCACGACAGCCCACTTCCGTTGGCCGGTGCCTTGGCCGGTGCGAACAGGTGTGCTATGCTGGTGGTTGCACCGGCAATTGTGCGACCCTGATACCGTTCACATGCTCGCGAGGGGAAGTGATGGCAGGAGTCCCGATGTTTGGCGGCAATTGGACCGAAGAGAAGCTCACTCGACTCGCAAAGTACCTCAGAGCCTATGTTACCATCTTCCACGCGAACCCCAGGGCGCGTCACTTCAAGATCAGCTATCTCGACGCGTTCGCTGGTGCTGGAGTTCGCGTGGCGCCGGAGGCACAGGCGTCTGAGCCTGGTTTCCCAGAGCTGACGGAACCCGACGCCGCTGCATTTCGCAGTGGGAGCGCACGCGTCGCACTCGAAGTACGACCTCCCTTTCATCGGTACGTCTTCGTAGAGCGCGATCGAGCGTCATCGGCACGGCTCGAGGATCTCAAGCTTGAGTTCCCGGACCTGGCCGATCGAATCCAGATTCACCGTTCTGAGTCGAACACCTTCGTCAGGACATGGTGCTCGAGCATGTCCGAGCGGCGCGACAGGGCCGTGTTATTCCTCGACCCCTATGGGATGCAGGTGGAATGGGCGACGATTCAAGCTATTGCGGAAACAAGAGCCATCGACCTGTGGGTGCTGTTCCCCTTGGGCGCCGCGGTCAACCGGTTGTTGACCCGTACCAGCCCTCCACCCCCATACTGGGCAGGCAGCTTGGATCGACTCTTCGGCACCGACACATGGAGGGCGGCATTCTACGCAAGCTCGCCTCAGCTTACGATGTTTGGAGATGACCCCACGAACGAGAAGATCGCTGACTTCACAATGATCGGGCGCTATTTCATTCGGCGCCTTGAATCCGTGTTTGCCGGTGTTGCGCCCAATCCCCTGGCGCTCTACAACTCGCGCGGCGTGCCG
Organism: uncultured Anaerolineales bacterium; assembly: GCA_964415605.1. Taxonomy (GTDB): domain Bacteria; phylum Chloroflexota; class Anaerolineae; order Epilineales; family Epilineaceae; genus UCB3. Next base: position 8,711 of record CAYQBA010000051.1, on the reverse strand, counting down.
ATCTACCTGCTCTGCTTCGCCGCAGGCAACCCCAAGGCTGCAGATTTGGCCGTCAGAATCGCAGGCGACATCCTCAGGAGGTAGCAATGCCAGGCACGACTTCCATTGAATGGACCCAGGTCACGTGGAACCCGGTCACGGGATGCTCGAAGGTGAGCCAGGGCTGTAAGCACTGTTATGCCGAGCGGATGGCATTGCGTCTGCGAGCGATGGGTGCTGCCCGCTACCGAGACGGCTTTGCTCCGAGGATCCACGAAGACCTTGTCACGGTGCCACTGCACTGGCGTCGGCCGTCGACGATCTTCGTCAACTCCATGAGTGATCTCTTTCACGAAGATGTCCCGGCAACATTCATCCGACGCGTCTTCGACACCATGGCGCAAGCTCACTGGCATACGTTCCAAGTCCTGACCAAGCGCAGTGCGCGCTTGGCTGGTATGGGCCCGGACTTACCGTGGCCATCAAACATCTGGATGGGGGTGAGCGTCGAAGACGAGCATGTGCTGGACCGTGTCGCCGATCTGAAGCGGACGCCGGCGGCGGTGCGGTTCTTGTCCTGTGAGCCGTTGCTTGGCCCGCTCGCTTCTCTCCCGCTGGCGGGAATCCACTGGGTCATCGTGGGCGGAGAATCCGGCCCTGGCGCGCGGCCGATGCGCCACGAATGGGTCGATGGCATACGCAGGCAATGCGAACAGGCCCGAATCCCGTTTTTCTTCAAGCAGTGGGGAGGCGTACACAAGCGCAAGGCAGGAAGGTCGCTTGATGGCCGCACCTATGACGAGATGCCTGAGGCCATCTCTGAACCGGGGAAGTTGGCTTCTCGATCAGGCTAACCGGACGTTTCAGCGCGCGTCTTCGGCGCGATGCACCGCCCCTTCCTTCGGGATCCCATTCCGCTCTACCGGCGCCTACCCCCCCACGTCCACGAACACCTCATCCGTCACCCCCGCGCCCAGCGCCAGCGTCGCGCCGGCGGGGTCGTCGCCGACCCGCACGTGCAGCGGGCCGTCGAACGGCGCCCGCTCCACCACGTGCACCCGCGCGCCCGGCACGATCCCGACGCTCGCCAGGTAGCGCAGGAGATCCGACCGGTCGTCCGCCACCCGCGCCACCCGGCCCGACCGCCCCGGCGCCAGAGAAGACAGCGCCACGCCCACCGGCTCCGGGCACGTCCCGTCCTTGCGCGGGATCGGCTGCCCGTGCGGGTCGTACTCCGGGTTGCCCAGCATCGCCGCCACCCGGTCCTCGAACGCCTCCGAGATCACGTGCTCCAGCCGCTCCGCCTCCGCGTGGACCTCGTCCCACGGGTAGCCCAGCGCCTCGTAAAGGTAGAGCTCGATCAGCCGATGGTGCCGGATCACCTCCAGCGCGATCTTCTCGCCCAGCGGGCTCAGCGCCACCCCCCGCCGCGGCGCGTACGCCACCAGCGCCGGCGACTCCGCCGCCAGCTTCTGCAGCATCCCCGTCACCGACGCCGGTGCCACCGCCAGGTACTCCGCCAGCACCGACGTCGACACCCGCCCGTCCGCGCTGGCCGCCCGCAAGTGGTAGATCGCCTTGAGGTAGTTCTCCGACGCCTCGGTCAGGGTGTGGCCGCTGGCGCGCACCTGTGTCACGTTTCGCTCCGCTGAGTGTCCACCGTCAATTAGCCCGGGCTAAATCCACCCGAATTCTAGAGACCCCACCCCCGATTGCCAAGACCCCTGCCGATCCCGCTCAACTTGACATTCCTTCCAAAACCGCTGAAATTGGTGCTAGAATTTCGTCGTCAAGTCGGTCAGATTCGTCCAAACCTCAGACCAGGGGGTGCGCCATGAACCAACGCTTCCGCCTTGCCGTGACCACCATCGCCGCCGTCGCCGTGGGCCTCGCGGCCGGACTGCTGCCGCCCGCCGCGCTCGCCCGCGCCGTGCCCGCGGTCCCCGCCGATGGCGCGTCGGCCCCGGCTCCGGTCGCCGCGCCCGCATCCCGACCCGCGGCCGACACCGGCCCCGCCAGCGCCGCGCGTCCAGCGGTGTCCGCCGCTCCCGCCGTGCCGGCGGCGCCCCTCGTCCCCGCCGCCCTCGACGATGAGAGCAGCTGCAGCGACCTCGATCCCGCCACCGGCAAGCCGCTCTCGACCCGCCTCATCGGCCCTTCGTCGATCCTGCGCTGCCACACCGCCGCCGTCACCCTCACGGTGCGTGCGTCGTGCGAAGCCGCGCCGCTGCACGTCATGCTGAGCATCGACCGATCCGGCTCGATGATCGGGCAGGGCATCCGCGACGCCAAGACCGCCGCCAACGCCCTGATCGACGCGCTCGACATGCGCGAGAGCCCCAACGTCAAGATCGGCCTCGTGTCCCACGGCCCCCGGCCCACACGCGACCTCAAGCTGACCAACAACGCCACCCAGGCCCGCGGGCGCATCGGGAGCCTCAACGCCGGCGGCGAGGACAACCTCGCCGACTCCATCAGCATGGCCCACAGCGAGCTGCGCGACGGCCGCGACGACGTCGTCGGCCAGCCCGTCGAGGTCATGGTCGTGCTGTCCGACGGCGGCCAGACCCGCCCGCCCGACTCCGCCATCCCGCCCGCCAACCAAGCCAAGAGCGACGGCATTCTCGTCGTCGCCGTGTGCATCGAGAACGGAACCGCCGGTGGCTGCACCGCCATGCGCCGCGTGGCCAGCTCAAGCCGCTACTACTTCGAGTCGCAGGGCACCGGCGGCCTCAAGCGCATCTTCCAGCAGATCGCCAAGGACGTCAAGGAGATCAAGCTGCGCTCGCTGGTCATCGAGGAGACGCTGCCCGAGAACCTGTTCCTCTTGCAGGAAAGCGTGTGGCCCGACGCGGAGTGGGACGAGACGAACCGCAAGCTGCGCTGGGATTTCGCGTTCGCGCCGACCGACGGCATCTCGATGGGCTACCACGTCGCGCCCCTGGCCGTCCAGACCTACACCGTGGCCGCCGCCAACCTCGTCTCGTTCCGCGACAGCCGCAACAACCTCGGCTCGTTCGTCATGCCCACGGCTGTCCTGACGGTGCCCGACGAGTGCCCCGGCGTCGTTGTCGTCACGCCCACCCCGACCGACACCCCGACGCCGACGCCGACCGATACGCCCACGCCCACGCCGACGAACACGCCTTCCCATACCCCCACACACACGCCGACGCCGACCGACACGCCCACGCCCACCGCCACCCCCACGCCGCGGCCGCGGCCGATCTACCTGCCGATCCTCAACCTCAGCCGGTGCGTCGACCTCGACCGGCCGGTCGATGCCGTACTGGTCATCGACGCCTCGACCAGCATGCGCACCGCCACGCTGTCCGGCAGCACGCGCATCGCCGCCGCGCAGGACGGCGCCCGGCGCTTCGTCGACCTCATGCGACCCGTCGACCAGGCGGCCGTGGTGGCGTTCAACTCGGCTGCCCACACCCTCGTGCCCCTCACCGGCGACCGCGCCGCGCTCAAGACCGGCATCGACGGGATCGATCTCGCGTCGTGGACGCGCATCGACCTCGCGCTCGACGCCGCCACCGCGGTGCTCACCGGGCCCGCCGCGCGGCCCGGCAGCCGCCGGGCGATCGTCCTCCTCACCGACGGCCTGCCCACGCAGACCACGCCCGATGCCGTCCGCGCCGCCGGCGCCGCGGCGCGCGCCGTCGCCACCGTGTTCGTCATCGGGGTCGGCGACGAGGTCGACCGCGCCCTCATGGCGGACGTGGCGGGCGACGTGGCCCGCTTCATCGGCGTCGACGATGCCGACGGGCTTGCGCACGTCTACGCCCAGATCGCCGAGAAGATCGCCTGCGACGGGCCGTGATTGGAACGCCGGCGCGGGAGCCGATATACTTGCCGCCATGTCCACACCCCAAGGCGGCCCGGCTCCCGCGCCGTGGTTCATCACCACGGCCATCCCGTACGTCAACGCCCAGCCGCATGTCGGCCATGCGCTCGAGTACGTCGTCACCGACGCGCTCGCGCGCTACCGGCGGCTGCGGGGCGACGATGTCTGGTTCCTGACCGGCACCGACGAGAACAGCCTCAAGAACGTCCAGGCCGCCGAGCGCGAAGGCGTGTCGCCGGCCGACCTCGTGGCGCGCAACTCCCGGCTGTTCCTCGGCCTGCGCGCGCCGCTGGACCTGTCGTTCGACGACTTCATCCGCACCAGCGCCGAAGAACGCCACCGTGCCGGCGTCTGGCGCCTCTGGGGAGCGTGCGACCGCGCCGGCGACATCTACAAGCGCGCCTACCGCGGCCTGTACTGCGTCGGCTGCGAGCAGTTCTACGCCGAGAGCGAGCTCGACGGCGGCCTCTGCCCTGTCCACCGCACCGTGCCCGACGAGGTCGAGGAGGAGAACTACTTCTTCCGCCTGTCGCGCCATGCGGCGGCCATCGAGGACGCCATCACGTCCGGCCGCTTTCGGATCGAGCCCGAGACACGCCGCAACGAGGTCCTGAGCTTCATCCGCGGCGGCCTGGCGGACTTCAGCATCTCACGTTCCCAGGCGCGCGCCCACGGCTGGGGCGTGCCGGTGCCCGGCGACCCCGACCAGGTGATGTACGTCTGGTTCGACGCGCTCGGCAACTACATCACGGCCCTGGATTACGCCGCGGACGGACCGCGCTTCCAGCGCTTCTGGGCCGAGAGCGCCGGCCGCGTGCACGTCGTCGGCAAGGACATCATCCGCTTCCACGCGGTTTACTGGCCGGCCATGCTGCTCTCGGCGGGCCTGGCGCTGCCGACCGACCTGTTCGTCCACGGCTTCCTGACCGTCGAGGGCGTCAAGATCAGCAAGTCGCTCGGCAACGTCATCGACCCGGTGGGCCTGGCCGACGCCTACGGCTCCGATGCCCTGCGCTACTACCTGCTGCGCCAGATCCGGTCCACCGACGACGGCGACTTCGCGCTGGAGCGGTTCATCCGCGCCTGCAACGCCGACCTGGCGGACCAGCTCGGCAACCTGCTCAGCCGGACGCTCGGGATGATCGGCCGCTATTGCGACGGCGCGGTGCCGGCCCCGGCCGCGCCCGAATCATGGGGGGCTGGCGACCACGCCCTGCGCGATGCCGGCGACGGTCTCGCCGCGCGCGTCGACGCCGCGATGGCGCGCTTCCAGACCCACGAGGCCATGGCCGCCATCTGGGACGTCGTCGACGTCGCCAACAAGCACGTCGTGGCCGTGGAACCCTGGACCCTGGCCAAGCGCCGCAAGAGCGCCGATCCTGCCGAGGCCGCCGACGCCGAGGCGCGGCTCGCCACCACGCTGTACGGCCTGGCCGAGACGCTGCGCCTGGCGGCCTGGTTCTGCCAGCCGTTCATCCCCAAGGCGGCCGCCGGGATCTTCGAGCAGCTCGGCGTGGCACCCGGCGCGGCCGGGGCATGGCCGGGCGCCGCGCGCTGGGGCGGTCTCCCGCCCGGCACGGTCGTCCGGCCGGGCGGCGTTCTGTTCCCGAAGATCGAGCTGCCGGTCGAGGCGGCGTAGCGGGCGCACGCTGCCCGCCTCAGCGCCCCTTCACGCTGTCGCGGATCTCCGTCAGGAGCTGCTGGTCCAGGGTCAGGCCCGGCGCCGCTGCCTCCGCTTCCTTTGGCACCAGGCGCTCGACCTGCTTGACGACCAGGAACACGGCCAGCGCCGTGATGAGGAACGCGATCACGCTGTTGATGAACCGCCCGTAGTTCAGCGTGGCGGCCCCGGCCGCCTGCGCCGCGGCGAGCGTCGCGTAGTCGCCGCCCGAGAGGTTGACGAAGAGGTTCGAGAAGTCGACGCCGTTCAGGAGCAGCCCCAGCGGCGGCATGAGGATGTCCTTGACCAGCGACTCGACCACCGACGTGAACGCCGCGCCGACGATGAAGCCGACGGCCAGGTCGACGACGTTGCCCTGCATGATGAACGCCTTGAACGCCTGCATGGGGGATTGACCGTCCTTTGTGGGATGGAGCCGGATCGCTCGGTCACGAGGCCATCGCGCAAGGCATCTGGCGCATCCGAGCGCGACGGTATGATCGCTCAGACCGGCCTGCGCGGCAAGCGCCGGTCGGCCCGATCCGTCCCTCAACCCGCCGCGTCAGCGCTGCGGCACCACCCGGAAGCGGATCTTCTTGCGCTGGCTGCGGCCGAAGTCCGATGCCGTGAGCGTGAGCGGGTTCGGCGAGTTGGCGCACATCTTGTGCCCGGCGGGGAGCGTGAACGTGGCGGTCATCGGCTGGTCGATCGGCAGGCGGAAGAACGTGCTGCCCGACGCCTTGGTGAACGCGCCGAGCGGCGTGGTGCCGGCGAGCACCTCGACCCACTGCCGGCCGAGCTTGCGGTCGACGCCCTGCTGGTAGTTGCCGTCGCAGCGGTAGTCGATGAACGCCTCGACCTGCAGCGAGCCGCAGGTGGACCCGGCCGGGCAGTACACCGACCCGACGGACGGGGTGGGCACGGGCGTGACCGGCACGGTCGCCGCGCGGCTGACAAGCCGCAGGTTGTCGACGAAGATGCCGTCGCCTGGCGGCGTCGCCGCCCGGCTGTGGAACAGCAGCTCGAGGTGCACCACGCGGCCGGCCAGACTGGCGCGCCAGGCGGGGTCGAGGGCGTCGCGCACCGCCAGGAGGTTCAGCCGCTGCCCACGTGCCCAGGCGCTCAACCGGCCCGTGGCCGAGTAGATCGGCCGGCGCTGGGCGACGTCGCCGGCGGGGTCATATTCGACATAATTGACGAACACGCCTTCGTCGGGCGCCGCGTCGGCCCAGATGTCCATCACGAGGTCGAGGCGCTCCATGTTCTGGCGCCTGGAGAGGTCGAGCCGCAGGAGCACCGACGGGCTGGTGTCGGCCGGGTAGTCGTCGCCGCAGCGATAGCCGGCGCCGCCCGGGCCGCCGCAGATGGGGCACAGCGCGCGCGCGCCGTCGGCGGCCTGACACGTCGTGGACGCCCAGCGCCGGCCGCCGGTCGGCTGGCGCAGGTCCAGCAGCGTCTGCGGCAGCCAGCGCGAGTCGCCGGTGCTGCCGGCCGGCCAGTCGGCGCGCTCGAAGGTGTCGATGACGGTGGTCTCGTCGACGGCCGCCAGCGGCACGGGGTTGGCGTCACCCGCGAGGTCCGCGGCCACGGCCGGGGCCGCGTCCGCAGTCGCGCCGTCATCGGCGGCGACCCGCGCCGGGAGCGGGTTGACCGCCAGCGCCGCTGCGATTGCCGCGGGCTCGACGGGCCGCAGCCCTGGCGCGGGTGCGTCGCCGATGGGCTGCGCCCGCACGTCGTCGGCGGCGCCGGGGAGCCCCGAGGCCCAGAGCGCCACGGCCGAGAGCACGACGGCGACACGGGCGACGGCCAGGCGGGCGCGAAAGCCGGAGCGGACGGCGGAAGCGGGGCAGGGGTCGATCCGGTTGCGAGCGGGCGCGGGATCGGGGAGGTCGCTGCGCATGGTCATGGTCGTCACCTTCGAGCGGGCTCTAAACAATTTAGTAACTATAGATAGCACATTCACCGAGGGATGGCAACAGGGCGATGCGGGCGGTATAATGGACGGCCGAAACCGTCTGCGATGCCGGCGCCCGGGCGCCGGCGTCTGTGCGTATGGGGAGAGGACCAGCATGCTCATCGGGATCGTCGGGCTGCCCAACAGCTCCAAGACCACCGTGTTCAACGCCCTGACGCGTGGCCACGTCGAGACCGAGGCGTTCAGCAGCGGGCAGTTCGCGGTGCACCAGGCCGTCGTCGAGGTGCCGGACCCGCGCATCGACACGCTGGCGTCGATCTTCAAGCCGAAGAAGGTCACGTACGCCCGGGTGGAGTACAAGGACATCGGCGGGCTGGACAAGGGGATGAGCGAGGGCGGCCTCTCGGGCGAGATCCTCGGCGCCGTGTCGCAGAACGACGCGCTCCTGCACGTCGTGCGGGCGTTCGAGGACCCGAACGTCCCGCACCCCCACGGCTCGGTGAACCCGGCGCGCGACGTCGCGATTCTCGACGCGGAGTTCGTGCTGTCGGACCTCGTGATCGTCGAGCGGCGGCTCGAGCGGCTGGTGGACCAGCTCCGCAAGTCCGCGAAAGGGGCGGAGCGCGACCGCTTTCAGGCCGAGCAGGCGGTCCTCGAGCGCGTCAGGCCGGCGCTCGAGGACGAGGTGCCGATCCGCGACATGGGGCTGACGCCGGACGAGCGCAAGCTCCTGCGGGGCTACCAGTTCCTGACGGCCAAGCCGATGCTGATCGTGCTGAACACCGGCGACGTCGACGTGCCGGACGCCGCGGCGCTCCTGGCCTACCCGCACACGGACTCGGCGGTGACGACGATCCGGGGGCGGCTGGAGATGGAACTGGCGCAGCTCGACGCGGCGGAGCGGGCGGAGTTCATGGCGGAGTACGGCGTGCGGGAGCTCGGCATGGACCGGGTGATCCGGCTGAGCTACCAGCTCCTGGGCCTGCACTCGTTCCTGACGGCGGGCGACACCGAGGTGCGGGCGTGGACGATTCCGGTCGGCGCCACGGCGCTGGAGGCGGCCGGCGCGATCCACTCTGACCTGGCGCGCGGCTTCATCCGCGCGGAGGTGACGGCCTACGCGGACCTGGTGGCGTGCGGCTCGTTCGCCGAGGCCAAGAAGCTCGGCAAGCTGCGGCTGGAGGGGCGGGACTACGTGGTGCAGGACGGGGATGTGATCACGGTGCGCTTCAACGTGTAGGGCGCCGATCCGCATGGGCACCTGAACGAGACCGGCGGGGTCGACGGCGCCGTCGACCCCGCCG
>CAYQBA010000050.1:16076-26538 GCA_964415605.1 uncultured Anaerolineales bacterium | reverse complement strand
GTCGACCGCTATGACAGCGCGCTCGCCGGCGTGCTCGTGCACGTGCCGGCGCACCAGGCGGCCGACCTCGACCGCCGGCTGCGCGCCCTGCCGGGCGTTCGCTGCGTGGTCGACCCGCCGCGGGTCACCGCGCGGCGGCTGGCGCCAGCTCCGCCGGAACCCGGCGGCCCGATGACCCCACCCGATGCCCTGCCCGGCATGCCCCATGCGCTGCTCGCCTGGTTCGGTGGGAGCACGGGTGCGCGCGCCGCCGTGGCGCGGCCGGCAGATCCCGGTCGTGATCCCGTGCGCCGCGGTCCCGCGCGCCACGCCGCGCCGGGTGGTGACGCGGTGGCCACGCTCCCCGGGGACGGGGCCACGATCGCTGTCGTCGACACCGGCATCGACTACACCCACGCCGTCTTCGGCGGCCCGGGCACGCGCGAGGCCTACCAGGCGGCGGCGGGTGGCGCGGAGATCGTGGACGATCGTTGGGAGGGCGTGCCGTTTTATCCGACGGCGGCGGTCATCGGCGGGTGGGACTTCGCCGGGCCCGACTACGCGCCCGGCTGCACCGAGGCCCTGCAGGCCCAGGGCGTGTGCAGCACGGCGCCGGAGCCCGATCCGGATCCCCTCGACGTCGGGGGGCACGGGACGCACGTGGCGGGCATCGCCGCGGGTCGCGGCACCGATCGGCTCGACGCCGGGGTGGCGCCCGGCGCGCGGCTGGTCGCGCTCAAGATCTTCGGCCTGGGCGAGTCGACCGACCTCGTGATCGGGGCGCTTGAGTGGGTGCTGGAAGCCAACATGGGCGCCGGCAACCGGCCGCGGATCGACGTCGTCAACCTCAGCCTCGGCATCGAGTACGGGGCGCGGGTGTTGGAGGACGAGGGCGCCATCCGCCGCCTCGCCGAGTCCGGCGCGGTGGTGGTCGCGGCCGCCGGCAACGACGGCGACTTGCCGTTCATCGTGTCGGCGCCGGCGATCGCCGGGGAGGCCCTCGCCGTGGCGAGCCTCCGGCCGCCCGGCCAGCACGCCTGGGTGGCCGATGTCGGCGTGACCGGGGCCCCGCCCGTGCGGTTCGAGGAGCCGGCGCTGGTGCATCAGACGTGGACGCCCGAGCCGCGCGCCGCACTGGCCGCCCCTTTGGTGTTTGTCGGCCGCGGCTGCCCCGGCGACGCCTACCTGGCCGACCCGCGCGGCACCGTCGCGTTGTTCCAGATGGCGTGGGGCGCCGCCGGTGAAACCTGCCACGAAGCCGCTCAGGTCGCCCGCCTGCAGGCGGGCGGCGCCGTCGGGGCGCTCATGGGCACGGCCCTCGGTGTCGAGGTGGCCAGCGAATGGAGCGCGGCGCCGGTTGTGGACATCCCGGTCTGGATGGTCAACGGCACGTTCGAGCAGGCCGTGGTGGACGCCACGCGCGGCACGACCGTCTCGCTCGGCATCGCGTTGCGGGCCGAGCCGCGCCCGCGGCTCGACGGCGTGGTCAGCGCCTTCTCCAGCCGGGGCCCGGCGCGCACGGGCCGGCTCAAGCCCGACCTCAGCGCCGCCGGGTCGCGGATCTACAGCGCCGCGGTCGGTCAAGGGGTGCGCGGCGTGGCGGCGTCCGGGACGTCGATGGCCGCGCCGGCGGTCAGCGGCGCGGCTGCGCGGGTGTGGTCCAGCGCCCGCGCCCGCGGGCTGGCGCCGGACGCCCGTGCCGTCGCCGCGGCGCTGGTCAACGCGGCCGATCCCGCCGCGGTCCGCCAGAGCCCCGCGGCCCCCGAGACGCCGCCGCTCGCGCATGCCGGATCGGGCGCCCTGGACGCCGGACGCGCCGAGGTTGCCGACATCGTCCTTCGGGCGGGTACGCTCGCGACGCTGGGCTTTGGTGTCCGAGCCCTCACCCGGCCCGTGACGCTCACCGCCTCCGTGACGTTGACGAGCTGGGCGGCCGAGCCACGCCGCTTGAGGCTCGCGGCGCGCTTCCGAAGCCCGGAAGACGAGGCCCGCGGCCTGGCGTTGAGGGTCGAGCCGGCCGAGATCGACCTCGACTCCGGCGCGACGGCCACGGCGCGCGTGGTCGCCCGCGTCGACCCGCTGGCCTTGCCCGCGTGGCGCCTGGCCGGCGGCGCCGCCGTGGGCGACCTCGAGGCCCTGGCCGACGTCGAGCTCGACGGGTGGGTGGAGGCGATCGTCGTCGATCCGGCGACCGGTCTGCCGGCGGGCCCGTCAGGCGCCGCCGCGCGCGTTCCGTTTTACCTGCTGGCCCGCGCGGCGACCGAGGCCGGCGTGCGGGGGGCCCTGCCCGGACCGGGTGCGTCAGAACCCGAGCCGGCGCCGATCCGCCTCGCCAACCTGGTGGCGCCGAGCGGACCGGCGGAGCTGTTCGCGCTGGTGGCCACCGATGCGCGTGAGCCGGCCTTGCCGGCCAAGGTCGACGTCGATGCCGTCGGCGTGCGGGCCCAGGTGAACCGCGACGGCCTGACGGTCGTGGAATTCCTCGTGCACACGCGTGGGGCGCGCATGCACCCGCTCGAGACCGACACGCTGATCGAGCTCGACACCGACCGCGACGGCCGGGCCGACTTCAAGGTGTTCACCGAAGACGAGGAGTACTTGCGGACGGGCTCGTTCCGCAACGGCCGGGTCAAGGTGGCGCTCGAGGCGCTCGACGGCGACCTGGTGGGCATCCCCACGGCGCGCTTCCATGCCGGCGTCGACCTGAACGGCCGCGCCACGATCCTGCCGATCGTGATCGACGACACGGGGCTGACGCAGAGCACGCTGGCGTTCAGCTTTCGGGTTCGCCAGCGCGACCTCGTCGAGCGCGACCTGCGCGAGCCGCTGGTCGACACGGTCCCCGACCAGCCCGCCGGCGCCACGCGGTGGCTGCGCTACGAGGATGCCCGCCTGCGCTGGCGACCCGAGCGGTGGACGACCCTGGTGCCGGCGCGCGGGCACGCGACGCTGGCGGTGACCCGCAACCCCGACGGCGGAGCCGCGGGCGGGCTCGGCGTGCTGGTGCTGTTCCCGGCCAACACCCCGGAAACCGATCTGGCCTTGCCGCCGGTCCCCGAGCCGTGGGCGCCGCTGGCGTTGCCGCTGGCCTGGGGCGGCGGGCACGACCGCTGACGCGAGGCGGCACCGCGCCAATCGCGAGGCGCTGCGGATGGATGCGCGCTCACGGTCGAGCTGGCGCGCGGCGGTACATGCACGAGGGGCCGTGCCACGCGGGCACGGCCCCTCGATGTTCCTCTGGCTGTCGCTCGGGGCGCCTAGGCCTCAGTCGACCCCGCCGCCCTGGCGGATGACCTGGACCTGCTCGACCAGCGCGTCGAGCGTCGCCGGCGCGCCCGACTCGCCGTCGGTGGCCACCTCGCCGTCGATCGCGACCGGCACGATGGACTGCCGGGGATCGCCGATGAGCTGCAAGACCGTGCGGCTGCCGCCGCGCCACGCGATGGTCGAGGTCTTGGCGAAGACGACGGCCGGCTGGCCCGCCGCGATGTGGGCGTGGTCCTCGCCGGTGCCGATGCCGAGCGCCTCGCGCGCGGCGTCGATCTCGTCCGCCGGGCTCATGCCGACGACGGTGAACACCATCCGGCGCTTGCCGCCGGCGGCATCCGCGACCGCCCCGACCTCGTCGACGATCGGCCGCTCGACGTCGAGCGTCACCTCGTAGTAAGGCAGCGCCGCCTCGATCGTCTCGAGGCCCTGGGCGTCGGTGAGGGTCTCTTCCCAGTACTCGCCGCTGTCCTGGTTCCACTTCGTGCGCGACACGTCGGCGATCGTGCCGGCGTACACGCCTTGGGCCGTCGCGGCCATCGCGTCGAACGACACCTGCTCGTAGGTGACGTGCGACACGACCTTGGGGGCGTCGCCGCGCGTCGTCTCGGCCTGCCTGGCCCCCTGGGCCAGCACCACCGCCACCGCGCCGAGCGCCAGGACGCCGCAAGCCAGCCAAAGCTTCTGGTTCATCACTGTCTCCTCTTGGTCCTGTGTGGTCACGTGGGGATGGGGTTACGGGTACAGGCTGTTGATGGCGTTGCGGTCGTCGGTCTCGAGCGACCGCTGGTAGCTGGTGCCGATGATGTACGACGAGCACATCGTGGCCCGATTGCTGTTGCTGGGGCAGTTGCTCGACTGGGTGTGCCCCACCCCGATGCCGTGGCCGAACTCGTGCGCGGCCACGGAGCGGCCGTCGATCTGGCCGCTGCCGGGCGTGCCGGAGCTGAGGTACCAACTCTCGGCCGAGTCGAACTTCATCGTGATGCGCGTGATGGTGTTGCCGGAGTAGTAGATGTTGGTCACCGCCAGCGTCCCCCGGTTGCCGTCGATGGACCCACGGGTGATGTCGTTGTTGCTGCTGTTGTTGGAGACCCAGTCCCAGGGGGACGGCGTGACGTTGTCCCACTGGACGGCGCCGAAGTCGGCGACGCTCTGCCAGTTCGAGGCCAGCGTGTGCTTGTCGTACTGCGCGGTGTTCGTCGGCCACTTCGGGCCGATGGGGTTCCAGGCGCCGACGTGGGCGCTCGACGCCAGGGTGCTGGCGAGGGCCAATGCGAGTGCGAGCAGGGCCGTCGACGAGCCTCGCTTCACGGATGCCTCCTGTGCTGTGGATGGACGTGTCGAGGGTTGCGGGTCCGACCGCGGGTTGCGGCGTGGCGATCCAAGGGGGCCGGAGTTACAGCCAGGTTACAGTAGCACGCCACAAACAGGGCGTCAAACAGTGCGCGCGCCGTCCACAGAGGCGACGATGGCGCGACGGGAACGATCGGCCGATCGCTCCCGTCGCAATGCCCGCGCGCCGGTCGGGCGCCGGGTTGGCCTGATCCGCGGGGCTCGGCTCAGCGCGCGGCGTCGGCCGGCGTCACCTCCGCGTGGCCGTTGTGCCGGCGCGGGATCCAGCTGTAGGCGTAGTCCGGGTTCTCGAGGGCCAGCGCGGCCGCCGTGACGTGCAGCGGTCGGAACGTGTCCATCATCACCGCGGTCTCGGCCGTGGCCGGCTTGCCCAGCGATGCCTCGACCGTGCCGGGATGCGGTCCGTGCGGCAGGCCCGACGGGTGCAGCGTGATGTCGTACTGCCCCACGCCCTTGCGGCTCATGAAGTCGCCGTCGAAGTAGAACAACACCTCGTCGGAGTTGACGTTGGCGTGGTTGTAGGGCGCCGGGATGGATTGCGGGTGGTAGTCGAAGAGGCGCGGCACGAACGAGCAGATGACGTAGCCCTCGCCCTCGAACGTCTGGTGCACGGGCGGCGGCTGGTGGACGCGGCCGGTGATCGGCTCGAAGTCGCGGATGTTGAAGATCCACGGGTAGACGTGGCCGTCCCAGCCGACGACGTCGAAGGGGTGGTGGTCCAGCCAGTGCGCGGTGATCTCGTCGCGCGCCTTGACGCGGATCTCGAACTCGCCGAGCTCGTCAAACGTCTCGAGGGTGCTGGGGGACCGGAAGTCGCGCTCGCAGAACGGCGAGTGCTCGAGGAGCTGGCCGTACCAGTTGCGATAGCGCTGGGGCGTGGTGACCTGGCTCGGGCTCTCGAAGACGAGCAGCCGGTTCTCGTCGGTCTCGAAGTCCATGCGCCACGTGACGCTGTACGGGATGGTGATGTAGTCGCCCGGCTCGAAGCCCATCCGGCCGAAGATGCTGTGGAGCGTGCCGCGGCCCTCGCACACGAAGATGCACTCGTAGTTCTGGCCGTTGCGGTAGAAGTACGTCATCGGCTCGGTCGGCCGCGCCACGGCCATCGTGATGTCGGCGTTGCCGATCAGCACCTGGCGACCGGTGACGGCGTCGCCGCCGGCGGGCACGTTCGCGGTCGAGAAGTGCCGGTGGCGCAAGGGCCCGAAGTCGGCGTACTCGACCTTGGCGTCGGCGACCTTCTCGACGCGCAGCACGCGCGTGGGGTCGTAGTGGTGGTAGAGGATGCTCTGGATGCCGGCGAACCCCGCCACGCCCATGACCTCTTCGCGAAAGAGGCTCCCGTCCGGCCGCCGGAACTGCGTGTGGCGCTTGGCGGGGATCTGGCCCATGCGCTGGTAGTACATGTGGTCGTCGCGTCCTTTACAGGTTCCCGCGCTTGGCCTGCTCGGCCTCGAGCGATTCGAACAACGCCTTGAAGTTGCCCTTGCCGAAGCCGCGCGCGCCGTGGCGCTCGATGATCTCGACGAACAGCGTCGGGCGGTCTTGGATCGGCTTGGTGAAGATCTGCAGCAGGTAGCCCTCGTCGTCGCGGTCGACCAGGACGCCGAGCTCGCGGATGGCGTCGAGGTCCTCGTCGATCTTGCCGACGCGCTCGGGCAGCATGTCGTAGTAGGTGTCGGGCACGCGCAGGAAGCCGACGCCGCGCGCGCGCAGCGCCGCCACGGTGCCCAGGATGTCGCCGGTGCTCATGGCGATGTGCTGCACGCCGGGGCCGTGGTAGTAGTCCAGGTACTCCTCGATTTGGCTCTTGCGAAGACCCTCGGCCGGCTCGTTGATGGGGAACTTGATGCGGCCGGTGCCGTTCTCCATCACCTTGCTCATCAGCGCGGAGTACTCGGTGGAGATGTCCTTGTCGTCGAAGTGCTTGAGCTGGCGGAAGCCCATGACCTGATGGTACCAGTGGACCCAGTGGTTCATCTTGCCGAGCTGGACGTTGCCGACCATGTGGTCGATGTGGGCCAGGCCCACCGGCTTGACCTCGCCGAGCGGCTGGTGCGGCCGGAACGTCGGCAGGAACGCGCCGGCGTAGTCGCCGCGGTCGATGAACCGGTGCACGGTGTCGCCGTAGGCGGCGATGCTGGCGTGGCGCAGGACGCCGAAGTCGTCGCGGATCTCGGCCGGGGGCTGGAGGCCCTGGGCGCCGCGCGAGGTCGTGGCCTCGTAGGCCTGCTCGACGTCGGCAACCTGGAACGCGATGACCTTGACGCCGTCGCCGTGAACGAGGTGGTGGGCGCCGACCTCGCTGTCGGGGTGGTACGGGCTGGTGACGACGAAGCGGGCCTTGCCCTGCTCGAGCACGTAGCTGCACGTGCTCCGGTTGCCGGTCTCGAGCCCGGAATACGCCACGGGCCTGAAACCGAAGGCGTGCTGCCAGTAGTAGGCGGCCTGGTACGCGTTGCCGACCCAGAACTCGACGTGGTCGAGGTCCTTCAGCTTGAGGAAATCGGCCTCCTGGGTGATCGGCCGCGTGGTTTCTTGCAGAACCGTCATGGCATGCCTCCTATGCCCTCGATGATGCCGGGATTATAGCCCGGCGCCGCCGATCTCTCAATCAGCCGTTCGGCGGAATCGGCCTCACGCGGGCCGGCCGGACCGGCCCGTGCGGAGCACGCGGCCGAGCGTCTCCAGGCCGCTCTCGAGGTGTTCGGGCGACGCGTTGGAGAAGTTCAGGCGCATGGCGTCGTGGCCTCCAGCGGACGCGAAGGCGGCGCCGGGGATGTAGGCCACGCCGGCCTCGATGGCGGCCGGGAGGAGCGCGAGCGTGTCGACGTCCCCGGGCAGCTCGGCCCAGATGAACATGCCGCCGCGCGGCATGGACCACCGCGTGCCGGGCGGGAAGTGCCGGGCGATGAGGTCGACCATGCGGTCGCGGCGCGCGCGGTACGTCGCGCGCACGCGGGCCAGGTGCGCGTCGAGGTGGCCCTCGGCCAGGAACGCCGAGAGCGTGCGCTGGATCAGCGCGCTGGTCTCGAGGTCGACGCTCTCCTTGATCACGCGAAGCTTGTCGACGAGGCGCGGCGGCGCGACGAGCCAGCCGGCCCGCAAGGCCGGCGCGACGGTCTTGGAGAACGAGCCGAGATAGATCACGCGGTGGGGGTCGCGGGCGACGAGGGGCCGCGCCGGCTCACCGTCGAACTGCAGCCAGCCGTAGGGGTCGTCCTCGACGAGCGGCACGCCCGTGGTACGGCTGATCTCGACCAGGCGTTCGCGGGCGGCCTCGCCCAGGCTGACCCCGAGCGGGTTGTGGAAGTCGGGCACGACGACGATGGCGCGCGGCGCCGGCCGGCGGGCCGCGGCGGCGGCCACGGCGTCGAGGTCGAGGCCGGTCGCGACGTCGCTCGGCACCTCGCGCGGGTCGCGCTGGAAGCCGGTGAACGCCTGGCGCACGCCGGGGAACACGTAGCGGTCCAGCACCACGGCGCTGTCGGGGTCCATCAGCAGCCGCCCGGCGATGTGGAGGCCCTGTTGGCAGCCGCTGGTGATGAACACCTGGTCAGGGTCGACGTCGGCCCCGCGCTGGCGCATGAGCGCCGCGATCTGGGCTTGCAGCGGCGGGAACGGCGGTCCGTACTGGAGCGCCCGCGGCCCGTCCTCCGCCAGCACGCGCGCCGTGCACGCGGCCCACGCGTCGACGGGCAGCAGCTCGGGGGCGGGCAGGCCGCCGGCGAACGAGATGATCCCGGGGCGCGCGGTGACGGCGATCAGCTCGCGCATCATCGACCGCTTGAGGGCCTGGGCCTCCCGGCTGAGCGCAAACGCCGGAGCGTCGGCGGCGGTCGGCGGCGTCGTGGGCGGCGGGGGAGCGGCGGGTCGGGTCACGATGGGCGATACGGTATCACGGGGCGGGGAGGGGGGCAAGCCAGGGGCCGGCACGCACCGCGCGCGGCGTCACGGCATCGGCGGGGCCGGCGGGGCGCGCCGCGCACGCCCCGCCGGCCTCACGCGCCGCGATCAGTCGGCGACGAGCGCCCGCTCGGGGCGGCGGCTGATGCCGTTGATCTCGATCTCGACGGCGTGGACGTCGAGCGTGCTGGCGGCATCGACCGGCTGGTGGGCCCAGACGGCCAGCCACTGGGCGTCGAGGTCGCTCTCGGTGCGACCCGGCTCCACCTTGAACGCTACGGCGGGCATGGTCTGGACGCCGGGGCCGCCGGCGATGCCGAAGGGCGCCCCGAGCGGCAGGCCGTTGGCGAACAGCCGCTGGCCAAGCACGTCGGGCCCGTCGACGGCGTCGTCGGTGGTCCACGCCACCAGGCCCCGGGCGTCGAGCAGGTCGCTGCCGGGCGATCCGGACGCCGTGCGCCCGCCGGGCCGGTCGGATCGCTGCGTCACGACGATCGACGGCGCGTACGCGTCGGCGGGGCCCTGGATCACCGGGAACTCGCCGGCGCCGGCTCCGCCGCGCGGCAGGCCGCTCTCGAGGATCCGCATGCCGTAGATGTCCTTGTTGCCGGCGCGGTCGTCGGTGAACAGCACGAGCAGGCTGTCGTTGTCGCTGAGGTCGCGCGCGATGGTGGGATCCTCGGCCCGGCTCGGGCCGCTGGCCACCGCGAACGGCGCGCCGCGCGCCAGGAGCGCGCTGTTCAAGCGCACGCCCATGACGTCGCCGCCGTCGTTGGTGTTCTCGCTCCACACCACGAGGTACTCGTCGCCGCCGCGCGCGGCGCGGATGACGTCGGGGTACATCTGGTCGCCGGGCCGATCGAGGAGGAGTCGCGGCCGCCCGTTGGCGCGTCCGTTCTCGAACAGGCGCTGGGCGTACAGGTTGTAGTCGGCGGCGCCGGGGGCCTTCTCGCTCCACACGACGAGGTCGCCGATGATCGCCGGGGCGAGCTGATCGCCCTTCTGGCCGGCGGCGGCGCCGGCGCCGGTGGCACCGGTCAGCTCCCAGTCGCCGGCACTCCGGCCGCCGACGGGCAGGCCGTTGGCGCGCACGCGCTTGGCGAAGATGCGGTTGCCGGCGCCGCGGTCCTCGACCCACACCAGCACGTACTCCTCGCGCTCGGGGACGTAGACGACGTCGGCCTGGGCCTGGTCGTGGCCGGTCGGCGCGGGCTGGGCGGCGACGGGGGCGGGGCTCGGGAGGGCGACGGCCGCGGCGATGGCGACACCGGCGGTCGCGCTGGCGGCGAGGATGTTCAACACCTGTGCTTTCAGGGATTGCATCACGGGTCTCCTTATGGATTCAACGGAAAATGGGTCCGGCGGCGGGGTTTTCGCCCTGCGCTGCGGGGCGCCGGCCGTGTCGTCCGTCGCCAGCTTCCACGACGATCCGGCCAGGGTGATTGTGACGGGTCCGCATCGGTAGGGAAACGCCGTGGTTACGCGACGGCCGCGGGGCGGCGACGATCGCCGGGAAGCCGGGCCGTCGCAAGATCGACGGCGGGCGTCTGTCGATGGATGTGAGACGCATCACCGGGGGCGTGGCTTACCGGACCGTGTTCACTGCGACGCGGCGGCGTGGCCTGCCGGCACGCCGTGGATGGAACCACCCGCCGGAGCTGGGTGACCAACGGGCGTGTCGCGGTTGGGCGGCACGGCCGGAGCGGGCGGAGCGCCCGCGGTCCCAGGGGCAACGGTGGCGCCGGTTCCCCGCGACGAAGGAGCATGACATGCGATCAAACCACTTCCTGGCCCGCGCGATCGCGACGGTCGCGGCGGGGTCCCTCATCGCCGCGGTCCTCACGACGGCATTCGGGCTGGCCACCGGCCCCCAAGCGGCATGGGCCCAGCCGCAGCCGACGTCGACGCCCGACCCGCAAGCGCCCGCCACGCCCACGCCAGGCCCGAGCGCGTG
>CAYQBA010000050.1:0-15976 GCA_964415605.1 uncultured Anaerolineales bacterium | reverse complement strand
TCGTCGACAGCCTGCCGCCCAACATGGACCTCGTCCCGGACAGCCCCATCCCGGCGGCCGACGTCTCGCCCGACGGCCGGACGCTGACCTGGCTGCAGTACTTCCAACCCGCCGAGGGGATGACCGTGACCTTCAAGGTCCGCCCGCGCGAGGTCGGCCAGCACCCCACGAACGTCGCGGCGCGGGCTGAGTTCGTCGACAGCACGAACGCCGTCGGTGCCGCCACGTACCCGGTCCCGTTTGTCCAGGTGCTGGCCGTGCCCGGTGCCCCGTCGCCCACGCCGGTGCCGGCGCCGCCCGAGGCCCGGCCGGCGTGGGGCGTCGATGCGGCCCCGCTCCCCGTCGGCGCGATCGGCCGCGCGCGCTTCAACCTGAGCTTCGCACCGCCCGAGCTGCCCGACGACACCCACGTGGCCATCGTCGCCGACGCCTCGGGGTCGATGACCAACGACAACCCGCTGCTCAAGGCGGCGCTCCTGGCGATGGTCGATGGCTTCGAGCAGACCGGCTCGAGCCTCTGGAAGGCGGCCGTCGTCCACTTCAACAGCGTGGCCAGCACGAGCTGCGCGTTGACGCGCGACACCGCCGCGCTGCGGAAGTGCGTCCAGACCATTCCCGCCAACGGCGGCACCCGCATCGACCTGGGCGTGCTCGCCGGGTGGGACGCCCTCAAGGACGGCCGCCCATCGCCCGGCCACGAGGATCTCGTGCTCTTCACCGACGGCGCGAACAACGCGGGCTGCTCGCCGGTGCTCGACGCGGCGGCGCGCGCCAAGGCCGAGGGTGTCGAAGTGCACGTCGTCTGCATGGAGGCCAATGGCTGCGATGTCGCCTGCATGCAGCAGGCGGCCACCTCGCCCGGCCACTTCCACGGGATCGCCAGCACCGCTGACTACGGTCCGGTGTTCGCCGCCGTCACCGATCGGCTCGTCAGCGATCGGCGCATCGACGCGGTCGACCTGGCGCTGAATGTCCCGCCGCACCTGCGGCTCGTGCCGGGCTCGTGGTCGGTGCCGCCGGCCGCCGCGGACGCGCGCTCGGCGCGCTGGGACGTCGCGGCGTTCCCGCGCGACGGGGTGGATCTCGCGTTCGATGTCGAGGCGGTTGACGACGGCGTCGGGTCGCTCGACATGACCATCGACGCGGCCTTCGCGCGCCATTCGGCCCGGCGGATCGAAGCCCGTTCGGCGCCGATCACGGCCGGGAACCCGCCGTCGACCGCGCCGACCGCGACGCCGGCCTCCCCGCGGCCGCCCTCGGCGACCCCCGGCACCCCGGCGACCGAGACCCCGCGTCCGACGCCGACGCTGAAGTTCGGCGGGCCGGACTTCAGCCGGCGGGTCTTCCTACCGGTGGCGCTGCGCGAGGCCTGCCCCGATCGCGTGCCGGTCGACGCCGTCGTGGTGCTCGACACGTCGAGCAGCATGGCCGAGCAGGTTGCGGGCGGGGGGACCAAGCTCGAGGCGGCGGTGGCCGCGGTCGACGCGCTCGCCGGCCAGCTGACGCCGCGCGACCGGGTGGCGCTCGTGACGTTCGACCGGGCGGCACGTCTGGCGGCGCCGCTGTCCGGCGATCCGGCCGTCCTCCGCGCCGCCCTCGCCGCGCTGCCGCTGGCGGACGGCACGGCGATCGACGCGGGGCTGCGGGAGGCGCGCGCGCATCTGGCGGCGGCGGGCGGCGCATCGTCCCGGCAACCGGCGATCGTGCTGCTCACCGATGGTCGGGCCTACCCATCGACGCCGGCGGCGGTCATTGCCGAGGCGGACGCGGCCCGGGCCGCGGGCATCACGCTCCACGCCGTTGGCCTCGGGCGCGAGGTCGACGCACGGCTCCTGGCGTCGATCGCCGGCGATCCCGCCCGGCTGCGCCTGACCACCGGCCGCGGCGACGTCGTCGCGGCGTTCATGGCGATCGCCGCGGGCTGCGAGGGGACGTTCTGGAGCGGTCGGTGACGATGGGACTGGGGCGGCGGGCATCGTGCATCGGTCCCCGCCGCCCCAGCCGCCGGTACGGATCCGTCAGAGCATCTCTTCGATCGCCGCGCGCTCTTCGAGCAGCTCGGCGCCGGTGACGGCGATCCGCTCGCGGTCGAAGTCCGAGAGCGCCAGGCCGGGCACCACCGTGCACACGCCGTCCCGGATGGTCACCGGAAAGCCGAAGACCACCCCCGGCGGCGCACCGTAGTCCCCCATGCTGGGGAGGGCCATGCTGACCCAGTCGCCGGGAGGCGTGCCGCGGTGCCAGCTCTGCACGTGGTTGATGCATGCGTTGGCCGCGCTGGCGGCGCTGCTCTGGCCGCGCGCCTCGATGACCTCGGCGCCGCGCTTCTGGACGCGCGGGATGAAGACGTCGCGGATCCAGGCGTCGTCGCCGATGACGTCGGGCGCCGGGCGGCCGCCGATCTCGGCGTGGAACGCGTCGGGGTACTGCGTCGTCGAGTGGTTGCCCCAGATCGTCACCTTCCTGACGTCGCGCACGGCCACGCCGGCCTTGTGGGCCAGCTGGCTGACGGCGCGGTTGTGGTCCAGGCGGGTCATGGCGCTGAAGCGCTCGCGCGGCACGTCGGGCGCGTTGGCCATGGCGATGAGGCAGTTGGTGTTGGCGGGGTTGCCGACGACGACGACGCGCACGTCGGAGGCGGCGCGGGCGTTGATCGCCTTGCCCTGGACGGTGAAGATGGCGCCGTTGGCGCTCAGCAGGTCCTTGCGCTCCATCCCCTTGCCGCGCGGGCGGGCGCCGACCAGGAGGGCCCAGTGCGTGCCGTCGAACGCGACGTTGGGGTCATCGGTCAGCTCCATGCCGGCCAGGAGCGGGAACGCGCCGTCGTCGAGCTCCATGGCCACGCCGCCGAGGGCGCCCATGGCCGGCGTGATCTCGAGCAGGCGCAGGAACACCGGCTGGTCGGGGCCGAACAGGTCGCCGTTGGCGATGCGGAACAGGATGGCATAGCCGATGTTGCCGGCGGCGCCGGTGACGGTGATGTGCAGCGGGGTCTTCATCTCACATCCTTTCGATGATGGCGGCGGCGAAGGCGCTGCAGCTGACCTCGCGCGCGTCGGTGCGCTGGCGGGCGAGGTCGTAGGTGACCACGCCGTCGCCGACGGTGGCGGCGACGCCGGCACGCACCAGGGCGGCGGCCTCGTCCCAGCCAAGGTGCTCGAGCATCATCACGCCCGAGAGGATCAGTGCCGTGGGGTTGACCTTGTCCTGCCCGGCGTACTTCGGCGCGGTGCCGTGGACGGCCTCGAAGACGGCCACCGTGTCGCCGATGTTGCCGCCGTGCGCGATGCCGAGCCCGCCGACCTGCGCGGCGGCGGCGTCGGACAGATAGTCGCCGTTGAGGTTGGGCAGCGCCAGCACGTCGTAGTCGGCGGTGCGCAGGAGGATCTGCTGCAGCATGTTGTCGGCGATGCGGTCCATCATCACGACGCGGCCGGCGGGGGCCCGGCCGCCGTGCTTGTCCCACACGTCGGCTTCGGTCACGGTGCGGTCGGCGAACTCGTCGGCGGCCACCTGGTAGCCCCAGTCGCGGAAGGCGCCCTCGGTGTACTTCATGATGTTGCCCTTGTGCACGAGCGTCACGCTCTTGCGGCCGCGCGCCAGCGCGTACGCGATGGCCTTGCGCACCAGACGCTTGGTCTTGCGCTCGCTGATGGGCTTGATGCCGACGCCGGTGGCGTCGACATCCTGGTCGTCGAGGGCCGCAACGCCCATCTCGCGCTTGAGGAAGTCGATGACCTTGCGGGCTTCGGGCGTGCCGGCCTTCCACTCGACGCCCGCGTAGACGTCCTCGGTGGCCTCGCGGAAGAGGACCATGTTCATGGCCTCGGGGGTCTTGACGGGGCTGGGGAGGCCGGGGATGTAGTAGATCGGCCGGACGTTGGCGTAGAGGTCGAGCGTCTGGCGGATGGCGACGTTGAGGCTGCGGATGCCGCCGCCGACGGGGGTGGCCAGCGGGCCCTTGATGCCGACGCGGAAGTGGGCGAAGGCGTCGAGGGTCTCGGCCGGCAGCCACTCGCCGCGCCGGGCCTGGGCGCGCTCGCCGGCAAGCACCTCCACCCACGCGATGGACCGGGCGCCGCCGTGGGCCTTGGCGACGGCGGCGTCGAGGACGGCGCGCATGGCGGGGGTGACGTCGACGCCGATGCCATCGCCGAGGATGTAGGGGATGATCGGCCGGTCGGGCACGCTCAGCCGGCCGCCTTCGCCGGTGATGCGCTGCCCGTCGGCCGGGATCGTCAGGGTCTCGAAGGCCATCGCGGGGTTTCTCCTCGGGTGGGTGGCGCGCGGGGCGTGCTGGGCGCGGCGCGGGCGTGATCCGGGCGTGATGTGGGCGGTTGGCGTGGGATCAGCGCGGCCCGGCTTGCCGGACGGCGTCGGGCACCTGGTCCTCGAAGCGCTTGAAGCTGTGCTTGAACATGGCGGCCAGCTCGGCGGCCTTCTGGTCGTAGGCGGCGGGGTCGGGCCACGTGCCGCGCGGCTGGAGGACGGCGTCGGGCACGTCGGGCACGTGGCGCGGGACCATGAGGCCGAAGACGGGATCGGCGTCCATCGGCACGCCGTCGAGGTTCCCGGACAGGGCGGCGCGCAGCATGGCGCGGGTGTGGGTCAGGCTCATGCGCCGGCCGACGCCGTACGGCCCGCCGGTCCAGCCGGTGTTGACCAGCCAGACGCGGACCGGGTGGGCGTCGAGGCGGCGGCCGAGCAGGTCGGCGTACACGCTGGGGTGGCGGGGCATGAACGGAGCGCCGAAGCAGGTGCTGAACGTGGCTTTGGGCTCGGTGACGCCGCGCTCGGTGCCGGCGACCTTGGCGGTGTAGCCGCTGAGGAAGTGGTACATGGCCTGCTCGCGGCTGAGCCGGGCGATGGGGGGCAGGACGCCGAAGGCGTCGGCGGTGAGGAACACGATGTTGCGGGGGTGACCGCCGAGGCCGGTGGGCACGACGTTGGCGAGGCTGGCCAGGGGATACGACGAGCGGGTGTTCTCGGTCAGGCTGTCGTCGTCGTAGTCGGGCACGCGGGTGACGGGGTCGAGGACGACGTTCTCGAGGATGGTGCCGAAGCGTTCGGTGGCGCGGTGGATCTCGGGCTCGCCGGCGGCGGAGAGGCGGATGACCTTGGCGTAGCACCCGCCTTCGAAGTTGAAGACGCCGTGGTCGCTCCAGCCGTGCTCGTCGTCGCCGATGAGGGGGCGGTGGGGGTCGGCGCTGAGGGTGGTCTTGCCGGTGCCGGAGAGGCCGAAGAAGAGCGCGGTGTCGTCGCCGCGGGTGTCGACGTTGGCGGAGCAGTGCATGGGCAGCACGCCGAGGGCGGGCAGGCGGTGGTTCATGACGGCGAAGATGGACTTCTTGATCTCGCCGGCGTAGCCGGTGCCGCCGATGATGACCATCCGGCGGGCGATGTCGAGGACGATGAAGGTGCCGCTGCGGGTGCCGTCGGTGGCGGGGTCGGCGCTGACCTCGGGGGCGTGCAGGACGGTCCAGTCGGGCTGGAAGGCGGCGGCGCGGTCGGTCGCGGACGGCAGGAACATGTTCCAGCTGAAGAGGCTGGCCCACGCGCGGGTGGAGACGACGCGGACGCCGATGCGGTAGGCGGGGTCGGCGCCGGCGTGGAGGTCCTGGACGAAGAGGTCGCGGGCGTTCATGCCGGCGGTGACTTTGGCGTGGAGGCGGTCGAAGGCCTCGGGGGCGATGGGGACGTTGACGTCGCCCCACCAGATGTCGGCCTCGGTGGTTGGCTCGCGCACGACGAAGCGGTCCTGGGGTGAGCGGCCGGTGTGCTCGCCGGTGGCGGCGACGAACGCGCCGGTGGCGGCGAGCTGGCCTTCGCCGCGGCGCAGGGCCTGCTCGACGAGCTCGGCGACGGAGAGATTCCAGTAGACGTCGCGTGTTGGCGCCAGGCCGTGTGCGCCCAATCCGAACCGGCTTGGCTGCTCGGCTTGCCCTTGCATGCGCTTGTTGCCCTCCCGCGGCCGTGTGGTGCGTGCCTGACATGGAAAGAGGGTGCGGTCGCGCACCCTCGTACGGCCGGGGGGCCGCGGGCGGTAGTGTAGCACAGGGTGGGGGTGGGGCTCAAGCTGGTGCAGGGCGAGAGCGCCAGGGCTTAGACGTCGAGGGGCCATCGTCGCGTGCCGGAGCGCTGGCGGCAAGTGAAGGGCGTGGCGCGGGCCGTCGGCACGTGTCGGATTCCTGTCGGGTCGTTGCCGGAATGGCGGCGACAGGGAGCGGGCGCTTCGGGCAAACTGGGGGCACACAGGCAGCCAACCCGAGTTACCCGTAAAAGAGGAGCGCAGCGATGTACCGCCAGTCAACCCCGACCGTCCGACCGATGGCCCAGCCGACCGCCCCCGCGATCAGCCCGGCCCCGGCCGGCGCGACAACCGATTCCCTGGCCCGCTTCGGCGCCCGCCCGGCCACGCGTGTTCCGCTCGCCACCAAGCTCGCCGGCGCGATCGTGGCCGTCGCCGCCGCCTTCGCCGCCGGCCTCTACGGCGGTGCCGCGCTTCCGGCCGCCGCCGCCGGGCCCGCCGCCGGGTCGCGCGTGATCGAGGCGCCGGTGCCGCAGGCGGTGTTGTCGGCGATCACCGGCGCCGAGGCCTTCAGGGCCGCGACCGAGGTCCTCGAAGCCGACGGGTACCGGGTCGACCTGGGCAGCGCGACCATGCTGTCGGTGGCCGGCCAGCCGGGCTACGAGGTGCGGGTGATGGCCACGGCCTGCCGCGGCTGCCGTCTCAAGTACCTCCTGGTCAAACCATCGTTCGTGTCGGCCGCCGAGCCACCGATCGTCTACTTCGTCGAGCCCGAGCCGGAACGCAATGTCCCCGGTCCGCAGGGCGCGAAGGGTGCGGAGGCGTTGGGCTGGTTCGGCTGCGGGAGCTGGAGCCCCTGGCAGATGGTCGGGTCGACCTACTGCGGCACTTCGATCGTCTGCCCCTTCAGCGCCGGCTTCCAGGCCACCTTCGCCGACTTCACCCGCTCGCGCCAGTGCCGCAACGGCATCCAGGTCCAGACCAAGAAGGTCCGCATCCACTGCGGGTGCTGAGAGCGCCGCCGCAGGGCGGATGGACCCGCCCTGCCGGCCGGGCCCGAAACAGCCGAACGGACCCCCGGGAGAGAGCGGGAGTGCGTTTGGCGGTTTCGGGCCCCGGCGCCCCCGCCAGCATTGCTCGAGTCCCCACGACAGCACGCCCTGGGACCCGGCCTCCAGGGCGTGATCGCTGATGTCGGCGCGGACTGGCTGGCGTACTACGACGGGGGCGATCCCCACCAGCGTGTGGCGCCGGACGTGCTCGTGGCACTGGGCGTGCGGGCGGGCCGTGCAAGCGTGGCAATCTTCGCGCAGGGCGACCGGCGGTCGGGCCCACCGTTTCTTCGTGACCCCTCGGCAGCCTGGTTGAGACCCGCCAGCACCGCCGACGGCCGATCGGCGGCCGGACGACAGCCATTCGGCGCCCGCGATCGTGAATAAAGCACCGCCCACGATCGTATTCATGGCACATGGCAGTTGCCCGATCGATCGCAGCGGCGAGCGCCCGGCCCGGGGGGCGCACGGGGGCGGGCGCGCTACGCGGGATAGGACGAGGACACGATGGCGACGTTCATTCAGGCAGTGGTGCTGTACGGCCCGCTGCTCATGCGGCTCCCGCGCTTGCGGCTGGGCGACACAGCGATCCGTCTGGCCGACATCGCGGGCGCGCGGCCGGGCGAGACGGCGATCCGTCCGACCGACATCGCGGGCGCGCGCCAGGGCGAGGCGACACGGGAGCGCTGCGAGCTTCCCGCGGCCATGCGGCACGACCACCGCCGCGAGGCATCTATGGAGCGGACGGTGTCAAGCGGCCCGTTTCATGCCGACGATGCGCCCGGCAGAGGCGCCGATGGTGGACCGGCTCGCGGCCGGAGCCACGTGACACCCGAACCCGCTGAAGACGTGCGATCGAGGGCGGTCCGCCAGACGGGTACCGCCCTCGATTGCGTTGACCGGCCGGTCGCGCGGACGGGGGCAGGCCCTCGGCTGCGGCCGTTTGCGGCGGGCAACGCGCGCCTGAGCCCCCCGACGCGCGAGCGACCAGGCGCTGCGCGGGCGATGACCCTGCAAGATGCCGCCGCCAGCCTTGCAAGGCGCCGCAAGTGCCCTTGCAGGACGACGTCCGCCGCCTTGCAAGGTGCCGGGAGCGCCCTTGCAAGGCCGCCGCGCGGACCTTGCAATGTATCTGTGACTGCGTGATCATGCGATGGTCGTTTGTCCTGCATGGTCTACCTCAGCCGCCTGACGTGGCGGTTTAGGCGCTCGGCCGAAACGGGAGCGGAGCGAGCGCGAAGGCCGAGTCGCCTGCAACCGCGTGTTGGGCGGCCATGACGCCGCTCTAGGGGAGTTCAGGGTTCTCTTTCAAGAACACGTCAAAATCAAGCTCGCCCGGCGACTGACCGTATCCCGTCAATATAGCTGCGGCCTCGCTACGGTGCTGGATGCCATGGGTAATGACGTGCATGATGACCTGCCACACCTTTAGCCCATGTTGGGGATCATCGCCATATCCTAGGTTGAGACTCTCGTCACTCAATTTGGCCACGTACTCCGACCAGGCGGCGCGTTCTATGTCCCAACGCTCCTTCAGCGCCGCCACGTCGGCAAAGTCATCCTCTTCCAAGACGACATCGTCATCGTGTGCTTGTAAGGCGGAACGCCAGCCGCACTCCGTATCCAGCGTGTGCACTAAAGTGCCCCGTAAGCTACGCCAGCCAGGATCGGGTGCGTGTGCGCGCGTCAACTCGTCCGTTGAAATCTGCTCGCATGTGGCGAGAATACGGTCATTGGCCCAAAAGTTGAAGCGGGCCAAAGTGGCGATGTCGCTTTTGTTCATTGCATTACTCCTTGTTCGAGAGGCTCCTCACTAATTCGCATCACGAGCAACGATGTCAACCACGCTTACACACCTGACATCTGACAGCCTGACACAACGCGGGGTCCAAGAGAGCGCGCTTTACGACAGTTAGAAATGCCCATCAGGGGTTATGACTATAACCCTGTTGTCACGCAACCGACTGACTGGCTGCCAGGGCGCTGGCCAACCTGCTGATCTCATCGCGACTCCTGATGAATCCTTGAAAGCCCTCGTAGTCTGGCCCTGCGTTGGGTTGGTAGATCCAATCCTCGTGAGATGCCGGCATCAACGCTTCGATCTCCGTATCGGCTTGGCCAACCAAGGCCGCGAATCGGTTCTTGTACAGCTGATACCTGAGGCCCTCGGCATCACTGCTCTCGCCGGGAAGCAAGCTGATGACATTCTTGCGGCTGCTATCGAGAAACCCCGCGAACCCAATGGAGCTTCTGGTCGTGTACTTCTGCAACACATGCTCGAAGGAAGACACCGCGTACCGATAGAGTTCTTGCACCCCTGATTCCTCGGCAAGCTGTGTCAGTTCCTCGTATGTGAGATTCGGTCTCCTCTTTGAAGTCCCCTTCGTCCGACTATGCAGATCTACCGACGAAGGTTCGATAAGAAACACGCGTGCGAGAAACTCTGCACCGTCAGGTGCGCGAAAGTACTGGAAAGTGGCAGCATTAATGTTCACTCCGCGGCGTAGGCAATGGCGGCGTGGATTGCATCAGGATGAAGTGACGGGTAGTCCCTGAGGATGTCCTGCGCTGGGCGACCAGCAGCCAGGTTGTCCAGCACGACGGCGACCATCACGCGGGTGCCCTTGAAACAGGGCGCCCCGTGGCAGATCGCCGGGTTCACCGTGATGTGGTCCCGCCAGTTCATTCAAGACCTCCACCAGCCATTGCCCCACTGTCGAAGTGGGACGTCGGAGTTCCGGCTAACATGATATTCTACAGAGATCCCGAACGCAGCCCTCATCGCCATGCCGGCCATTGTACTCCACCCGACCACGGTGCACCGTGCTCAACCGCTCGGCAAGCTCACGGCATCGGTCGCCATCCCCAGAAACAGCCGGTGCACCCGCAAGTCGTCGCCCAGCTCCGCGTGGAACGCCGTGCCGAGGATCGCGCCCTGCCGCACCGCCACGATCGGCCCGCCGTCGTCCAGCCGCGCCAGGACCTCGACCCCGGGGCCGGTGTCAACGACCGCCGGCGCGCGGATGAACACCGCCCGGAACGGCCCGCCGGACAGCCCCGCCACGTCGAGGTCGGTTTCGAACGAGTCCACCTGCCGGCCGAACGCGTTGCGGTCCACCCGCACGTCCAGCCCGCCCACCAACGGCTGGGCATGCCCGGCGTCCCGCGCCAGCAGGATCAGCCCGGCGCACGTCCCCCACACCGGCTTGCCCGACGCCACGAACTCCCGCAGCGGCGCCACCAGCCCGTAGTCCACCGCCAGCTGCCCGATCGTCGTCGACTCCCCGCCCGGCAGCACCAGCGCGTCCAGGCCTGCCAGGTGCGCCGGGCGGCGGACGCCGACCGCCTCGGCCCCGCAGCGCCGCAGCGCGGCCGCGTGCTCCGCGACGTCGCCTTGGAGCGCGAGGACGCCGACCCGCATCACCATTGCCGCTTCGGGTACAGGCCGGCCCGCGTCACCAGCCGCGCTCCGCGAGCCGCTCCGGCGCCGGGATCGCCGCCGCCGCGCGTCCGCGCATCGCCTCGCCCAGCCCGCGGCTGACGTCCGCCAGGATGCTCGGGTCGTCGAAGTGCGTCACCGCGCGGACCACCGCGTGCGCCAGCCGCGCCGGGTCGCTGCTCTTGAAGATCCCCGAGCCCACGAACACCCCGTCGACGCCGAGCTGCATCATCAGCGCCGCGTCCGCCGGCGTGGCCACCCCGCCCGCCGCGAAGTTCACCACCGGCAGCCGCCCCGACGCCGCCACGTCGCGCACCAGCGCCAGCGGCGCGCCGAGATCCTTGGCCGCCGCCGGCAGCTCGTCCGTCCGCAGCGCCGCCAGCCGCCGGATGTCGCCCAGCACCGCCCGCGCGTGGCGCACCGCCTCGACGATGTCGCCCGTGCCCGCCTCGCCCTTCGTGCGGATCATCGCCGCGCCCTCGCCGATCCGCCGCAGCGCCTCGCCGAGGTCCCGGCAGCCGCACACGAACGGCACCTTGAACGCCCACTTGTCGATGTGGTGCGCCTCGTCGGCCGGCGTCAGCACCTCGCTCTCGTCGACGTAGTCCACGCCCAGCGCCTGCAGCACCTGCGCTTCGACGAAGTGGCCGATGCGCGCCTTGGCCATCACGGGGATGGTGACCGCCGCCATGATCTCGAGGATCTTCTCGGGATCCGCCATCCGCGCCACGCCGCCCTGCGCCCGGATGTCCGCCGGCACCCGCTCGAGCGCCATCACCGCCACGGCGCCGGCGTCCTCGGCGATCTTGGCCTGCTCGGCGTTGGTGACGTCCATGATCACCCCGCCCTTGAGCATCGCCGCCATCCCGGCCTTGACCCGGAACGTCCCGGTCTCGCGGCCGGCGTGCCCGTCCGCGCCGTTCACCCCCGCCGCGCCGCCGTCGCCCGGCCCGTTGTCGGTCCTGTCCATCGTCATCTCCTGTTGCCCGGGCCCACTGCGCCCGTATCCACATCGACCGGCGCTCTGTCACCCGCCGGCTGTCACCCGGTGCGACCGTGCCTCGGCCCGTCCCGTGCGGCCGATCGCCTACAGCGCCACCGTCTCCCAGCCCAGCTCGGCCGCCGCCACGAGCGCCTCGCTGGAGACCACCGCCCGCGCCGCCCGCTCCGGCTGGAGCCAGCGTTCGGCCGCGGCGCGGATCGCGGCGGGGGTCACCGCCAGCACGCGGCGCCGGTAGTCGTTGATCGTGTCGGGCCCATAGCCGACCAGGTCGCCGACGAACCGCCGCCGGCCCTCGCCGGCCGGGCTGCGCGGCCGGTCCAGCGTGCCGATGTGGTCCAGGATGGCCTCGCGCAGCAGCCGCTCGTCGTCGTCGATGCCGGCGAGCCACCGCACGCCCGCCGCCATGTCGTCCAGCGTCGCCGCCAGCCGCGGGTCGCGGTAGCTCGTCAGGCTGAACGTCCCGGCCTGGGTGTCGCAGCTCGCGCCGCCGCCGTAGGCGCCGCCCTGCTCGCGGATGCGCGGGTGCAGGTAGTTCCAGGTGACGTAGCGGGCCCCCACCGCCAGCGGCGCGGCGTCGGGGTGCTCGAACCCCACCGTCGGGAACGCCATCGCGCAGTGGTTGACCTGCGTGGCCGTGGTATACGCCACCGGCGCCGCGTCGAACGGCGCCGGCGCCGGGACGCGCCGGTCGTCCGGCCCGAACCCCTCCGCCAGCGCCCAGCCGTCCCAGGCACGCAGCGCCTCGGCCTGGCGCGCCGCGTCGCCGGCCGCGTCGCCGATCAGGGCGATCCGCGCCGGGCGGCCGCGCAGCCTGGCCCACAGCGCCGCGAGGTCCGCGGCCAGCTCGGCCACAGCCGGCTCGCCGGCGCGGATGCGCTGATCGAGCTGTTTGAGCCACGCCAGCCGCCCGAGCCCGTCGAGGCCGTGCCACAGGCCCGCCTGGCCGCCGAAGCCGCGCGCCGCGGCTTGCGACGCGAGGCCGTGGCCGGCCCACTCGACGCGTTGCTGCAGCCCGGCCAGCGACCGCTCGACGATCTCGCGCAGCCGCGCGTGCTCGTCGAACCGTTGGCCGGCCAGGGTCTCGCGGATCAAGCCGGCGTGCTCCGGGCCCTTGCGGGCCAGGCCCGACACCTCGAAGAACAGGTGGCCCTCGACGGCGTGGTGGTCGCCGCGCGGAGCGCGCAGGTCGGCCCAGGCGCTGATGCCGCCGCAGACGGCGTTCAGGCGCGCCGCGTGGCGCGCATAGTCCAGGTCGCCGATGCCCAACGCGCCGACGGTGGCGGTGAGCAGCGGCAACAGCCGCACCTCGTCTTCGGACAGGCCGCCGAGGGGCAGGGCGGCCACCTGGTGGAGGATGCCGTTCGTACCGGTCTCGAACACGCTGAGGCCGGCGCGTGGCGTCGTGCCGCTCGCCCAGTGCTGGGCCGCCGGGATGTCCGCCAGGTCGAGGTCCGGCAGCACCGACGGATCGTCGGCGTGGGCCTGCCGCTCGGCCAGCGCCGCGGCATCGGCCACGAGGTCGGCGCGCGCCGATCCGTCCAGCGCCGTCACGCGCGCCGCCAGGCGCGCCTGCTCGGCCGCCGCCTCGCGCGCGTTGAACTCGGCGTCGGGGCGGGCGAGGATAAGCGCCCGGTGGGGGTTGTCGATCAGCCGGGCGCGGACCACACCCTCGAGGAAGCCCGGCGCGGTCGCGACCTCGGCCAGCCGCGCCAGCTCGGCCTCCATGTCGAGGAAGCCCAGGGGATCCAGCCCCAGGCCCCACGCCTCGTGGACGCGCATGCCGAGCTCGAGCCCGAACGGGAACCGGTCGCCGCTGATCGTGCGCCGCGACAGCTCGAGCTGGTGCAGCGCGGCCTGCACCTCGGCCGGGTCGAAGCCGGCGCTGGCGACCTCCGCCAGGCAGCCCATCACCAGCGGCTCGAAGCGGGGGTAGTCGGCCGGATCCATGCCCTTGAGCGCGGCCATGAAGAGCCCGTTGCGCCCGATGTCGCCGTAGCCGCTCCACCCCAGCGCGCGCCCCAGCCCGCTGGACTCGAGCGCGCGCCGCAGCGGCGCGCCGGCGTGGCCGAGCAGCAGGTGGTCGACGAGGTCGCCGAGCAGCATCTCCGGCAGGTCCATCGGGGCGTGCCACAGCCACGCCAGGCGCGCCACGGTGACGTCGCGCGGGTCCTGTTCGGCCTCGAGCGGCACCGGGACGTCGAGCGTCGCCGGGCTTGCCAGCGGCGGCTGCGGCGCGGGCAGCTCGATCGGGAGTCCCGGCCGGTCGACGAGGTATGGCGTGAACCGGGCGTGCAGCGCGGCCACGTCGAGCTTGCCGTACGTCGCGAAGCACGCGTTGGCCGCCGCGTAGTGCTGGCGGTGGAACGCGACGAGGTCGGCATGCCGCAGGGCCGGGATCTCCGCGGGGTCGCCGCCCGAGTCGAACCGGTACGGCGTGGCGGGCACCAGCGCGTGCGTCATGGCCTGGTACACCTGGCTGTCGGCGTTGGCCCGCGCGCCCTTCATCTCGTTGTAGACGATCCCCTTGAAGGCCCAGCCATCCGGGTCGGCCCCCGCCGCGGCGCCGCTGGCCGCCGGGTCGTCGTCTTCGTCGTCGACAGGCTCGAGGCGGAAGCCTTCCTGGTTGAAGTCCAGCCGGTCGAGGATGGGGCGGAAGGCCGCGTCGAGGTAGATCCCGAGCAGGTTGTCGAAGTCCTTCTCGACCTGCGTCGCGAACGGGTAATAGGTTCCGTCGCTGCCGGTCATGGCGTTCATGAACGTATTGAGGCTGCGCCGCAGCATGTTGAAGAACGGGTCGCGCACGGGGTAGCGCTGGCTGCCGCACAGCACGACGTGCTCGAGGATGTGCGGCAGGCCGGTGCTGTCGGTGGGGATGGTGCGGAACCGGACGCTGAAGGCGCGGTGCTCGTCGTCGCACGCCAGGTGGTAGTGGTCGGCGCCGGTGGCATGGCGGTAGTGCTCGAGCGTCAGGCGCAGCACCGGCACCGGGCGCGCGCTGACGAGCCGCCAGCCGAGAGGGTCGGCCGGCGCGGCCGTGCCGTTGGTGGGGACGGGGGCGCGACCGGCGCCAGCGCCGGCGGCGGGCTCGGGTTCGAATGTGTTCAACGGAGATGCTCCTGGGCTGAGCGGGCGGGTCGGCGGGGGAGCGCGCGCGCACGGCCACACGGCGGCCCCGCGCCAGGTATGACGCAGGACCGCCGCCGGGTGGGACACGTCCGGCGCGGAATGGGCGTGATGGGGAGGTTCACGCCCCAATTATATCACGCGGTCCCGCGACGTCGTTCAGCCGGGTGCATGCGCCCACGCACGCCAACGGGCGCCGGCGCGCATGCGCTTCGCGGACGCGCGCCGCGGCGACTGCGCGACGGCGCCCGCGCTACGGCGCGCCGCCCCCCGAAGCCCACGGCAGGAGCAGCCGGCCTTGGACCGGTCCCGCCGTCGGCCCGGGCGTCGTGGTGGGCGAGGGCTCCGCTGGCGGCGGCCCCATCGTCGGGGGGAGCGCCGGCGTGGGCGTCGCCCGGATCGGGTTGAGCGGGCCGGAGGGGCACCCGATGCCGAACGGCGAGATTGGCGGGCCCCCCGCGCCGGGGAGGAACCCGAACCCCGCCGCCCCCGCGGCCGCCACGGGCCCGCGCTCGACCACGACCACGCCGAGCCCGACGGGGTTGCGGACCCACGTGCCGTTCGGATCGAAGACGTCGTGCTCCCAGTAGACCGCGCTCACGACGAGGCTGCCGGTGAACCCGGGGTTGACGAACCCCCAGCGCTGGAGGTCGATCCGATCGACCTGGGCGGCCTGCAGCTTCTGGCACGTGAAGTCCAGCAGCCCGTTCTGGTCGAAGACGAGCAGCGAGAAGTCCGTGAAGCCGGGCACCGTGACGAGGTTCTGGATCGCGATCTCCGCCGCGTCGCCGGCTGCCCGGCCCTTGCGGACCCAAGGCACGGCCAGCAGGCCCGGCCCGGCGGTTGCCCCGACGCCTCCGACGACCGGCAGGGCAGGGTACTGGATCGAGTCCGCCGGCGATTCGTCGGCCATGCGGCCCCGCAGGTCGACGACGGCGGCAATCGGCAGCGGGCGGGCGGGTTCGACGCCGGCGGCGAGGCTCTCGACCCGGATGCCACCAGACCAGCCCGCCGGGAGCGCCAGCGCCCCGACGTCGAACGTCGTCGCGGCCCGCGGGCAGACGTCGACAGCGGCCGTGGCGGCGACCGTGCCGGCGCCGTCGACGGCCGAGAGCTTGACGGTGGCGATCCGGTCGGGGCTGAGGTTCTGGACGTGGACGCGCGGGATCGACCGGCGGCCGTGCGCGTCGACCGGCGGATCGATGAGCGGGGCTGCCAGCGCCGCGGGGCCGCCATCGGCCTGCGCAGCGAAGCTCGCGATCTCATGCGGGCCGGTGGCGTCGGCGACCACCGCCAGCGGGCCGTCGCTGGCCAGCCACACCGAGCCGGTC
>CAYQBA010000049.1:11796-26565 GCA_964415605.1 uncultured Anaerolineales bacterium | reverse complement strand
AGGCCCGTCCCCTTCCGGTTCCCTCCAATTTACAGAAGCTACGTTACACTAACGGTCATGGCTCCACCGATACGGTTCCGGAGATCGGTGTTGTGCGATTCGATAGCCCAGATGGTGGGCTAACACCCCGCGTATACTCATACTGCAACGAGTGCGGTCTATCTAGTGGGTGGCAGTTGCATGACATCGCCTATATCGGAATGAGGCTCTTAATCTGGTATGACACAACAAAGAACGAGTGGGGATGGTTTCTACAACACGGAGGTGTGTGGAAACATCTGAGAAGCGCCCCCAACATTATGGCAGGCGGCTCGCGTGTCGATATCGGTGGTGAGACTACTGAATGGGCTCACGACATGGGCGTTTCTGTGTACAAGTCCATTTCCGTGAACGTTGCTACATCCACATCCAATCTTGACAATAGGTCGTGGATCAACTTCGTGCCCAACTCTGGCGGCTTCCGGGGATTCTACCCACCGGGAGACGAAGGAAAGGGGCGATACTTCAACTTGAGTGTCCCATCGGAAGTATGGGTGATGAGTGATCATCACTACTCTCACGGCGAGGACGCCTGCGGAGATACACCGTGATCGGGCTATTCAGTACGCGGGGCTTGGGAAACGAGGCATCCGTATGAGAGGGCGAAAGGTGTTTGCAGTCATCATATTCTGCATCAGCATATTAATTATAGCACTCGCATGGCTTTCGCCTCAGGGATCGAGTGTTAGGGCAACCGATCCAACCAATACGCCCGTACCCGATACCGCCATGCCCCCAGCATCGCCAACCGCGAGTGGTGGGATCGCAACCCCAACCGCTATCGCGACGATCCCGCCCCCGGGACTGAAACCACACTGGCCAACCGGAGTGCCCATGGACACCGCTATACCTCCAACTATATCTGCAACACCGCCTCCAGTTCCTACGGTGCCGTGACGACAAGGCTCTCGATCAGGGTTGAACCACCTGTCAACAACGATCAGGGGTACTTGTTCGGCGGGGCCTGACGTGATAGGCAAGATCAAGGGCTCGGGCTCGGGCTGAACAAACTCCACCAGGGCTCCCAGTCGGACGGCTACGCCATGGTCGTCGCCGGCATCGCC
Source organism: uncultured Anaerolineales bacterium (assembly GCA_964415605.1). Classification (GTDB taxonomy): domain Bacteria; phylum Chloroflexota; class Anaerolineae; order Epilineales; family Epilineaceae; genus UCB3. The sequence continues at coordinate 25,462 of CAYQBA010000049.1, read as the reverse complement.
TCGACGTCCACCACGACCATTGCCATGGCCACTACCGCCACCACCACCGCACGCCACGTCATCCCCTCACTCCCACTCGATCGTCCCCGGCGGCTTGGTCGTCACGTCGCAGGCCAGGCCCCCGACCCCCGGCAGCGCCATCAGGTCCCGCCGCAGCTCGTCGAGCAGCGCGTCCGGCAGCCGCGCCGGTGTCGCCGTCATCCCCCGCTCCGAGTGGATCGGCCGCACGATCACCAGCTCCCGCCCCCGCCCGTCGATCGCCAGCGGCACCAGCACCGTCGGGCACTGCCAGATCCGGTCGTAGAGCCCGTGCCGCCGCAGCCCGTCCATGACGATCGCGTCCGCCTCCCGCAGCAGCGCCAGCCGCTCGCGCGTCACCGCCGCCGCCACCGGGACCGCCGACCCCGGCGCCGCCGGCCCCAGGTTCCACAGACAGCGGTTCACGCCCGGCACCGCCTTGTAGATCCCCGCCGCCAGCCGCAGCAAGTCATCCCAGCCCGCCGCGCCCGAGATCAGCACCGGGTGCTCGTACGCCCGCAAGTCCGACTTGACCCCCACCGACCGGATCGGCAGCGGCGTGAGGTCCAGCCCGCTCCGCGCCGCCAGCGGCGCCAGCGCCGCCGCGATCGCGTCGAACCCCTCGCGGTCCGGCTCGCCCGTCGAGCACAACAGCCGCACCCCCAGCCCCGGCCCCGGGAACGGGTGCCGCCACACCAGATCGTGCGGCACCCCCAGCCGCTCGCCCAGCTCGCGCACCTCCACCTTGTAGAGGTCCGCCAGCGGCTCCACCACCCGCCCCGCCGCGATCATCGCGTCGATGATCGGCACCCGGTTGTGGTGCGTCTTGATCGTGTCGGCCCGCTTCGTCCCGCCCGTCTCGATCGTGTCCGGGTAGATCGTGCCCTGCGCCAGGAGGTAGTGCTCGATCCCCAGCCGCCGCGCCTCGCGCTCGAACACCGCCACGAACGTGTCGCCGATGATCCGCCGCTTCGCCTCCGGCTGCACCACCCCGTCCAGCGCCGCCAGGAAGTCCCCGCTCGCGTCCACGAACGTCAGGTGCGCCCCCAGCCCCATCGCCTCCAGCGCCGCCACCACCTGCCGGCTCTCGTCCTTGCGCATCAGCCCCGTGTCGATGTGCAAGAGGTGCACCCGGTCCGGACCGAGCGCCTCGCCCAGGAGCCGCGCCGCCACCGTCGAGTCCACCCCCCCCGAGATCAGGAGGAACACCGCCCCGTCGCCGACCTGGGCCCGCACCCGCGCCATCTCGTCCTCGATGTAGCGCGCCATCGTCCACGACGGCCGGCAGCCGCAGATCCCCAAGACGAAGTTGGCGATCATCGCCTCACCGTGCGGGGTGTCGTCGACCTCCGGATGGAACTGGAACCCGTACCGCCGCAGCCCGTCCGACCCGATGGCCGCGAACCGGTGCTGGACCTCCTCCCCGCCCCCGAGCGTCGAGAACCCCAGCTCCTCGAAGCCCGGCCCGACCGCCGTCACCGAGTCGTAGTGGCTCATCCAGACCGGCTCCACCGGCGCCAGCCCCGCGAAGAGCGGGTGCGGCCGCGTGATGTGCAGGTCCGAGAAGCCCCACTCCCGCCCCCCGTGCTCCACCTGCCCGCCGTAGTGCTTGGCGATCTCCTGGTGCCCGAAGCAAAAGCCCACGATCGGCACCGCGAGGTCGTAGATCGCCTTGGTGTACCCCGCGTCCTCGCCGAACGCCGACAGGGCCGGGCTGCCCGAGAGGATGATGCCCTTGTAGGGCGCGAACGCCTCCACCGGGTCGTCCGGCTGGCGGATCTCCGCCAGGACGTGCAGCCGGCGCACCTTGGTCGCGATCAAGTGGGCGTACTGCCCGCCGAAGTCGACGACGGCGATCTTGTCGTGTTCCATGGGGTTGACGACTCCTCTTCACCGCATGATAGATGCCGGGACACGTCGCTTTGCCGACAGCATGCACATGTCCATCCCCCGACCCACCCACAGTGCCCAAGGGCACGCATGCCACCCGCCAGCGAGTTCCCCCACTATTGGGGGGTTAGGGGGGCAGTCCCCCCACCCGTCCACCAAGATGACACGGTCGACCGTCTCCGCCCCCCGGACCTGTCGCCGATGGCCTAAGCGTACACCTTCCCGAACCGGTTGGCGATGAACCGCTCGTACGGAACGTCCTCCTGCCGGATGAAGCCGCGCGGCGCCAGCTGCCCGTGGGCGTGCAGGTCCAGCACCGCGCACACGCCGCTGGCCGTCGTGATCTGGATGGCCCCCCAGTGCCGCCCGAAGTGCTCGCCGTTGTAGATCTTGCGCGCGTGCGCCTTTTGCGTGTACACCCCCCCGCGCATCCCCAGCGCCGTCACGAACACCACCACCACGTCCTGCGTGGTGTGCGGCACCGCCCGGTCCAGGATCCGCTTGAGCGTCTCGCGGTCCTCGTTGAGCTTGAGGTCCTGCATGAGCAGCGCCATGATGTCGCGGTGCCCCGGGTAGCGGATCGTCTTGTAGTCCAGGTTCCGCACCCGCCCGTGCCAGCTCTCCGCCAGCGTGCCCAGGCCGCCCGACGTGTTGAACGCCTCGTACTCCTCGCCGTCGAGGCAGAACACCTCGTGGCCGCCCAGCGGCGGCAGCATGACCGGCCGGCCGTCGACGATCGCCTCGCACGGGTTGCCGTACTCGTTGATGAGCCCGTCGGTGCTCCACGTGATGTTGTACTTCAGCCGGTTGTGCGGGTAGACCGGCAGCGCCCCGACCCGCATCTTCACCGCGTCCAGCGGGTCGAACTCCCGCGCCAGCGCACTCGCGACGATCGAGATGTAGCCCGGCGCCAGGCCGCTCTGCGGGATGAACGCCGTGTCCGCGTCCGCCGCCAGGCGCATGATCGCCTTGGTCGTCGCCACGTCCTCCGTCAGGTCGAGGTAGTGCACCCCGGTGTCCCGGGCCACCGCCGCGATCGTGGTGTTGCACTGGTACGGCGCGCAGCTCACGACGTAGCGCTGCCCCCGCACCACCTCCGCCAGCGCCGCCGCGTCGCGGAGGTCGGCCACCGCCGGCCGCGCGTTGGGCAGCGGCGACCCGTCCGGCAGCGACACGGCCGTGCGCGCCTGGCCCGCGTCGACGTCGACCGCCGTCACGGCGTAGTCGCCGCAGCCGGCCAAGAGGTCGCACACCAATCGCCCGACCTTGCCGGTGCCGAGCACCGCAACGTTGATCAGGTCCGCCATCCGTTCACGCTCCTGGGGCACGCTCCGGGGCCAGGGCGCGACGCGATCCCGCGCCCACCCCACGCCTTCCGGCCACACGAAGAGCCACCCGGGGCGGCGGGTGGCTCGGCTGGCCGCGCGCGGCCGATGCGCGCGGCCGTCAATTGTCGGCGCGCGTCCGGTGCCGGTCAAGTGCGCGGGCGCGGCGCCGGACCCGTTCGCGCCGGGCCCCAGGCTTTGCCAAACCCGGTCGCGCGCGATAGAATCCCCCCGCCATCACTGCCCCGCACGGAGGGAACACATGCGCAGGCTCGTCAAACTGCTGGTCCGCATCGGCGCCCTCGTCGGCGTCACGGCCGCCGTCGTCAAGGCATCGCAGTGGTTCAAGGGGGCCCCGGAGGGCGTCGGCACCGAGGGCTTCCGGTTCACCTCCGACGAAGACGACGACCCCTACGCCGTGGACCTCTCGACCCTCGGCGGCGACGTCGACCCCGAGCTGCTCGCCCGGCTCGTCTGCCCGCTGGACAAGGGCCCGCTCGAGCTCGTCGACGGCAAGTGGCTCGTCAACCGCCGCAACGGCAACCGCTACCCCATCACCGACGGCATCCCGGTCATGTTGGTCGAGGTCGGCGAGCGCTACCGCGACCCAGCGCTGATCGCCGCCCCCCCCGGCCCGGCCGCGGCCGGCACGCCCTGAGCGTGGGACTGACCTGAACGTGGGACCAGGAGGAGAACGATCTTGAGCAAGCAAGTACGCGTCGCGATCATCGGCGTCGGCAACTGCGCCTCGTCGCTGGTGCAGGGTGTCCAGTACTACCGGGACGCCGCCCCGGGCGACTTCGTGCCCGGCCTGATGCACGTCGACCTCGGCGGCTACCACATCCGCGACATCACGTTCACCGCGGCGTTCGACATCGACATCGAGAAGGTCGGCAAGGACCTGGGCCAGGCCATCTGGGCCGGCCCGAACAACACCATCAAGTTCGCCGACGTCCCGCACCTCGGCGTGCCCGTGCACCGCGGCATGACCCACGACGGCCTCGGCTACTACCTCCAGCAGAAGATCACCAAGGCCCCCGGCGAGACCGCGCCCGTCGCGCAGATCCTGCGCGACACCCACACCGACGTCGTCATCAACTACCTGCCGGTCGGCAGCGAGATGGCCACCAAGTGGTACGTCGAGCAGATCCTCGACGCCGGCTGCGCGCTGGTCAACTGCATCCCGGTGTTCATCGCCCGCGAGGCGTACTGGCAGAAGCGGTTCATCGAGCACAACCTCCCGATGATCGGCGACGACATCAAGAGCCAGGTCGGGGCCACCATCGTCCACCGTGTGCTGACCAACCTGTTCGGCGACCGCGGCGTCCGGCTCGAGCGGACCAGCCAGCTCAACGTCGGCGGCAACATGGACTTCTACAACATGCTCGAGCGCCAGCGCCTCGAGTCCAAGAAGATCTCCAAGACCAACGCCGTCACCAGCCAGCTCGACTACGACATGGGCCCCGACAACGTCTACATCGGCCCCAGCGACTACGTCCCGTGGCTCACCGACCGCAAGTGGGCCTACATCCGCATGGAGGGCCGGTCCTTCGGCGACGTCCCGCTCAACCTCGAGCTCAAGCTCGAGGTCTGGGACAGCCCCAACTCCGCCGGCGTCGTCATCGACGCCGTGCGCCTGGCCAAGCTCGCGCTCGACCGCGGCATCAGCGGCACGCTCGAGGGCCCGTCGTCGTACCTGATGAAGAGCCCGCCCGTCCAGCACCCCGACGACATGGCGCGCACGTTGACCGAGGCGTTCATCGCCGGCGGCGAGCCGGCGCCCGCCCCCACCGCGGCCCATCCCGCCGCCGGCAACGGGGCCGTCGGCGCCGAAGCCGCCGACGTCCCGCTGGGCTGACGAGGAGACCGCGCCATGGCCGACCCCAAGCCCAAGATCTACATCACGCGCCGGATCCCGCAGGCCGCCGTCGACATGCTGTCCGCCGCGTGCGAGGTCCGACAATGGGACCACGACGATCCCGTGCCGCGCGCCGAGCTGCTCGCCAACGTCGGCGACATCGACGCGCTGTACAGCCTGCTCACCGAGAAGGTCGACGCCGAGCTCCTCGACCGGGCCCCCCGCCTGCGCGTCGTCAGCCAGATGGCCGTCGGCTACGACAACATCGACATCGCCGCCTGCACCGCGCGCGGGATCCCGGTGGGGCACACGCCCGAGGTGCTCACCGAGACCACCGCCGACCTGACGTGGGCGCTCATGATGGCCGCGGCGCGCCGCCTCGTCGAGGCCGCGGCGGCCGTCAAGGGCGGGCAGTGGACCACGTGGAAGCCCATGTGGATGACCGGCCCGGATGTTTACGGCGCCACGCTCGGCATCTTCGGGCTGGGGCGGATCGGCGTGGCCATGGCCCGCCGCGCCATGGGCTTCAACATGCGCGTGCTGTACCACGACGCGTTCGAGTCGCCGCACGCGGCGGCCGTGAACGCGCGGTTCGTCGACCTCCCGACGCTTCTGGCCGAGAGCGACTACCTCACGCTGCACTGCCCGCTCACGCCCGAGACGCGCGGCATGGTCAACGAGGGGTTCTTGCGCCAGATGAAGCCGACGGCCATCCTCGTCAACACGGCGCGCGGCCCGGTCGTCGACGAGCAGGCGCTCTACCGGGCGCTGTCCGAGGGCTGGATCCACGCCGCCGGCCTCGACGTGACGCAGGTCGAGCCCCTGCCGTTGGCCTCGCCGCTCCTGACGCTGCCCAACTGCCTGATCCTGCCGCACATCGGCAGCGCCTCGATCCCGACGCGCACGCGCATGGCCACCCTGGCGGCCGAGAACCTCCTGGCCGGGCTGGCCGGCCAGCCGCTGGTGTACGCGGTCAACGCCGCGGCACTGGGCGGCTGAGCGCGATGCACGTCGGCCATCCCCACGCCACGACCGCCTACGCCATCGCCGCCGCTCTCGGCACCGACCTCGAGCACGGGCTGCCCGCGGCCGAGGCCGCGCGCCGGCTGACCGAGGTCGGCCCCAACGAGCTGCGCGCCGTGCACGCCGTGTCGCCGTGGGCCATCCTGGCCGAACAGTTCAAGAACGTCCTCATCGTCATCCTGCTGGTGGCCACGGCCCTCTCGGCCGTGCTTGGCCACGGCGTCGAGGCCATCGCCATCGCGGTGATCGTGCTGTTCGCGGTGATCCTCGGCTTCGTCCAGGAGTACCGCGCCGAGCGCGCCATCGAGGCGCTGCGCGACATGGCCGCGCCGCACGCGCACGTCATCCGTGACGGGCGCGAGAGCCCCGTGCCGGCGCGCGACCTCGTGCCGGGCGACGTCGTGCTCCTGCACGCCGGCGACCGCGTCCCGGCAGATGGCCGGTTGGTCGAGGCCATCAACCTCCAGATCGACGAGGCGGCCCTGACCGGCGAGTCGGTGCCCGTCGACAAGCACACCCAGCCGCTGGACGACCCCGACCTGGCCGTGGCGGACCGCCAGAACATGGTGCACGCCGGCACGGCCGCCACCTACGGCCGCGGCCGCGCCGTGGTCACGGCCACCGGCATGGCCACGCAGTTCGGGCAGATCGCCCAGCTGCTCGAGACCATCGAGACCGGCCGCACACCCCTGCAGGACAACCTCGACCGCCTGGGCGCCGCGCTGGCCCGGGCGGCGTTCGTCATCGTCGCGATCATCGTCGCCATCGGCCTCCTGCGCGGCCAGCCGTTCATCGAGATGCTGGTCTTCGGCATCGCGCTGGCCGTGGCGGTGGTGCCCGAGGCCCTGCCGGCCGTCGTGACGATCTCGCTGGCCATCGGCGTGCGGCGGATGGTCAAGCGCCACGCCCTCGTGCGCCGGCTGCCGGCGGTCGAGACGCTCGGCAGCACGTCGGTGATCTGCTCCGACAAGACCGGCACCCTGACGCGCGACGAGATGACGGTCCGCTGCGTGTACGCCGGCGGGCGCGCCGTCGACGTCACCGGCACCGGCTACGCGCCGGTCGGCGACTTCGTGCTGGACGGCGCGGTCGTGGCCCCGCCGGCGCCGGTCATCCGGCTGCTCACGGCGGCCGCCCTGGCGTCGGACGCGCGCGTCGAGCGCGACGACCGCGACGCCGTGTGGATCGTCAAGGGTGATCCGACCGAAGGCGCGATGGTGGTGGCGGCGGCCAAGGCCGGCCTGGCCAAGGCGGCGCTGGACGCGGCGCTGCCGCGGGTCCACGAGATCCCGTTCACGTCCGAGACCAAGCGCATGACGACGCTCCACGACGACGGCGGGGACGGCGTGGCGTACGCCAAGGGCGCGCCCGAGGTCATCCTCGAGAGCTGCACGGCGTATGCCACCGACGACGGCGAGGCCGACCTCGACGACCGCGCGCGCGCCGCGGTGCTCGACGAGGCGCGCCGGATGGCGTCGGGCGCGATGCGCGTGCTGGCGGTGGCGGCCCGGCCGGGGGCGACGCCCGAGAACGCCGAGTCCGAGATGACGTTCCTCGGCCTGGTCGGCATGATCGACCCGCCGCGCCCCGAGGCCCGCGCGGCGATCCAGACGTGCCGCGACGCCGGCATCCAGGTGGTGATGATCACGGGCGACCACCCGTTGACCGCCGAGGCCGTGGCGCGCGAGCTCGGGCTCCTGCAGGGCGGCCGGGTGGTGACGGGCGCCGACCTCGACGGCATGGACGACGCGGCCCTCGCCGCCGCCGTCGACGCCATCCAGGTCTACGCCCGCGTGTCGCCAGCGCACAAGCTGCGGGTCGTCTCGGCGCTGCAGGCCCGCGGCCACATCGCCGCCATGACCGGCGACGGCGTCAACGACGCACCGGCGCTCAAGAAGGCCGACATCGGCATCGCCATGGGCATCACCGGCACCGACGTGACCCAGGAAGCCGCGGCGATGACGCTGACCGACGACAACTTCGCCTCGATCGTCGCCGCGGTCGAGGAAGGGCGCGCCATCTTCGGCAACATCAAAAAGTACCTGATGTACCTGCTGTCGTCGAACATCGGCGAGATCGTCCTGATGGCCGGGGCCACGCTCCTGGCCATGCCCTTGCCGCTGTCGGCGGTGCAGATCCTCTACGTCAACCTCGCCACCGACGGCCTGCCCGCCCTGGCCCTGGCGGTCGACCCGCCCGAGGGCGACCTCATGCGCCGGGCGCCGCGCAACCCGCGCACGTCGATCTTCACGCGGCCGGTCGTCATCCTGATGGTCGCCGGCGGCCTGTGGTCGGCGGCGGTCAACCTGGCGCTCTTCGCGTGGGCCTCGGCCAGCGGGCGGAGCGTCGCCGAGGCGATGACGATGACCTTCGTGTCGCTCGTGCTGATCCAGTTCTTCAAGGCCTACAACTTCCGATCGGACCGCCACTCGGTGTTCGACCGGCCGTTCGCCAACCGCTGGCTTAACCTGTCGATCGTCTGGGAGCTGCTCCTGCTGCTCGTCGTGATCTACCTCCCCATCTTACAGGTGCCCTTCGGCACCTTCAGCCTGCCGCTCGTCGACTGGGTCATCATGGTGGCCCTGGCCATGACCGTGGTGCCGGTGCTCGAGCTCGTCAAGTGGATGGTGCGGCGCGGCTGGCTGGGGGGCCTGGACTGAGCCGCCCCGTGCCCGCCCCGCCCGCGCCGCCGCCCGCCGTGGCCGCCAAGGCCGCGCGCATCATGGCCGTGCTCGACGACCTGCTGCCGGCCGCCCCGATCCCGCTCGACCACGTCGACCCGTTCACGCTGCTGGTGGCCGTGGTGCTCTCCGCCCAGACGACCGACAAGAAGGTCAACGCGGTCACGCCGGCGCTCTTCGCGCTGGCCGCCACGCCGCAGGCGATGGCCGCGCTGCCCGAGGCGACGATCTTGGCCACGATCCGCGAGGTGGGGCTCGCGCCGCAGAAGGCGCGGGCGCTCAAGGGCTTGAGCGCGATCCTCGTCGCCGAGCACGGCGGGCGGGTTCCGGACACGTTCGAGGCCCTCGAACGGCTGCCGGGCGTGGGGCACAAGACGGCCTCCGTGGTCATGACCCAGGCCTTCGGGAAGCCGGCCTTCCCGGTCGACACCCACATCCACCGCCTGGCCGCCCGCTGGGGCCTGTCGAGCGGCAAGAGCGTGACCCAGACCGAGCGCGACCTCAAGGCCATCTTTCCCCAGGCGGCGTGGGGCAAGCTGCACCTCCAGATGATCCACTTCGGGCGGACGTACTGCCCGGCGCGCGGGCACGACCCCGCGCGCTGCCCGATCTGTGCCTGGGCGGCCGCCCCCGCTGCGCCGGCCACGCCGGCCCCCGGTCGATCCGCGGCATACCCCGCCGGGCGGACGGATAGCGTGGTGTCGCGGCCAACGGGAACGGAGACGCGGCGGTGACGGCCGGGCCGCCCGGGTCGCGGTTGCCGCTGCTGCGCAAGGCGCTCTTCGCGCTGGTGGCCCTCTTCCTGTTCGTGCTGGCCATCCAGCTCCTCAAGACCGGCGCCCGCACGCTCGCGCCCGTGGTTCGCGAGGCGGCGTTGATCCGCCACCCCGTCAACGCCATGGGCCTGGGCTGGCTGGGGGCTTATCTCGTGCTCAGCGGGTCGCCGGTGGCGGCGGCGGCCCTCGGGCTCCTGGACGCCGGGGCGCTGGACGTCAGGCAGGCGTTCCTGATGATCAGCGGCTCGCGGATGGGGGCGTCGTTCATCGTCCTGTTCATCGGGTTCCTCTACAAGCTCCGCGGCCACGAGTCCGGCCGCAGCCTGGGGATGGGGCTCATCTCGCTCCTCACGACGTGGTCGCAGCAGATCGTCGCGCTGGCGCTCGGCTACGCCGTCCTGACGCGCGGCTGGCTGGACGGCCTCCACGTGGCGGGCGGGGCCCACGTCATGTCGGTGCTCGACGTGATCTACGACCCGATCGTCGCCGCCATCACCGCGCGCCTCGACGGGCCGCTCGTGTTCGTGGCGGGCGTGGGGGTGATCATGGCGGCTTTCGGCCTGGCCGACCGCGCGCTGCCGGAGATGAGCCTGGGCGGCACGCGGTTCGAGGCCACGCCGCGGCTGCTGTACCGGCCGGCGGTGATGTTCGGGCTCGGCATGGCGGTGACGCTGGTGTCGATGTCGGTGTCGGTGTCGCTGGGCCTGCTCGTGCCGCTGTCGGCGCGCGGCTACGTGCGCGTCGAGAACGTCATCCCGTACATCCTGGGAGCCAACGTGACGACGTTCGTCGACACGCTCCTGGTCTCGCTGCTCATGGACAATCCCGCCAGCTTCACGGTGGTGCTGGTGGAGATGCTCGGCGCCGCGGGGGCGGCGCTCTTGATCCTGTCGGTGTCGTACCGGTCGTTCGAGCGCGGCATCCTGCGGACCGTGGGCGCCATCACGGCCGACCGCCGGAGCCTGGCGGCGTTCATGCTGGCGCTGGTGGGGATGCCGATCCTGTTGTTGGTGGTGTAGCATGGGGGACGTGCGGCGGTCGTTGGACTTCAGAGGATTGACCGGCGACCGGGTCGCCATCGATCCCGCGCCTTGTTCGAGGATTTGAGGTCAAGACGATGCGCACGTTGATCTGTCTGGACGGCTCGCCGATGGCCATGCAGGCGGCCCAGCTCGCCGCGCCGATCCTGGCCCTGCCCGGGATGCGCGTCACCGTGTTCGGGGTGATCGAGCGCCAGCGCCAGGCCGCGGCGATCCAGCGGTCGGTGGCCGACGCCCAGGCGTGGATGGCCGACGCCGGCATCGACGCCATGGTGAAGGTCGTGCACCACCGGGCGGTCGACGCCATCCTGGTCGAGGCCGAGGGCGGGCACTACGACCTCGTCGTCCTGGGCGACCCGGGCCGCCGGGGCCTGGCGCGGTTCATCGGGACGTCGGTGGTGTCGCGCGTCGTGCGCGACGCTCCGTGCGCCGTGCTGGTCGGACGGGCGGCGTCGCAGCGGCTGCGGCGGGTCCTCGTCTGCACGGCGGGCGGGGCGCCCGGCCTGCACGACGTGGCGTTCACGGCGCCGCTGGCGGCCGCGGCCGGCCCGGCGGTGACGGTGCTGCACGTGCTGTCGCAGGTCGTATTGCGCGGCGACGCCGACGCGTCGTGGCTGGACGCGACGGCCGAGGAGCTCGTGGCCCGCGACACGCCGGAGGGCCGGCACCTGGCCGAGGCGCGCCGGATCCTGTCGGAGGCCGGCGTCGCGGCCACGCTGAAGGTGCGCCGCGGCCTCGTGCTCGACGAGATCGACGCCGAGGTGCGGGCCGGCGGCTACGACCTGGTGGTCGTGGGCGCCACGCTGGCCCGCGGCTTCGGCCGGCTCCTGCTCGACGACGTGACGAGCGGCGTCATGAACGCGCTGGACATCGCGATCCTGGTCGTGCCGAGCCCCGCCGCCAAGGGGTGACGGTCACGGGCTGCACGCGACCGCCGCGCCGGCGCCCGCCCGCGCCGCTGCTCAGCCCGGCCCGAACACCTTCTGGAGCAGCGGCAGGAAGTTCCGCCACGGGCCGTTGGCCGGCCCGGGTGCGTGCGCGCCCCGGACGGTCATCTCGAGCGTGAACACCGACGTGCGCGCCGTGATGAACAGCGTGCGGAAGGCCGGACCGCCGAACGTCAGGTTGGTCGGCGCTTCGGGCACGGCGATGCGGTCGAGCAGCGTGCCGTCGGGCGCGTAGATCCACACGCCCTGGTTGGCCAGGTAGACGTTGCCGCGCTCGTCCATCGTCATGCCGTCGGCGCCGCGGTCCGGCACGAAGATCGCCCGGTCGGCCAGGGTGCCGTCTCGCTGCGGCCGATAGCGCAAGATCTGGGCGCGCCCCGGGTCGGCGACGTAGAGCAGCGTGCCGTCGCGGGTGCCGATGATCCCGTTGGGGCGCCCGAGGTCGGTGGTGACGCGCACCGTCGGGCCGCCGCCCGGCGGGATGTAGTAGACGTGCTCGCCGTCCTGCGGCAGCGAGCCGGCTGGCAGCCCGTAGGCCGGGTCGCTGAAGTAAACGCCGTCGCGCGGGTCCACCCACAGGTCGTTGGGGGCGTTGAAGGGCTGGCCGTTGAAGCGGTCGACGAGGACGGCGACGTTGCCCGCCAGGTCGTCGCGCACGATGCGCTGGCCGGTCGACTCGCAGACGACGAGCCGCCCGCCGCTGTCGAAATACAGCCCGTTGGAGCCCCCGGTGTCGGCGCGGTGGAGCGCGATCCGGCCGTCGGCCCACGTCCACTTGTGGATCTGGCTTTGGCGCACGTCGCTGAAGTAAACGTCGCCGCGGGCGTCGGCGGCGGGGCCTTCGGTGAACGTGAACGTCTGGTCCAGCCGCGCCGGCGTGGCGCCCGGCGCGACGAGCCCCGACGGCGGCAGCGTGGCCGTGGGGGTGGGGGTCGGCGACACGCTGCCGGTGGGAGTGGCGGTCGGCTGGGCGGTCGGCGTGGGCTCGACCGGGGTGGGCGGGTCGGTCGGGCGCGCGGTCGGCGTCAGGGTCGCCGTGTCGCCCGCTCCCAGCGAGGCGATCCGGCGGATCTCGCCGGCATTGTCGAGCGCGAGGTAGAGCTCGCCGGCCTCGTCGTGCCCGAAGGTGGTGGTCCCGGTGCCGACGTTGCCCACGATGGCGTTGCGCCAGCGCCCCTCGCCGTCGCGGCTCAGGCCCCAGACGTTGCCGCTGCCGTAGTCGGCATACAGGTACAGGCCCACGAGATCGGGGTGGCGCGCGCCGCGGTACACCTCGCCGCCGGTGACGCTGACGCCCTGGCTGCGGCCGTACGTGGCCACCGGCAGCGTCAGGCCGGCCCGGTCGCACGTGCCGGCGTTGTAGCACCGGTCGCCCTCCATGATGCGCCAGCCGTAGTTCTCGCCGCCCTGACTGCCGGCCGGCTGGAAGTCGATCTCCTCGAGCGTGCCCTGGCCGACGTCGCCGATGTAGAGGTCGCCGGTGGCGCGGTCGAAGGCGTAGCGCCACGGGTTGCGCAGGCCCAGGGCCCAGATCTCGGGCCGGGAGCGCGCGTCGCCGACGAAGGGGTTGGTCGGCGGCACGGCGTACGGGTCGCCGCCGTCGACGTCGATGCGCAGCATCTTGCCGAGCAGCTCCTGGCGGTTCTGGGCGCGGTTGCCGGGGTCGCCGCCGCTCCCGCCGTCGCCGGCGCCGATGTAAAGGTAGCCGTCGGGCCCGAACGCCAGGTGCCCGCCGTTGTGGTTGCTGAAGGGCTGCTCGTAGGTGATGATCAGCTTGGCGGAGGCGGGATCGGCGACGTCGGGGTCGGCCGCCGACACGGTGTAGCGCTCGACGATGGTCACGCCGTCGAGGCCGGGGCGCGGGGTGGGGGCGGCCGCGGTGTAGTTCACATAAAAGAAGCCGTTGGTCGCGTAGTCGGGGTGGAACGCGATGCCGAGGAACCCCTTCTCGTTGCCGTTGGCGTTGATCTTGGTCCGGAGGTCGAGGAACGGCCGGGCCACGAGCTGCCCGTCGCGGATGATGCGCACGCGGCCGAGGTTCTTCTCGACGACGAACAGCCGGCCGGACCCGTCGCCGGCGTGGGCGATCGTCACGGGGCGCTGCAGCC